>NZ_JBIRJC010000006.1:206569-318787 GCF_044329365.1 Kitasatospora sp. NPDC017646 | reverse complement strand
CACCCCCCCCCCCCCCCCGCCCCCCCCCCCACCCCCCCCCCCCCCCCCCCCCCCCCCCCCCCCCCACCGCCCCGGCCACCCACCCTCCCGAAAGCCCACCCCCCAAAACACCAACCCCCCTTTGCCTCCCCGCCGGGGAAAGCGCAGGCTGGGTCCGGAGGAGGCCCCCCATGACCACCCTTGAGGAACAGATCGACATCGCCGCCCCCGTCCTCGCCACCTGGGAGCAACTGCACCGAGTGCACGACTACCCGCAGTTCGTCGACGGCCTGCGCACCGCCCACCCCCACGGCCGTAACCTCGCCCACCTCGGAGTCCAGGTCGGCGGATCGGAGTGGTCCGTGGACACCGAGATCACCGACCGCGGGCGCGGCCGGGTGATGGCCTGGCGGACCCTGGACTCCGTCCACCTGCACGGCGCGTTCGCGCTGCTGCCGCTCGACCCCCGGCACACCCGGCTGCAGATCCGGGTGGAGTACGACCCGGAGGCGGTGCACCGCGAGTTCGGCGGGCCGCGTGGATTCGCTCAGGCCGGGGCGATCGAGCGCGCGGTACGCGGGGATCTGGAGCACTTCCGCGAGCTGGTCGAGGCCCGGGTGGGCGCCGCCGACGGCCACCCGGCCCCCGCCCGCGACCACGACCACGACCACGACCACGACCACGACCACAACCCGTAAGACCCACATAAGCCCAGCTCAGCCCGGGTGGTGAGGCTGTTCACAGCCCGCCATCCACCCGGTCGTTCAGTCGGCAGCCTGTGGCAGACTCGGATGCCATGGACATCGGCCCGGTCACCAGGACGCTCCGCGCGGCGGTCTTCGCCGCGCTGGTCGTGCTGCTTGCCGGGCTCGCCCAGGTGCTGGTCACCGGCCGCTCCCTGCCGCTCGGCACGATGGGCCTGGCGTCGATCGCCGTCTTCGTCCTCGCCTTCGCCCTGGCCGGCCGCGAACGCCGCTACCCGGTGATCGCGGCGGCCTTCCTGCCGCTGGAGCTGGGTGTCAGCGCTCTGTTCGACCTCGCGCAGCGCTCCTGCCCCAGCCTGCCGCCGGGCGCCGGGCACGGCCTCCAGCCGCTGCTGTGCGGCGGTGGTTCGCTCGGCGGGTTCCTGCTCGGGCACGGCGTGTCCGAGCAGACCGGCGTCCTGCTGCTCCTGCTGCTGCACACGGTGATCGCGCTGGCCGGGGCGTTCTGGCTGCACCGCGCGGACGCCGCGCTGGCCGGCCTGGTGCGGGCGGTCCGGATGCTGGGCGAGCTCCTGCACCGGCACCTGCCGGCCGCCGCCCGCTGGCTGCGGCTGCTGTTCGCGCCTGTCCCGGCCCGTCCGGTGGCCCGGGCGCCCTTCCCCGGGGCCAGCCGTTCGCTGGTCCCCGCCGAGGACGCGGTGGTCCGTCCGGCCGTCCGACGCGGTCCGCCGGTGTTCGCCCTGGCCGTCTGAGCCCTTCCCTCAACGGTCGTCTCTCCCCGCGCCGACCCGGTCCCGGTCGCGCCGCCCTTCCGCACGCCCGAGAGCACAGGACGACACCCCATGAGCAACACCCGCAAGACCGACCAGAAGACCAACGCCACCGAGCGCATGCGCGCCGCCCGTGCCCAGGTCGAGCGCTCCGACCGGATCCGCCGCCGGGTGGTGGTCGGCGCCGCCTCCGCCGCCGTGCTCGCCCTCGCGGCCGGTGTGGCCTTCGCCGTCGGCGGTTCCTCCGGCTCCTCCTCGGACGCCGCCGCGAACGGTCCGCTGGTCGTCCCCGCCAACGCTGGCGGCACCGACGGCACCGTGATCACCTACGGGAAGGCCGACGCGCCGCACACCCTGGAGATCTACGAGGACTTCCGCTGCCCGTTCTGCGAACAGCTGGAGACCACCACCGGCAAGACCGTCCAGCAGCTCGCCGACACCGGCACCTACAAGATCGAGTACCATCTCGCGACGTTCCTGGACAAGAACCTCGGCGGCAAGGGCTCGCGCACCGCCCTGGCCGCGGCGGGCGCCGCGCTGAACGAGGGCGTGGACAAGTTCAAGGCCTTCCACGACGTGCTGTACGCCAACCAGCCGGACGAGCGCAGCGACGCCTTCGGCGACGTCAACCACCTCCTGGACCTGGCCGGCCAGGTGCCCGGGCTGAAGACCGACGGCTTCGTCAAGGCCGTCCAGGAGGGCACCTACGCGCCGTGGGGGGCCAAGGTGAACGACGAGTTCAACAAGAGCGACGTCACCGGCACCCCGACCGTCAAGCTCGACGGCAGGAAGCTGGACGTCCTCACCAACGGCAAGGCCGCCTCGCCCGACGAGTTCACCGCGATGGTCAAGCAGGTGACCGGGTGACGACCCCCGCCCCGCGGACCGTCTCGGCGAGCCGTCCGTTCGCCTGGCTGCTGCTGATCGGCGGCGCGGTCGGGCTGTTCGCCTCGACCGTCCTCACCCTGGACAAGATCCGCCTGCTGGAGGACCCGTCGTACGTCCCCAGCTGCAACATCAATCCGATCATCAGCTGCGGTTCGATCATGCGCAGCGACCAGGCGTCGGCCTTCGGCTTCCCCAACTCGCTGATCGGCCTGGTCGCCTTCGGGGTGGTGATCGCCATCGGCGCCGGCCTGCTCGCCGGGGCGGCGTACCGGCGCTGGTTCTGGCTCGGGCTCCAGGCCGGGACGGTCTTCGGGATCGGCTTCGTGACCTGGCTGATGTACCAGACGCTGTACCGGATCGGCGCGCTCTGCCCGTACTGCATGGTGGTGTGGGCCGCGATGATCCCGCTGTTCTGGTACACCACCCTGCACAACCTGCGCTCCGGTGTGATCCCGGTGGGCCGGAGGGGCCGGGTGGGCGTGCAGGAGGCCGCGCGCTACCACTGGGTCGTCCCGGCGCTGTGGTACGCGGTGATCGCGCTGCTGGTCCTCAGCCGGTTCTGGTACTACTGGAGCACCCTGATCTGATTCCCGTCCGCCACCCGCTCCCGCCCCGGGGGCGGGCGGCGGCCCTCCTCCCCGCGAGGCCGTCATGCGACGCAGGATCGTCCTCTTCGTGAACGTCTCCCTGGACGGCTACTTCGAGGGCCCAGACCACGACCTGAGCTGGCACCGCGTCGACGACGAGCTGCACACCCATTTCAACCGGGAACTCGCCCGAATGGGTGGTTTCGTCTCCGGCCGACGCACCCACGAGCTGATGGCCTCCTTCTGGCCCACCGCCGACCAGGACCCGGCCGCCGACGGCCCGACGGCGGAGTTCGCGGGCATCTGGCGAGACATGCCGAAGACCGTCTTCTCCCGCACCCTCGACCACGCCGACTGGAACACCACCGTCCTGCGCGAGGTCACCCCCGAGACGGTCGCCGGCCTCACCGCCGGCCCGGGCGGGGACCTCTCGCTCAGCGGCGGCGAACTGGCCGCGGCCTTCCTCGCCCAGGACCTGATCGACGGGTTCCGGATCTACGTCCACCCCGTCGTCCTCGGCCGCGGCACCCTGCTCTTCCGCCCCACCGAGCACCCGCTCCCGCTCACCCTGACCGACACCCGCCGGTTCACCAACGGTGTGACCCTGCTGCACTACGCCCGCGGCGGCCCGTCACCGCTGGACTGACCGGCTCCCGGGCGCGGCGGCGCACCGCCACCGCGCCCGCTCCGCTCAGCCCTCGACCAGCTCGAAGGTGAACCGCTCGACCTCGGCGAGGAGTTCGGCCCGCCGCCGGTCGTCGAGGAAGGACGCCCGGAAGGAGTTGGCGGCCAGCCGGCGCAGGGTCTCCTGGTCGAGGGCCAGTGCCTGCCGCACGGCGCGGAAGTTGTCCTCGACGTATCCGCCGAAGTAGGCCGGGTCGTCGGAGTTGACGGTGACCAGCAGCCCGGCGTCCAGCATCTCGCGCAGCGGGTGGTCGGCCAGGGTGTCGACGCAGCGCAGGCGGACGTTGGAGAGCGGGCAGAGGGTGAGCGGGACCTGCTCGCGGACCAGGCGGGCGACGAGTTCGCCGTCCTCCAGGCAGCGCAGCCCGTGGTCGATCCGCTCGACGCCCAGCACGTCCAGCGCCTCGGTGACGTACGAGGCCGGGCCCTCCTCGCCCGCGTGGGCGACCCGGCGCAGTCCGGCCTCGGCGGCCCGGCGGTAGACCTCGCGGAACTTCGCCGGCGGGTTGCCGACCTCGGCGGAGTCCAGGCCGATGCCCGAGATCCGGTCGAAGTACGGGCGGGCGGCCTCGAAGGTGTCCAGCGCGGAGTCGGCGGACTCGTCCCGCAGGAAGCACATGATCAGCTGGGTGCTGATGCCGTACCGCTCCTCGCTGCGCGCCAGCGCCCGGGTCAGCCCGTCCACCACCACGCCGAGCGGAACCCCGCGGGCGGTGTGCGCCTGCGGGTCGAAGAAGATCTCCGCGTGCCGCACACCCTGCTCGGCGGCCCGGGCCAGGTAGGCGTCCGCGAGGTCGGCGAAGTCCTGCTCGGTGCGCAGCACGGCCATCAGCGCGTAGTAGAGGTCCAGGAAGGACTGGAGGTCGCTGAAGGAGTACGCCTTGCGCAGCTCCTCGGTGTCGGTGTACGGCAGCGCGACGGAGTTGCGGGCGGCGAGGGCGAAGGCCTGCTCGGGTTCGAGGGTGCCTTCGATGTGCAGGTGGAGTTCGGCCTTGGGAAGCGGCATGTGCGATCTGTCCGAGCTGTCGGGGGAGGTGAACCTGAAGGTACGGAAGATTTCATCCTATGATCTTCCCCTTCTCCGGGGGCGCCGTGGGCAGCTCCCGGAGGGTGCGCAACGGCGAGAACAGCGGCAGTGTCCCGGTGAGCGTGAGCAGGCCGGTCATCACCCACATCGTCGCCCGCAGACCGATCAGCTCGCCCAGTGCCCCGCCGGTCAGCGCGCCGAGCGGGATGGTGGCGTGGACGGCGAACATCGAGCCGGCCGTCACCCGGGTGAGCAGCTCGGGCGGGGTGTAGGACTGCCGGAAGCTGCCGAGCACGATGTTGCAGAGCACCACCGCCGCGACCACGGCCAGCGACCCGATGACGTACAGCGCCGTCCCGGCGCCCGGCCCGGCCAGCGGCATCAGCAGCCCGAACGGGGTGACGGTCAGCAGCACGATCCGCGTCCCGCGCGCCGTTCCGAACCGGCGGCACAGCGGGCGCGCCGCCAGTGAGCCGAGCACGCCGCCGACCGCGGCGGCGGAGGCGAGGGCGCCGACCCAGCCGGGGGCGATCCCGGCCGACCGGACCAGGAACAGGGCCAGGATCGACTGGTACCCCATCAGGGCGAAGTTGGCGGCGGCGCCGAAGAACAGGAAGGCGCGCAGGTACGGGTCGCGCAGCAGGAAGGACAACCCCTCCCGGACCTGACCGAGCAGGTCCGCCTGCTCCCGGGGCGCCGGCTCCGACCGGGCGCGGATCCGCAGCAGGGTGGCGGCTGCGATCAGGAAGCTCACCGCATCGACGAGCAACCCACCCGCCGCGCCGACGAGTTGGACGATCAGCCCGGCCAGTCCGCGCCCGGCGACCTCGGCCGCCGAGCCGCTGCCGGTCAGTTTGGCATTGCCCTCGATCAGGTCCTGCGGCGCGACCAGTTCGGGCAGGTAGGCCTGGTCGGCGGCGTCGAAGAAGACCGAGCAGACGCCACCGAGGAAGGCCACGACCAGCAGCTGCGCCATGGTGAGCCCGCCGAACCAGCCTGCCACCGGCACGCTCGCGAACAGCGCGGCTGAGCCGAGGTTGCAGCCGATCATCACGACCCGCCGGGGCGCCCGGCCGACCCACACCCCCGCGGGCAGGCCGAACAGCAGCCAGGGCAGCCAGATCGCACCGGTCAGCAGGCCGGTGGAGAGCGGCCCGGCGTCCAGGGCGAGCACGGCGACCAGCGGCAGCGCGACGGTGGTGACGCTGCTGCCCAGCCGGCTGACGGTCTGCCCCGCCCAGAGCAGCCGGAAGTCGCGGTCGGCGAACAGGCCCCAGCGGGAGCGGACTCGGGGCTCGTCGGGCGGCGGGGCGAGGGTCGCGGTCACGGCCTGGCCGGGACGCTGTGGGCGAAGGCGAGGACGGTCACGCGGTCCATCCCGTCCTCGGGCACGGGCCGGTGCGCCCACTTCTGGATCACCTCGTGGAGGTCCGCGGCCAGCTCCCGGGCCTCCTCCGGGGTGAGCCGCAGCCAGGCCTGGGTGGCCACCGAGCAGCCGTCCCGCCAGTCGGGCCCGTAGCCGCCGCGCCGTACGGACCACTCCCGGACCAGCTCGACCTGACGCTCCAGCAGGATCGATCCGGCCGCGTCCGCGACGGCCTCGGTGACCGGGTCGCCGTCGAAGTCGGCCCTGGTCCAGCTGAGTTCGCGGTCGGCCAGCCGCCACCAGCGCTCCCGCCGGTCCCGTGCCAGCTCGGGCGCCTCCTCGATCAGTCCGCTCTCGGCCAGCACCTTCAGGTGGTGGCTGACGTTGCCGACCGCCTGCTCGGTGCGCTCGGCCAGCTTCCCGACCGTGGCCGGGCCGTCGACCTTGAGCAGGTCGATCAGCCGACGGCGCAGCGGATGGGTGAGGGCGGCGAGCACCCGGGAGTCCTGGATCTCCCGGGAACCTCGCGGCTGTCCCGCGGTGTCGGGCGCGGGGCCCGTCGTGTCGTCCATGGCGGGAGACTATCCACAAGAGTTCTTGTGCGACACCCCTTTTACAAGACCTCTTGTTGATTGCGCCACCGAACGGGTGTACCGGTGCCGGACACCGGGCACGCGGTAGAAGGGGGCTTCCGTCGAGGAGGTAGAGATGCGGCACGTCAACGACCCGCACATCCGGCCCGAGGGCATCTCCCCGCACGCCCTGGGCAACGACACCCTGCTGCACGAGCTGGAGCAGCTGCACCGCACGCGCCACGAGACCTTCCTGTACGGCTCGGAGGAGGCACTGAAGCGGCACACGCTGCGCACCGGGGAGCTGGAGGCCGAGTACCTGCACCGCTTCCCCGGCCGGCAGGTCACCGCCGCGCGGACCAGAGCCGGGGCCCGGGCCCGGGAGGCGGCGGCCCGGGTGGAGTCGCTGCCGGAGTAGTACCGGAACGACGGGAACCGCGGCCCGGCGGGACACGCCGGGCGGCGGTGGCGTGCCTGCGGGCGTGGCGTCGGGGAGGGTGTGAGGACAGACGCACCGGACCCGACCCCACTGGGAGCCCGCATGCCCATCGCCAGCGTCAACCCCGCGACCGGCGAGACCGTCCAGACCTTCGAGCCGCTCGACGCGGCCGGGATCGAGCGGCGACTGGCCCGTGCCGAAGCCGCCTTCCACGGCTACCGCAGCACCCCCTTCGCCGCCCGCGCCGAACTGATGCACCGCGCGGCCGACCTGCTGGAACGGGACCGGGACGCGGTCGCCCGCACCATGACCGAGGAGATGGGCAAGCCCATCGCCGCCTCCCGGGCCGAGGCCGCCAAGTGCGCCAAGGCGATGCGCTGGTACGCCGACAACGCCGAGGCGCTGCTCGCCGACGAGCACCCCTCCCCGGCCGACGTGGCCGACAGCGGGGCCGCCCGCGCGTACGTGCGCTACCGCCCGCTCGGCCCGGTGCTCGCCGTGATGCCGTGGAACTTCCCGTTCTGGCAGGTGGTCCGCTTCGCCGCCCCGGCCCTGATGGCGGGCAACGTGGGCCTGCTCAAGCACGCCTCCAACGTGCCGCGCACCGCGCTCGCGCTCGAGGACCTCTTCCAGCGGGCCGGCTTCCCGGAAGGCTGCTTCCAGACCCTGTTGATCGGCTCGGACTCGGTGGACGGCGTGATCCGGGACCGTCGGGTCGCCGCCGTCACCCTCACCGGCAGCGAGCCGGCCGGGCGGGCGGTGGCGGCCACCGCGGCCGACGAGGTGAAGAAGGCCGTGCTGGAGCTGGGCGGCAGCGACCCGTTCGTGGTCCTGCCCAGCGCCGACCTGGAGGCCGCGGTGAGCACCGCGGTGCGGGCCCGGGTGCAGAACAACGGCCAGTCCTGCATCGCCGCCAAGCGCTTCATCGTGCACACCGATGTCTACGACCGCTTCACCACCGCCTTCACCGAGGCGATGCGCTCGCTGCGGATCGGCGACCCGATGGACGAGAGCACCGACGTCGGCCCGCTGGCCAGCCGCCAGGGCCGGGACGACCTGGAGGAGCTGGTCGAGGACGCCCGCACCCACGGCGCCCGCGTCGAGTGCGGCGGCGAGCGCCCGATGGGCTGGGACACCGGCTGGTTCTACGAGCCGACCGTCCTGACCGGCATCACCCCGGCGATGCGGATCCACCAGGAGGAGACCTTCGGCCCGGTCGCCACCGTCTACCGGGTCGCCGACCTGGACGAGGCGGTGGCGCTCGCCAACGACACCCCGTTCGGGCTCAGTTCCAACGTCTGGACCACCGACCAGGACGAGCAGGAGCGCTTCGTCCGGGACATCCAGGCCGGCGGGGTGTTCTTCAACGGCATGACCGCCTCCCACCCGGCGCTGCCCTTCGGCGGCGTCAAGCGCTCCGGCTTCGGACGGGAGCTGTCCGGGCACGGCATCCGGGAGTTCTGCAACGTCACCACGGTGTGGATCGGCTGAGCCCTCCCGGACGCGCCGCCCGGCCGGGTCAGGAGGCCGCCATCCGGTGCCTGCCCCGGCCGGGCGTCATCCAGCGGGCGACGACGCCGACCAGGGCGACGAACGTCAGGAACCAGAAGAACGCCATCAGGCCGAGCATCGGGGCCCAGTACGTCTGAACGGCGACCATGCACAGACCGATCGAGAGCGCGACCATGAACGTCACCACGGTCGGGCTGAGGCTGAGCAGCCAGTGCCAGGCCCGGTGCCCCCGGCTGGGGTTCCGCGGGGCGTCGGGGCCGGTGTCGAGTTCCTCGTAGGTGAGCAGGTCCATCGGGATCGCCTCCAGTGCTGGAGAGGGGGACAGCCCGGCCCGCGGGGTCAGGAGGCCTTGCGCGGAGCCGTGGACTTGCGGGTGGTGGTCTTCTTCGCCGGAGACGTCTTCTTGGCGGCCGCGCTCTTCCCGGCCGCGGTCTTCCCGGTGGCCTTCTCGGCCGCGCTCCCTCCGGCGGTGGTCTTCTTCGGCGCCGCGCGCTTGCGGGGGGCCGGCTCCTCCTCCGGCTTCTCCGGCCCGGCGGCCGGCGCCCGCTGGCCCTTGGCCTGCTTGAGGCTGCTGCGCAGCGCCTCCATCAGGTCGATCACGTTGTCCGGCGCCCCGCCGGCCTCCTCCTCGTGCGGGACCTCGACGCCCTCCAGCCGGGCGGTGATCACCTGCTGGAGCGCCTGCTGGTAGTCGTCGTGCAGCTGGGAGAGGTCGAAGTCCTCCGAGAGGGTGTCCATCAGCGACCGCGCCATCTTGAGCTCCTGCGGCCGCACCGCGACGTTCTCCTCGGGCGCGATCCCGGCCGCCGGGCGGACCTCGTCGGGCCAGATGCAGGTCTGCAGCACCAGCGTCCCGTCGTGCACCCGCAGCACCGCGGGCGACTCCCGGGTGCGCAGCGCGATCTTGGTGACGGCTATCTGTCCGGACGCCACCAGGGCGTCGCGCAGCAGGGCGTACGGTTTGGCGGCCGCCTTGTCGGCGACGCCCACGTAGTAGGCCTTGGAGAACATCAGCGGGTCGATCTCGGTCGCGTCCACGAAGGCCAGCACATCGATGACCTTCTTGCTGGGCAGCGGCAGATCGGCGAGGTCCTCGTCGCTGAGCGTGACCGTCCGGCCGTCGGGCGACTCGTAGCCCTTGGCGATCTCGGCGTACGGGACCTCTTTCTCCTCCCGTTCGCAGTACCGCTTCATCCGCACCCGCCCGCCGTCCTTGGCATGCACCTGGTGCAGCGGGACATCGTGCTCCTGGGTGGCGGAGTACAGGTGGACGGGGATGCTGACCAGCCCGAAACTGATCGTCCCCTTCCAAGTCGTCTGCATGGAGTGGCTCCGAGAACGTCCGAAGTGCCCCGAGACTCCCACTTTGCCCGGATTCGCCCAGATCGGCCACACCTCGTCGTCCCCAGGCCGGCGGGAGGCTTTCGAACGCTGACGATGCATCAGATTTGAGCATTTCATGCCACCTCCACAACCCTCCTGACCTGGCTTTTTAAGTTCGGTAAGCGAACAGTTATGAAAGCATTGTTCCGATACTCGAGCGTAGAAGTTAGGTTGCACCGCAATGCGCGGATCTGTCCCCCACCCTCCGGCACGACGAGCCGAGGGTCATGCCGCGCCGGAAAGGCAGAGGACACCCTCCATGAGTGCGGACACCACCAAGCAGGCGACGGACACCACCCAGGCCCGTCACCCGCTCGGCCCAGCCGGACACGGTGGCGACGGCCACCTGAAGGCCGGGCTCAAGAACCGCCACCTGTCGATGATCGCCATCGGCGGCGTGATCGGCGCCGGCCTGTTCGTCGGCTCCGGTGCGGGCATCGCGTCCACCGGCCCCGGCATCCTGCTCTCCTACACCCTGGCCGGCGTGCTGGTGGTGCTGGTGATGCGGATGCTCGGCGAGATGGCCGCGGCCGATCCGCAGAGCGGCTCGTTCTCGGCGTACGCGGACCGCGCGCTGGGCCGCTGGGCCGGCTTCACCATCGGCTGGCTGTACTGGTTCTTCTGGGTCGTGGTGCTCGCCGTCGAGGCCACGGCCGGCGCCAAGATCCTCAACACTTGGGTGCCCGGCGTGCCGCAGTGGGGCTGGGCGCTGATAGTCATGGGCGTGCTGACCTCCACCAACCTGTTCTCGGTCGCCTCCTACGGCGAGTTCGAGTTCTGGTTCGCCGGCATCAAGGTGGTCGCGATCGCCGCGTTCCTGGTGATCGGCGTCCTCGCCGCCTTCGGCCTGATGCCCGGCACCCACGCGGTCGGTGCCAGCAACCTGACCGGCCAGGGCGGTTTCCTGCCGCACGGCGTGGGGGCGGTGTTCACCGGCATGCTCACGGTGGTCTTCGCCTTCATGGGCAGCGAGATCGTGACCCTGGCGGCCGGCGAGTCGGAGGACCCGGAGAAGGCGGTCAGCAAGGCCACCAACAGCGTGATCTGGCGGATCGGGATCTTCTACCTCGGCTCGATCCTGCTCGTGGTCACCCTGCTGCCCTGGAACTCGCCCGAGGTCAAGGCCAGCCCGTACGTGGCGGTCCTGGACCACGTGGGCATCCCGCACGCGGGCCAGGTCATGGACGTGATCGTGCTGACGGCCGTGCTGTCCTGCCTCAACTCCGGGATGTACACGGCCTCCCGGATGGCCTTCTCGCTCGGCCAGCGCGGCGACGCCCCCAAGGCCTTCGCGACCGTGACCTCGCGCGGCGTGCCGCGGGTGGCCATCCTCTCCTCCGTGGTCTTCGGCTTCGTCGCCGTCTTCTTCAACTACACCTCGCCCAAGACGGTGTTCGCCTTCCTGCTGAACTCCTCCGGGGCCGTCGCGCTGTTCGTCTGGCTGGTCATCTGCGCCACCCAGCTGCGGATGCGCAAGATCATCGAGCGCGAGATGCCCGAGCGCCACACCGTCCGGATGTGGCTGTACCCCTATCTCACCTGGTTCGCCATCGGCATGATCGGCTTCGTCGTGGTGTACATGTTCACCGACCACGACGGACGCCAGCAGATGTACCTGTCGCTGGTCGCCGCGGCGATCGTGCTCGGCGCCGCGGCCGTGGTGGGCCGACGGCGGCGGGCGGCGGTGGCGGCGGAGTCCTGACCCGTCCGCACCGCGCTGGAACGCCGGGCCCGGAAGCCGTTGCGGAGGCTTCCGGGCCCGGTGCCTTTCGCTGCCCCGTCACGGCCGCCGCCCCGACCACCGGCGAACGGCGACCGACCGGTCACGCTGCGTCGATGTCGGCGCCGCCCTCCTGTGAGCCCGCCCACAGAAGGTTTCGCGTCTACGGCCCTGGATAGTGGACACGGTCGACCCAGCCGCCGACCGGCCCCGACCGGCCATCACCGGCCGCTCGCGCGGGCCCCGGGCCCCGCCTGAAGAACGCAGGCCATCGCCTTTTCGCGGGCCGCCATCCAGCGGTGCCGCCTGCCCGCGACCCCCAGGTATCCAAAACGGACAAACATCCCCAAACTCACCCGCTCGCCCGGTCGCGCCCGCCCCGCAGCCACTACCGGTCGTAGTAGCGAACCCCTTTGCCACCCGTCTCGGGCCCTGCCAAGAATGGCCCGTCGCCAGGCAGCGCCGGCCGGCCCGGTCCGCCGCGCGCAGCCCGCTCGCCCCGCCGTCACCGCCGGGGCGCCACGGCCGTCCCGGACGGCCGCGCGGGCACCGCCCACCCGGAGCCCACGCGATGCCCGCCCAGTGCCCCGGCACGGCCCCCGACGGAAAAGGATCGTCCGCTCCATGCAGCTCAGCCATGCCCGCCGCAACTCCCTGATCACCGGTGTCGCCACCCTCGTGGTCGCGAGCGCCGCCACCGCCGCACTCGCCATCCCACAGGTCGGGGGATCCACCGAGGCCGCCGCCCCGGCGGCCGCCGTCTCGGTGGACGGCAAGCCGGTCGGCGACCAGGGCCAGGCCGACACCGCTGCCGCTGCCGACAAGGCCACCCAGGCCGCCCAGGACGCCCAGGACGCCCAGGACGCCCAGGCGGCACAGGACGCCCAGGCCGCTCGGGACGCCCAGGCGAAGGCCCAGGCGGACGCCGCCGCCCAGGCCGCCGCCCAGGCGCAGGCCGAGGCCGACGCGAAGGCCCAGGCGGACGCCAAGGCCCAGGCCGACGCCGCCGCCTCCCGCTCCCAGCAGCGCCAGAACCTCAACAGCTACTCCGGCACCCCGCAGCAGATCGCCGCGCAGATCGTGCCGGCCGGCCAGCTGCAGTGCTTCAGCAACATCGTGTTCCGCGAGAGCAGCTGGAACCCGCTGGCCGTCAACGCCTCCTCCGGTGCCTACGGCCTGGTCCAGGCCCTGCCCGGCTCCAAGATGGCCTCCGCCGGCGCCGACTGGCGCACCAACCCGGCCACCCAGATCAAGTGGGGCCTGGACTACATGAACACCCGCTACGGCAGCCCCTGCGCCGCGTGGTCGTTCTGGCAGGCCCACCACTGGTACTGAGCCGGCCCGGCCCTCCCTCCGTACACGCCCCAGGCCCGCGACGCACTCCGCGCCGCGGGCCTCGCGGCGTCGCCGGTCGGCGTGTGCACGCCCAGAAGGCGGCGTGAAGATATGGCGCACGCTCGTACGGTTTGCGCCAATTGCTCGTAATTACGCACCGTCAGGCCTTTGCCACGGTTCGCCCGCCCTCTTACGCTCCGGCGTCATGCCCTCACCCCTGATCAGCGTCGTGCTCCCCGCCTACGACCAGCACGAACAGCTCGCCGACTGCCTGGACTCGCTGCTCGCCCAGTCCCTGGCGAACGTCGAGGTGATCGTGGTCGCCGACCGCTCCCCCGAGACCCCGGCCGGGCTCGCCGACTCCTACGCGGCCCGGCACCCGCAGGTGTCGGTGCTGCACCTGAACGCGGCGGTCGGGGTCGGAGTGAGCCGGAACGCGGGTGCGGCGCGGGCCTCCGGCGACTACCTGCTGTTCCTGGACGCCGACCACCTGCTCCCCCGGGACGCCCTCCAGACGCTCGCCGACCGGCTCCAGCAGACCGGCCCGGTGGACGTCCTGCTGTTCGGCCACTCCCGCCGCCACAACGACCGGGACTGGCCCGGCGGCGCCGAGGCCCTGCTCGCCGAGGCGGGCCCCGAGGCCTTCGCCCCCTTCGACCGGCCCGAGCTGTTCGGCGCCCCGCCGCTGATCTGGGACCGGCTGATCCGCCGCGGCCACTGGGAGGAGCTGGGGCTCGCCTTCCCCGACGGCCGGTACGAGGAGATCCCGGTCGTCCACGCGGCGCTGCTCGGCGCCCGGAAGGCCGCCGTGCTGGCCCGCGAGTGCGTCCAGCTGCGCCGCCGGGAGACCGTCCACCCGGCCGGCGGCCCCGGCAGCAGCGTCTTCGACCTGTTCGACCAGTACGAGCGCAGCTTCGCCCTGCTGGAGGACCAGCCGCACCTGTACGCGGTGCGCGACGCCCTGTTCATCCGGATGATCCGGCACTACCTGTTCGTCTTCGACCTCGCCGGCTGCGTCACCCGCGCCGAACGCCCGCAGTTCTTCCACCGGGCCGCCGAGCACCACCGCCGCTTCATGCCGCCCGGCCACCGCAAGCCCGGCGGGCGGCTGGGGATCAAGTTCTCCCTGCTGGCCGGCGGCGCCTACCCGGCCTTCGAGGTCGCCAAGCTCTCCCACATCGCCCGCGGCACCCTCACCGGTCGCAAGTAGCGTCCGTCAGGCGTGCGCGGCACCGCCGTCCGCGGCCGGCGCGACGGCGATCCGCCGGACCGGCCCCGGCTGCGCCGACAGCTCGACCGCCAAGGACAGCGGCCCGCCGATCGGCAGGCGGGCTAGGTGGGCGTCCGGTCCGGCCGGGCCCCGGAGTCGTTGATCACGTTCGCCGCGGGTGCCACATCACACCCCGTCGGCGGAACCCCCGTCGTGCCCGGTTCCCGGACAGCGCCCGGACTGCGATCATCGGCGGAGCGCTGCCGCACCCGCCCCGGAGGTCCCTGGTGAGCCGTCCGTCCGCCGTTGCCGGGTCCGAACTGGCCCGTGAGCTGGCCACCGTGCTGCGCGGGGAGGTCCGCTTCGGCACGGCCGAGCGCACGGTCTACAGCCACGACGCCTCCAACTACCGGCAGCTGCCGCTCGGCGTGGTCAAGCCCGCCGACCTGGACGACGTGCGCACCGCGATGGCCCTGTGCCGCCAGTACGGGGTGCCGGTGGTGGCGCGCGGGGCGGGGACGAGCGTCGGCGGGCAGGCGATCGGCCCCGGCGCGGTGGTGCTGGACTTCCGCCGCCACCTCGGCGCGGTGCTGGAGATCGATCCGCGGGCCCGCACCGCCCGCGTCCAGCCCGGCACCGTGCTGGACGACCTCCAGCGCGCCGCCCGACCGTACGGACTGCGCTTCGGGCCGGACCCGTCCACCCACAGCCGCTGCACCCTCGGCGGCATGATCGGCAACGACTCCTGCGGCGCCCGCTCTCTCGCCTGGGGCCGCACCTCCGACAACGTGGAGCAGCTGGAGCTGCTGCTCGCGGACGGCACCGAGCTGAGCGTGGGCGGGCGGCTGACCGGCGCCGAGCGCGCGGGGCTGCGGGAGCTGCCCGGCCGGGCCGGCCGGCTCCACAGCCGGCTCCAGGAGTTCACCGACCGCAACCTCGCCGTCATCCGCCAGGGCATGCCCCGGCTGCCGCGCCGCACCTCCGGCTACCCGCTGGACGCACTGCTGCCCGAGCACGGCCACGACCTCGCCCGGACGCTCACCGGCACCGAGGGCACCTGCGCGCTGCTGCTGGGCGCCACCGTCCGGCTGGTCGAGGACCCGCCCGCGCGCGCCCTGGTGGTGGCCGGCTACCCCGACGAGGGCGCCGCCGCCGACGCCGTCCCCGCCCTGCTGCCGTACGGTCCGCTGACCGCCGAGGGCATGGCGGCCGACCTGATCGCCGCGCTGCTGGCGGCCGGCCCGCGCCCGCCCGCCCTGGACCGGCTGCCCGCGGGCGGGTGCTGGCTGTTCCTGGAGACCGGCGGCGCCACCGCGCTGGAGGCCTACCAGGCCGCCCGCCGGCTGGCCGACGCGGTGCGCCGCGAGCGTTCGGCCGCCGTCGCCCTGGTCACCGACCCGGCCGAGCAGCGCCAGCTGTGGGCCATCCGGGAGGCGGGCGCCGGGATCGTCACCCGGCTGCCCGGCGGGGGCGAGGCCTGGCCCGGCTGGGAGGACTCCGCCGTCCCGCCCGAGCGGCTCGGCGACTACCTGCGGGACCTGCGCGCCCTGCTGCGCCGGCACGGTCTGCGCGGCGTGCCGTACGGGCACTTCGGCGACGGCTGCGTGCACCTGCGGATCGACTTCCCGCTGGACCGGCCCCAAGGGGGTGGGGTCTTCCGGGAGTTCCTGGAGCAGGCCGCCAATCTGGCGGTCTCCCACGGAGGTTCGCTCTCCGGCGAGCACGGGGACGGGCAGGCCCGCGCCGAACTGCTGCCGCGCATGTACCCACCCGAAGTGATCGGCCTGTTCGGCGAGTTCAAGCGGATCTGGGACCCGGAGAACCTGCTCAACCCCGGTGCCCTGGTGGACCCGCGCCCGCTCGACGCCGACCTGCGCTTCGTCACCTCCCCCCGCCGCCCGCTGCCGCTGGCCCTTCCGTACGAGCAGGACGGCGGCAGTCTGACCAAGGCGGTGCACCGCTGCGTGGGCGTCGCCAAGTGCGTGGACCCGACCACCGGGGTGATGTGCCCGAGCTACATGGCAACCGGCGAGGAGCGGCACTCCACCCGGGGCCGGGCCCGGCTGCTCGCCGAGATGCTGCGCGGCGAGGCGGTCCCGGACGGCTGGCGCTCGGCCGAGGTGCGGGAGGCGCTGGACCTCTGCCTGAGCTGCAAGGGCTGCGCGAGCGACTGCCCGGTGCACGTCGACATGGCGACCTACAAGACGGAGTTCCTGTACCAGCACTACCGGCACCGTCCGCGCCCGCTCCCGCACTACTCGATGGGCTGGCTGCCGCTGTGGCTGCGGGCGGTCGCGCTCGCGCCGGGGGCGGCCAACTCGCTGGTCCGCTCCCCGGCCGGCGCGCTGCTCAAGCGGCTCGGCGGGATCGACCGGCGCCGGGTGCTGCCGGTCTTCCCGCTCGAGAACTTCACCCGCTGGTACCGGCGGCACCGCGCCGCCCACCCGGCCCCGGCGGGGGCCCGGCCGGTGCTGCTGTGGCCGGACACCTTCTCCAACCAGCTCCAGCCGCAGGTGCTGCGCTCGGCCGTCGAGGTGCTGGAGCACCTGGGCTTCGACGTCCGGCTGCCCGACGGGCCGGTGTGCTGCGGTCTCACGTGGTACTCCACCGGCCAACTCGGCACCGCCCGCCGGGTGTTGCGGCGCAGCCTGGCCGCGCTGGCGGCCGTTTCGGTCCCGGCCGACACCCCCGTGGTCGGTCTGGACCCCAGTTGCACCGCCACCCTGCGCGAGGACCTGCCCCGCCTGCTCGGCGCGGACGGCCGCCCCCTCTCCGAACGGACCCGCACCTTCGCCGAGTTCATCGACGAGCACGCCCCGGACGCCCCGCTCCCCCACGTCCGGTCCGACGCCGTCACCCAGACCCACTGCCACCAGCACGCGGTGCTCGGCAGCGCGGCGGACCGCCGGGTCGAGGCCAGACTGGGCCTGCACAACCGGGTGTTGGACTCCGGCTGCTGCGGTCTGGCGGGCAACTTCGGCTTCGAGCAGGGCCACTTCGAGGTGTCCGAGGCGATCGCCGAACGGGTCCTGCTGCCCGAGGTCCGGGCGGCCGGGCCCCACACGGTGGTGCTGGCGGACGGCTTCAGCTGCCGCACCCAGATCGCCCAACTCGCGGACGGGCGCCGGGCCCTGCACCTGGCGGAGCTCATCGCCCGGGAGCTGCGGGCCGCCGCCCGGCCCGTCGACTGACTACGCGTGCTCGGCGAGGAAGGCCCCGGCGTGCGCCGCGGCCTCCTCCCGGGTCGGGTGGCCGACCGCCGCCCGGCCGGTTTCGCCGTCCGCGCCGGTGGCCGTCCAGCGCCAGCCGTCCGCGGCCTCGTCCCGGGCCAATTCGGCGGTACCACCGAACAGTTCGAGCGAACCAGGTCGAGCCGCCGGACGGCCGACCGCCTCCGGCCACTTCTTCCGGGCGCCCTGGCGGGTGATGCCCCAGGCGACGCCCAGCTGTTCGTAGCTGGCGCCGTAGGAGCCGGCGGTGGCGGCCGCGGTCGCGGTGAGCCGCTTGACCTCGACGTCCACCAGCTTCCAGGCGGACAGCACGGAGAGGGCGACCTCGGCCGGGTCGGCGTCCCACATCCGCTCCTCGGGCAGCCCGGCCGCCCGGGCGCGCACGGCGGTGGCGAGGGGGTTCAGCGCCTCCAGGAGGGCACTGGCCAGTTCGGACCGTTCCTCGGGAGTGATCTCCACAGCAGTCATGGCGACAACTGTAGTTACCGAATGGCATTTCGACAACCAAAGTTACCGACAGAACCGGTCCTGGGCCGGACACGCGGGTGCGACCCGGGCCCGTTCCCCCACGGGCCCGGGTCGCACCCGGGCGTCCGGCCCGATCAGCCCTGCAGCGCCTCCTTCTTCGGCGGCTCCTCCGCGCACACCGCCGCCACGAACTCCGCGAGCCGCGCCTGCGGCAGCCCGCGCGCGATGTCGGCCTCGCTGATCATGCCGACCAGCTTGTGCTCCGGGTGGTTGATCACCGGCAGCCGGCGGACCTGGTACTGCTCCATGACGCGCAGCACCTGCTCACAGTCCTCGTCCGCCTCCACCGTCATCGGCCTGCCCTGCGCCAGCTCGCCCGCCGTCATCCCGGCCGGGTCGCGACCCTCCGCGACGCAGCGCAGCACGATGTCGCGGTCGGTCACGATGCCCAGCAACTTGTCGTTCTCCCCGCAGATGGGCAGTGCGCCCACGTGCCGTTCCCGCATGATCCGGGCGGCGTCCGCGAGCGTCTCCTGCTCGCGGACGCACTCCGCGCCCTGGTGCATGATGTCGCCGGCTCTGGTCATGGTCCGCCTCCTGACCTCGCTCCCTCTCGTCCATCGTGGTCCGGGCCGATGCCGCACGCCACCGGGCGCCCGTCAGGGCGTCGCCCCGGGCTCCGTGCGCTCTTCCGGCCCGTCCTTCCCGTCCGCCTCCGCGCGACCGCCCTCCAGGTCTCCGTCCTCCAGCGGCGAGCGGGACAACACGTCCTCCAGCGGAGGGAGTTCGCGCTCGGACTGCTCATGCTCGAACTCCGGCTCCGGCACCTCGCCGCTCTCCACCGCCTGCTCCGCGGACTTCGCCGCGGCCGCCACGGCGGCGGCCGACAGCAGATCCCGCTGCTGGGACTCCGTCGCGCTGTCCAGGAAGCGCAGCAGCTCCACCGGGAACGGCAGCACCAGCGTCGAGTTCTTCTCCGCCGCCACCTCCACCACGGTCTGCAGCAGGCGGAGTTGGAGCGCCGACGGGGTCGCGCTCATCACGGCCGCCGCCGACGACAGCCGCTCCGAGGCCTGGTACTCACCGTCCGCCGTGATGATCCGCGCCCGCCGCTCCCGCTCGGCCTCCGCCTGGCGCGCGATCGAGCGCTTCATCGACTCCGGCAGGGCGACGTCCTTGATCTCCACCCGGTCGATCTGGATGCCCCAGCCCAGCGCCGGGCTGTCGATCATCAACTCCAGCCCCTGGTTGATCGGTTCCCGGTTGGCCAGCAGGTCGTCCAGCTCGCTCTTGCCGATGATCGACCGCAGCGAGGTCTGCGCGACCTGGGAGATCGCGAAGTTGTAGTCCTGCACGTTGACCGTCGCCTTGACCGGGTCCTGCACCTGGAAGTAGACCACCGCGTCCACCCGCACGGTCACGTTGTCCCGGGTGATGCCCTCCTGCGCCGGGATCGGCATCGTCACGATCTGCACGTTCACCCGGCGCAGCCGGTCCGCGATCGGCATCAACGCGACCAGCCCAGGCTCGCGGACCTCGTCGCGCACCCGCCCGAAGCGGAACACCACGCCCTTCTGGAACTGCTGGACCACCCGGATGCTCAGCCCCGCCCAGACCACCCCCAGCCCGACCAGCCCCCCGAGAGCCCCCAGTACCGAATCGACGATCATCGCGGCCTCCTCGCGGCCTCCGCGCACACCCGTGCCTGCGGCCACCGCCGACCGGACCGGCCGGGGCCGCCGGAGCAACTGATTCCACGCTACCGCTGCCCGGCAGCGGCCGGACCGAGCGGGCACACGCCCTAGGATCGGAGCCATGCAGCTGGTCCCCGCCGACGACCCGAGCCACCCCCGCCACCCCGCCGAGGCCGCTGCCCGCGCCACCGGACTCGCCGAGCTCGACCGCGTCGTCACCGACTGCCGGGCCTGCCCCCGGCTGGTCGAATGGCGCGAGGAGGCCGCCCGCACCAAGCGCCGCGCCTACCAGGACTGGGACTACTGGGCCCGCCCCATCCCCGGCTTCGGCCCGCCCGAGGCCCCACTCGTCATGGTCGGCCTCGCGCCCGCCGCCCACGGCGGAAACCGCACCGGCCGGATCTTCACCGGCGACCCCTCCGGCGACCTCCTCTACGCGGCGCTCTACGAGCTGGGGCTCGCCAACCGCCCGCAGTCCGTCCGCCACGGCGACGGTCTGGAGCTGTACGGCGTCAGGATCACCGACCCGGTCCGCTGCGCCCCTCCCGACAACAAGCCCAGCACCGCCGAACGCGAGACCTGCCGCCCCTGGATCACCCGCGAGATGCAACTGCTGCGCCCCACCGTCCGGACCGTCATCGCCCTCGGCGGCTTCGCCTGGCAGGCCATGCTGCCGGTGATCGCCGACGCCGGCTGGCTGGTCCCGCGCCCCCGCCCCGCCTTCGGCCACGCCGCCCTGGCCACCTTCCCCGCCCGCGACGGCGGCCCCGACCTGCGGCTCTACGGCTGCTACCACGTGAGCCCGCGCAACACGAACACCGGTCGGCTCACCGCCGCGATGCTCCGCGACCTGCTCCGCGAGGCGGCCCTCTCGGCGGGGCTCAGCCCCCTGTAGCGCGCTCCCGGCCCCAGGCCCCCGAACGCCCTCGGGCGAACCGTCGGATGGCCGTGGTCCCGCGGCCGTGGTCCCGCCGTCCACCGGCGGCGGCACGCCAGCGACGCAAGGGGCCGTCGCTCAGCAGCCTCCGCCGCCCCGCTGGGCGGCCTCGTCGGAGCCGGCCGAGCCCGGGGGGTCTTCCCGCTCCCCGTGCAGGACCATCGCGTCTTCGCCTGCCTCGCCCCGCCGCCCCGGCGGCCCCGCCCGACACGCCTGCGCCTCCCCGGGGCGGGCGGAGAACCCGGTTCGAAGCCCTCAGCCGAACCGCGTCAGCTTCCGCTTCCCCGCCTCCGCCCACACCTCCGGCAACCGCCCGCGCGCCGCCTCCGCCGCCGCCAGCTGGCCCGCGTAGAGCACGCCGTAGGCGAAGGGCTCGCCGTTCTCGGCCGCCCGTTCGACCAGGGCCGCGGCGGCGACCACCGCGTCGTGGTGTTCGCCCAGCAGCTCCTGGACGGCCTTCATCCGTTCCGTGTAGCACTCGGCTGCCGGGCCGACGGCGGCGGCCGCCGTTTCGCCGGCGTAGCGGGCGCGTTTGGCGGCCTTGCGGGCCTCGTGCAGCGCCCGGTCCCGGTGCTCGGGGGCGGCGACGAGGGCGGCGTGGACACGGGCGGCCGTGCGGCGCTGCTCCTGGGCGGCGATGCGGGAGAGTTCGGGGGCGGCGGTGCGGGCGGCCCGGGGGCACAGCGGCGGGTCGGCGAGCAGAGTGGTCAGGGCCGTGGCGAGGGCCCGGCGGCGGGGGCTGTCGAGGGCCGCGACCACCTCCGGCCACACCCGCCGGTACTCGGCCTCGCCCCACCGCTCCAGCGCGTCCGCGACCCGTTCCGGTCCGCAGACGGCGGGCAGCTCGCGGGCGCGGGCGGCCAGCCGTTCGGCGAGCACCTCGCGGTCCCGGGCGCGGCCCAGGGCGGCGCCCAGCCAGCGCAGGTCGGCGACGAGGGCGTCGGTGGTGCCGGGGGCGAGGAGTCGGCGGAAGGTCCGCAGGGCGCTGCGCAGCCGTCGGCAGGCGACCCGCATCCGGTGGACCGCGTCGGGTTCGCCCGCCCGGACGGCGTCGTCGAGTCCGGCGAGCACCGCCGCCTGGGCCTCGATGCGGTCGAGCAGCACCTGTCCGACCGTGGTTTCGGGCCTCGCCATGCGTGTGCACCCCCTCGCCGGGATGCCTTCCAGGCTAGGCCCTGTCCGTCGACTCCGCGGTCCGCTGAGGGGGCGTCACCCCAACGCCGTATCCGTACGCGGTCTCGTGTCCGCCGTAAGGGGCATGGCATACTCCGGGGCGTGATGACCTCCACCCATGCGACCAGGGCCCTGCGGGCCGCGGTGTTCACCGCGCTCGCCGTGCCGATGGCCGCACTGGGCCAGGTGGTCATCACCGGTCGCCCTCTGCCGCTGTCGCTGGTGGCCACGGCGAGTGCCGTCGTGTTCCTGGTCGCGGCCGTGTCGGCCGGCGGGGAGCGGCGGCTGCTGCACATCTCCGGTGTGATGGTGCCGGTCGAGCTGCTGCTCAACACCACCTTCAACCTGGGCCAGACCGGCTGTGGACCGGTCCTGTCCGAGCACGTGTCGGCGCGCGGGGTGAACCTGCTGGTCTGCGGCGGCGGCTCGGTGGACGGCTCGCTGCTGGGCAGCCCGCTGGGTCATGCGGGGCAGTTGGCACCCGCCGCGACCCAGCTGCTGCTCCTGCTGGTGCACCTGGTGATCGCGCTGGCGGCCTCGGCCTGGCTGCGGCTGGGCGACTCCGCGCTGTCCGGCCTGGCCCGGGCACTGCGCGCGCTGCACCAGTCGGTGGCCCGCCCGCTGCGGGCCCTGCTCGTCCTGCTGCTGCCCGCCCCGGTCCGCCCGGTGCTGCGGGTGCCACTGCCGGTGTCGGACCACGAGCGGCCGCGCCGCGAGGACGTGGTGCTGAGCCCGGCTCCCCGGCGTGGTCCGCCGGTCTTCGCGCCTGCCTGCTGAGCGCGTACCCCGCTTCTCCGAGCACGGTCCCGTACGCCCGCCGGCAGTGCGCACGACTCCCGCGTCACTTGCCCCCGCCGCACCCGGTGCGGCCACCCGCGCGCACCCGCGCGCCGCGTACAGGAGTGGACTTCCCCATGGCTCAGGACAAGAACAAGAAGCGCATCAGCGCCCGTGAGCGCATCCAGGAGGCGCAGCGCCGCGAGCAGCAGGCCGCCAAGCGCCGTCAGCGGATCGTCGTGTCGGTCTCCGCCGTCGTCGTGCTCGCCCTCGCGGGCGGTGTGGCGCTCGCGATCAACACCGGCTCGAAGAACGACGACAAGGCCGCCGCGGCCGCCTCCGCGGCCCCGCTGGTCGTCCCGGCCAACGCCACCGGCCCGGACGGCACGGTGATCACCTACGGCAAGGCCGACGCCCCGCACACCATGGAGGTGTACGAGGACTTCCGCTGCCCGGTCTGCAAGCACTTCGAGGCGGCGAACGGCCAGACCGTCAAGGAGATCACCCAGGACGGCCAGATCAAGGTGGAGTTCCACCTGGCCGCCTTCCTGGACAAGAACCTCGGCGGCAAGGGCTCGCGCACGGCGCTGGCCGCGGCCGGTGCCGCGCTGAACGAGGGCGTGGACAAGTTCAAGGCGTTCCACGACGTGCTGTACGCCAACCAGCCGGACGAGCGCGAGGACGGCTTCGGCGACGTCAACCACCTGCTGGACCTGGCCGGCCAGGTGCCCGGGCTGAAGACGGACGCCTTCGTGAAGGCGGTCACCGACCGGACGTACGCGCCGTGGGCGGCGAAGGTCGCCGACGCGTTCAACAACAGCCAGGTGACCGGTACTCCGACGGTCAAGGTGGACGGCAAGCCGATCAACCTGTTCGCGGGCAACGCCGCCGCGTCCCCGGAGCAGTTCACCGCCCAGGTCAAGCAGGCCGCCGGTCTGCAGTAGGCCGCACGGCACCACCGGCCCGGCCGAACTCCCGGCCGGGCCGGCCCCTCCCAGCCAGCCACCGGAGCGTGCTGTCATGACCGCGACTACCGTGCACCCTTCCCATCCCGCCCCCGACGCCGCCGGCCCGGGCCCGATCGGCGCCGGCCGGGCCCTCGCCCTCCTGCTGTTCCTCGGCGGGCTGGTCGGTCTCGTCGCCTCGGCCGTCCTGACCTTCGACAAGCTCCGCATCCTGGAGAACCCGTCGTACGTCCCCAGCTGCAACATCAATCCGGTGATCAGCTGCGGTTCGGTGATGCGCACCGAGCAGGCCTCCGTCTTCGGCTTCCCCAACCCGCTGCTCGGCCTGGCCGCCTTCGGCGCGCTGGCGGCGATCGGGGCGGGGCTACTGGCCGGCGCCGCCTACCGGCGCTGGTTCTGGTTGGGCCTGCACGGCGGGACGGCGCTGGGTGTGGTGTTCGTGCACTGGCTGGTCGGCCAGGCGCTGTACGACATCGGCGCGCTGTGCCCGTACTGCATGGTGGTGTGGGCGACGGTGGTGCTGCTGTTCTGGTACACCACGCTGCACAACCTCCGCACCGGGGTGATCCCGGTCGGGCCGAGGATGCGGACGGTCGTCCGGGAGGCGGCGCGCTACCACTGGGCGCTCCCGGTGCTGTGGGCGGCCGTGATCGCGCTGATGGTGCTCAACCGGTTCTGGTACTACTGGAGCACTCTGCTCTGACCGTCCTCCGGGGGCTCTCATCCCACGTACCCCGCCGAGTGCAGCAGCGCGGCGACGCCGGTCCGCCGGGCCTCCAGGGCCGCGGTGAGACGGCGCCCCGCACAGGGGTGCAGCAGGGCGGCCGCCCGGGCGGGGGTGAAGTAGCCGTGGCCGGCGATCTCCTCCGCCTGGAGCCGGAACACCGCACCCGGCTCCACCGCGCCGCCGTCGAACATGAAGTGCACGGCGGGGTGGGCGTGTTGGCCCTGGTCGGGGATCGCCTCGCGCCACTCCACGACCAGCAGCCGCAGCTCTCGGGCCACCAGTCCGGTCTCCTCGTGCAGTTCCCGGGCCGCGCACTCGGCCGGCCCCTCCCCCGGGTCCATCCCACCACCGGGGAACTGCCACTGGTCGCGGTAACTGGCCTTCAGCAACAGGACCTTGCCGCCCCGGTCGGTGAGCAGCACGCTGCAACCGATGTAGGCGCGCACCATCCGGGCGAGCCACTCCTCCTCCGAGAGTGTCCAGGTGTCCGTCATCGCGCCTCCTCCGCCGGCCGTCCTCCGTCGCGGCCACCCTGCCCCGGTCCCCGCGCCACGAAAGGTGGTTCGTACCTAATCCACCCGATCGGGTACTCGGCGCCGGCGGCTCACCCGAAGACGGCCCGCCGGAAGGCGTTGCGCAGGTCGGTGAGGGACTGGGTGATCCGGCTGTGGTGCACCTGGTTGGTGAGCAACAGGGCCCAGCGGCCCAGCCGACGGGAGACCCAGATGCCGGTGCCGGTGAAGCCGTAGTGGACGAAGGTGCCCTCGGCGGGTTCGGTGCCGGGGGCGTACTGCCAGGACAGGCCGCGGGCGGGGGCGAGGCCGCCGGTCTGCTCGCGCAGCGATTCGGCGATCCACGGTTCACCCCAAGGCAGGTGGGGCGGCGGGGCGAGCAGGGCGGTGAGGAAGCGGGCGAGGTCGGCGGGGGTGGAGAAGGCCCCGGCGTTGCCGGAGACGCCTCCGAGCAGCCGGGCCGAGGGGTCGTGCACGACGCCGCGCAGGTGGGCGCCGGTCGACCGGTCGAGCTCGGTGGGCGCGGTGCGGGCGACCGCCGCGGCGTCGAGCGGACCGTAGCGGGTGTCGGTCATGCCCAGTGGCCGCCAGGCCCAGCGCGCGGCGAGTTCGTCCAGCGGGGCGCCGCCGAGGTCCTCGACCAGGTAGGTGAGCAGCACGGCGGCCCGGTCGGTGTACTCGACTGCGGCCCCCGGCACGCGGTGCAACGGGGCGGCGATCACCCCGGCCCGGATCGCCGCCGGTGCCCGCCCGTAGAGCTGCTCGAAGCGGGTGTACGGGAGCATCCCGGCGGTGTGGGAGAGGAGCTGACGCGCCGTCACCCCACCGGCGGGGCGCCCGGCGGCGGGCGGCCACCAGTGGCCGAGCGGTTCGTCCAGCGGAAGCCGTCCGGACCGCCGGAGCACCCCGGCGCAGGGCCAGAGCGCGACGATCTTGGTGAGACTGGCCAGGTCGTACAGCGTGTCCGGACCGGGGGCGAGCCGCGCGTACGGGCCCTGCCCGAGCGCGCCGTGGCCGCCCCCGCCGAGCGGGCCCCCGGCGTCGCCGACCGCCCAGACGGCGCCCGCCCCGACGGTGCGCGCGCCCTCCCGGACCAGGCGGTCCAGTTCCCCGCCGGGCGCGGCCAGGTCGGGGAGCCGTGCGGCTCCGGGCGGTTCGGGTGGTTGCTGGCTCACGACGGGTCTCTACCCGGCCCCCGCGCCGCTCAGACCGCCGACGTCCGGGCCACCGAGGCTCTGGCCGCCGACGCCCGGGTCGCCGACGTCCAGAGCGGCGGCACGCGGACCGCGGCCTTCAGACCGCCACCGGGAGTTCCTTGCCGAGGCAGATGCTCTGCGGGTAGTCCTTGTAGATGCCGAACTTGCGGATCGCCGCGTAGCCCTCGGAGCCGTACAGCGCGATGGCCTCGGGCTGCTCGGTACCGGTCTCCAGGATGAAGCGGGTGCGCCCGGCCTCGACGGCGGTCTCCTCCAGCCGGCGCAGCATCGCCCGGGCCAGGCCCCGGCCGCGGGCGTCGGGTACCACGAACATCCGCTTCACCTCGGCGTCACCGTCGCGCAGCCCGTCCGCTCCGGCCCGCTTGGCCCGCCAGCCCCCACAGGCGACCGGTCGGCCGTCCAGGTAGGCGATCATGAACAGGCCGGCCGGCGCCTCGAAGTCCTCGGGGTGCATCACGGTCTCGTCCGGGTCCCCGTAACGGCGGACGTACTCCTGTTGCACCTCCGCCGACAGGGCCTGGGCGTCGGGGTGGGCGTACCCGGTGATGCGGAACTCGACGGTGCCGGTGTCCTTGGTGGCGGTGCTCTCCATGGTCGGAGAGCCTACGACGTCGGGGGCCCGGCGCGCGGGGCGGGTCCGACGGCCGGAGTCAGCAGCCCTCGAAGCGGGCCAGCAGGTCGGTCTTCCCGAACATCGCGGCGGCGTCGACGGCGGACGGGACGCCGGCCCCGGGGTCGGCGCCGCCGGCGAGCAGGGCGTCGACGACGTCCGCGCTGCCCTTGAAGACGGCTCCGGCCAGCGGGGTCTGGCCCTTGTCGTTGGCGCGGTTCGGGTCGGCGCCGCGCTGCAACAGGGCTTCGACGGTGGCCGCGTGGCCGTGGTAGGCGGCGAGCATGACCAGGGTGTCGCCGCTGCCGTTGGTGAGGTCCGCGGAGACGCCCGCATCGACGGCGGTGGTCAGGGTCGCGGTGTCACCGGCCCGGGCGGCGTCGAAGAGCTTCCCGGCGAGCGCGATCACCTCGGCGTCGGGGGCATCGGTCATGGCGGACTGCCTTTCCAGAGGGCTGACGGAGGCGTGCGTACGGCACGGTAGCGGCCGCCGACGGACCGGGCCAGCCGGCGTCCGGAATCCGGATGACGGCCGCACCGGCACGGGACGCGGCACGACGGGCGGCCGCGCAGGCTGCGCGGCCGTTCGAGCGAACTTCCGGGACCCCCCGGAAACCTCCCACCCTGCCCCCGGGAATGCCTCGCGGCACCGGATCCACGCGACGTCCGTGCGGCACCGGGCCCCCACCCGTGCCGTACCGCACACCTCCCTCCGGCTTCCCGGCGGCATCGAACGGCAGAACCACCCATTTGCACCGTTCCATCATCTATTACTTTTTGTCACGATAAGGGAACTTTAAGTAACTCTGTCCCCCGCCCCCTCCCCGAGGAGCAGAAGTGATCCTCTCGATTTCCGGCATCGTCCTGTTCGGCACCATCGCCTTCCTGTTCTTCCGCAGGGACGGACTAAAGGTCTCCCACGCCGTCGTCTGCTCCCTCTTCGGCTTCTACGTCGCCGGCTCCTCCATCGCCCCGAGCATCACCGCGGGCAGCGCCAGCCTGGCGAGCCTGCTCGGCGGCATCAAGTTCTAGGCGCGCCGCCACTCCCCCCACCGGCCCGGGCGCGGATCCCACCGCCCCGGGCCCCGTCGTACCTCGAACAGTCCTCCTCCCACCCCACCCGTCCCACTCGACCGGGGAGTCACGGAATGCCGCTCCACCGCCACCTCGCCAAGGGCCGCGAGGTCGCCCGAACCGCCGGGGACCACGCCACCGACATGTTCGCCCCGCTCGCCGTGATCGGCCGCGGGCTGCGCCACCACGCCGGCTGGGCCAGGGACCACTGGCGGGCCACCCCCAAGGAGCGCCGCGGCCCGACGCTGTTCCTGTCCGGCGCGATGCTGATCGGCATCTACCTGCTGCCGCACGGCCTGCTGTTCGCGCTGGTCGCCCTGATGGCCAGCTCCGCATGGGCCGGCCGGGCCCCCAAGGCGGCGCCCGCCCCGCCCGCGCCCGACGTGGCCGACGTCAAACTCGGCGCCCTCTACTCGGCGCTCACCCCGTACCTGTGCGGCCCCGAGGACGCCAACCCGCTCTACCACTTCGAGGGCAGTTACAAGAACGCCTTCAGCTCCTGGGAGTTCGACGGCGAGGGCCGGCTCTCCCGCCTGGAGCTGAGCTACCCGGCGTACTTCACCGACACCGAGCCCACCGCCCGGGCCCGGATCGAACAGGTCGTCCAGGGCAAGGCCGGGCGGGCCCGGGAGTACCGCTTCGAC
Organism: Kitasatospora sp. NPDC017646; assembly: GCF_044329365.1. Lineage (NCBI taxonomy): Bacteria > Bacillati > Actinomycetota > Actinomycetes > Kitasatosporales > Streptomycetaceae > Kitasatospora > Kitasatospora sp. NPDC017646. The sequence continues at coordinate 290,583 of NZ_JBIRJC010000006.1, read as the reverse complement.
TGGGACGAGGAGTCCAACCGGCTGCGGATCACCGCGCTCACCCCGCTACCCACCGACGTCGTCGCCCAGCGCTTCGTGGCCGCCCCCGGCGAGATCGTGCTCGGCTTCACCGACGAGGACGGCACCGCCCGCACCATCCCGGTCACCCGGGGCGGCATCATCACCCAGCAGCCGCCGGTGGTCTGGCGCACCGGCCCGCGCTCCTCCGAGCCCCACCTGCTGGCCCTCGGCGTCGCCGGCTACGGCACCTCCAGTCTGATCCGCTCGATCGCGCTCCAGGCCCTCCCGTACGCCGACCTGGTGGTGATCGACGGCGCCGGGACCGGGGAGCACGCCTGCCTGGTCAACCGGCCCGGCGTGCACACCGTGGAGACCAGCCTGCACGGCGCGCTGGCCGCGCTGACCTGGGCCGGCCAGGAGACCGAGCGCCGGCTCACCGCACTGAACGCCGCCCGGCACACCGGCGCCAGCGTGCCCGAGGACGTCACCCGGCCGCTGTGGCTGCTGCTGGACCACCCGACCGAGCTGGGGGAACTCGCCCACGCCGAGGGCCGCCCCGACCCGCAGGACCTGCTGGAGCTGCCGCTGCGGCACGGCCGGGCCGCCCGGGTCACCGTGGTGATCGCCGACGACGTCGAGGCCCGGGACCGGATCACCCCGACCGTCCACGCCACCACCCGGGCCCGGGTGCTGCTCGGCCCCGCCCGGCCCGAGGAGGGGCACGCCGCGCTCGGCGCCCCGCTGGACATCGTGCCCGCCGCCCAAGCCCCGGTGGGCCGCGGTTACGCCCGGATCGGCAACGGCACCCCGGTCCGGCTCCAGGTGCCGGCCACGGTCGACCCGCTCGACGAGGACGCCCCGGCCCGACTGCGGGAGGCCGTGATCGCCCTGCTGCCGCACCGCGACAGCCGGACCGAGGCCGCCCCCGCCGCACCGCCCCGCCCGGACCGCCCGCCGGTGGTCCAGTCCGACGCCGCCGCGCCCTCGCACCCGGTCGACCTCGGCAAGACCGAGCCGATGATCCGTTCCCGACCGATCTCCTGACCTCGCGGGACGCGGGGTCGGCGGCCGGCGCCGAATCCCTTCCCGGTAGGCTCGTCACAGAAAGTCCCCACGATCACCAGATGTGAAATAGGCGACACCTGGGGTGATATCACCGGCCAGATGTGACAAATCGGGCGCCGGTGGGTACAAACAGGGGCGGCACGACAGACGACGCATGTCCCGGGACGGGAATCTTCGTCGGAAGCCGAGCGTTGACCGAACGACGAAGAACAGCGACCACTAGTCCTGTGGGCCATAAGCCCGGGAGGCACGATTCATGAGCGAGCGAGCTCTCCGCGGCACGCGACTCGGGGCCACTAGCTACGAGACCGACCGTGGTATCGATCTGGCTCCCCGCCAGACCGTCGAGTACGCATGTCAGAACGGACACCGATTCGAGGTTCCTTTCTCGGTCGAAGCGGAGATCCCCCCGGTGTGGGAATGCCGCTTCTGTGGCCAGGAGGCGGCACTTCTCGACGGTGACGAGCCGGAGGAGAAGAAGGTCAAGCCCACGCGCACCCATTGGGACATGCTGATGGAGCGCCGGACGCGCGAGGAGCTGGAGGAGGTACTGGCCGAACGGCTGGCCGTGCTCCGCTCCGGTGGGATGAACCTCGCGGTGCACCCGCGGGACACCCGCAAGAGCGCCTGACACCACCTCGCTCCCGCCGCGAGCGGGAGGACGCGAAAAGGGACCCTGGTCACCAGGGTCCCTTTCGCGTTGTCCGGGGGAGGCTCAGCCGTTGAGCGGCGGGCGGTAGGTGGTGTCCGGGCCCTGCGGGCCGCGCGGGCCGGCCTCCGGGTCGACCACCTCGCCCTGGATCACCTTGCCGTCCGGGCGGTGGATGCGCAGCTGCTCCTGCAACCGCATCGCGTCCGCGAAGGGATCGGTGCCCGCGGCGGAGGAACCGCGCACCGCCTTGTCCGCGACCCGGCGGCCGACGGCCCGCCACAGCGCCCGGGTGGGCGGGAACAGCAGGGTCAGGGCGACCAGGTCGGACAGGAAGCCGGGGATGATCAGCAGCAGCCCGGCGAGCACGGTCATGCTGGTGCCGGTCTGCGGCTGCTGGGACTGCGGGTCCTTGCTCTGCTCGATCGCCGCAGACAGCGCCTTCAACCCCGCCCGCTTGATCAGCGAGCCGCCGATCAGCCCGCCGGCGATGAGCAGCAGCAGGACGGCGAAGCCGCCGAGCCAGGAGCCCACCAGGACCAGCAGCCAGATCTCCAGCACCAGCCAGGCGGTGATCAGCAGCGGCAGCGTCCTGCGGAGCCTGCTGCGCGGGACCGGACGGGCGGGGGTAGCTTGCTGGGTCACGGTACGAATCCACTCCAAGCGGTGCCTGCGCGCCGCACGGGAGGTCCGGGCCGGCTACGGCACCACCTGGTCCAACGATTCCCCGGCGGCCGGTGTTCCGGCCCCGGACTTACGGCGGCGGCCTACCAGGACGGCGGCGCCGCAGGCCAGCAGGCCTCCGACGGCCAGCGTCCACTCCGGGACGGCGCCGACGCGGTCGGCCACGGTGGTGCCGTCGCGCAGCGGGACGGTGGCGGACAGCTCGGCCGGGGTCAGCTCCGCGGTGCGCTGCTCGACGGTGCCGTCCGGGGCGATCACCGCGCTGATGCCGCTGGTGGCGGCGATCAGGACGGCCCGGCCGTGCTCGACCGCGCGCAGCCGGCTCATCGCGAGCTGCTGCTCGGGCTGGCCGGTCTTGGCGTAGGTCGCGTTGTTGGTCTGGACCACGAGGACGCGGGCGCCGCTGTCCACGGTGTCCCGGACGATCTCGTCGTAGGCCACCTCGAAGCAGATCACGTCGCCGATCTTCGCCGGGCCGAGCTGCATCACGCCGTTGTGGTCACCGGGGTAGAAGTCGCGGGCGACCCGCTGGAGGCGGGTGACCACCTTCATCAGCTCGGCGCGGAACGGCACGTACTCGCCGAAGGGGACGGGGTGCTGCTTGGTGTAGGCGGCGCCCGGGCCGGTGACCGGGTCCCAGACGATGCCCTCGTTCTGGACGTGCTGCGCGTCCGGGCCGTCCACCAGGGTGCCTACCAGGGTGGGTACGCCGACGGCCTTGACCGCTTCGTCGATGCGCTGACGGGCCAGCGGGTCGCCGAACGGGTCGAGGTCGGAGGAGTTCTCCGGCCAGATCACCACGTCGGGGCGCGGCAGCTTGCCGGCCTGGATATCGGCGGCCAGGCGTTCGGTGGCCGAGGCGTGGTTGTTGAGGACCATCATCGGGCGGCCGAGGAAGTCCATGCCCGGGTTGGGCACGTTGCCCTGGACGATGGCGACCTTGACGGTGTCGGCCGCGGCGGTGGGCACCGGGACGAGGTAGCCGGCCAGCAGCGCGGCCACCGCGCCGAGCGCCGCCAGCGCGGCCGCCTTCGGCGCTCCTCCCGGCCCGCGCAGGCGCAGCGCGGCCCAGGCCAGCAGGGTGCCGGAGAGCGCGACGGCGAAGGTCACCAGCGGCGCGCCGCCGAGGGCTGCCAGCGGGGTGTAGGGGGTGGCGGTGTTGGCGAAGGCGAGCCGGCCCCAGGGGAAGCCGCCGAGCGGCAGCCGGTCGCGCGCCCACTCCTGGGTGACCCACAAGGCGGCCGCCCACAGCGGCCGGCCGGGCAGCCGGGAGGTGAGGGCCAGCGCGCCGCCGAGCAGGGCCAGGAACAGCGCCTCGACGACCGACAGGCCGACCGTGGCGTCCCAGCCGACCACCCGCAGCCAGCTGAGCAGCATCAGGAAGAACGGCAGGCCGAAGGCGAAGCCCGTCCAGGCGCCCTGGCGGAAGGTGCGGCCGCGGGTGAGCAGCGAGAGCGCGGCGACGCCGAGCAGAGACAGCGGCCACAGGTCGTAGGGCGGGAAGGCGAGCGCGAGCAGCAGGCCGGCCAGCACGGCGAGGCCCGTGCGCGGCAGCCCGGCGCGGACCTTGGCGAGCGCGCGAGCGACGCGGCCGGGCTGCGGGGCCGGGTCCTGCGGCTCGGGAGCGGTCCCGGACCGCTCCTGGGTGACGGGCATGGCCACCGGCGCACCATCTTCCTGGGGCTTGCTGTTCGGACGCTGTGCGAAGAAGGTACCCCGGAATGTCGGAGCGGCGTGAGGTGAGGGTGGTAGCGCCCGTCCGGGCGGTCAGCGCTCGGCGTAGACGAAGCGTCCCAGCGGCCAGTGGGTGGTGAGCCAGGCGGAGACCGCGCGGTACAGCGAGGTGTCCAGCTCGGTGCGGTCGGCGCGGACCCAGGAGCTGACCGAGACGACGGACGGGTCCTCGCGGTCCGGGTAGACGTAGACGCAGCCGATCACCTCGTCGCGGTCCGGCTCCAGGACGGTGTAGGTGAAGCCCCTGCGGGCCTCGAAGTCGGCGGCGTGGCGGCGCAGGTCGGCGAGGTTGCGCTCCAGGGGCATGCCGTCGACGGGCGGCCAGCCGCGGCCCGCCCAGCCGGGGGTGGCGCGGATGTGCTCGATGCTGCTCGTCCAGGCGGCGTGGTCGGAGGCGTTGTGCTGCTCGCCCAGGGGTTCCAGGCGGAACTCCGGGGCGAGCAGCTCGCGCGGGACGGTGAAGTCGGCGGGTACCAGCGGGTCGGTCGTCATGCTGGTCAACCTATGAGGCACCGGCCCGCGCCCTCATCCGATTTACCGCTCGTACACGGTGCGGCCGCGGACCACCGTGCGCAGGCAGACCGGCAGTTCACGGCCCGGGGTGAGGTCGGGCAGGCCGGGGGTGCCGGAGCGGGGGTCGGTGGACCAGCCGGCCACCCGGGAATCGGGGGCCTGGACGACCAGCTCGTCGGCGGCCCAGATCGCGTAGTTGGCGACCGCGCCGGGCACCAGCACGCCGTCCTGGTCACGGCCGATCGCGCGCCAGCCGCCGCGGGTGTGGGCGGTGAAGGCGGCGCGGACGGAGATCCGGTGCTCCAGGGTCTGGTGGAAGGCCGCGGCGCGGACGGTGCCCCAGGGGTCGAGCGGGGTCACCGGGGCGTCCGAGCCGAAGGCCAGCGGGACGCCGGCCCGCAGGAGCGCGGCGTACGGGTTGAGGCCCGCGGCCCGTTCGGCGCCCAGGCGCTGGACGTACATGCCGTCCGGGCCTCCCCAGGCGGCGTCGAAGGCGGGCTGGACGGAGGCGGTCAGGCCGAGCTCGGCGAAGGCGGCGATGGCCTTGTCGTCCAGGGCCTCGGCGTGTTCGACGCGGTGGCGCAGCGCCCTGACCCGGTCGGCGCCGACCCGCTCGCCCGCGGCGCGCACACCCTCGATCACGGCGGCGACGGCCGCGTCGCCGATGGCGTGGAAGCCGGCCTGCAGTCCGGCCCCGGTGCAGGCGGCGACGTGGTCGGCGACCTGCTCGGCGGTCAGGTAGGCGGTGCCGGTGTGCTCGGCGTCGGCGTAGCTGGCGTGCAGGCAGGCGGTGTGCGAGCCGAGCGCGCCGTCCACGAAGAGGTCGCCGCCGGCGCCCACCGCGCCGAGCCTGCGGGCGGTCTCGATGCCGCCCAACTCGCCCCAGTAGCCGAAGACTTCGGGACCTTCACCGTCGGCGGCCAGGGCCAGCAGGGCGGTCAGGTCGGCCTCGGAGGAGATCTCCGGGCCCGCGCACTCGTGCAGGGCGCCGATGCCGAGTTCGGCAGCGCGGGTGAGGGTGGCGCGCTGGGCGCGACGGCGCTGCTCGGGAGTGAGGTGGGCGAGCGCGGTCCGCCGGACGGCGTGGTGGGCGTCCTTGGTGAGCGGGCCCTCGGCGTCGTGGCCGGGCCGCTCGGCGAGGCCCTCGGTGAGGGTGCGCAGCGCGGTGGTGGCGAGCGCGGAGTGCACGTCGGTGCGGGAGAGGTAGAGCGCGGCGCCGCGGGCGGCGTCGTCGAGTTCGGCGAGCGTGGGCGGGCGGCCCTCGGGCCAGCCGGTCTCGTCCCAGCCGTGGCCGATCAGCACGCCACCGGTCTCCGGCCGGGCCTCGACGAAGGCGGTGACGGCGGCCAGGGCGGCGGCCAGCGAGGGGCTGCCGGTGAGGTCGAGGCCGGTGAGCGCCAGTCCGGTGGCGGTGGCGTGCACGTGGGCGTCGACGAAGGCGGGGGTGACCAGTGCGCCGTCCAGCTCGACGATCTCGTCGGCGATGGTGGCGTACGCCTCGGCGGCACCGTCGCTGCCGACCCAGGCGATGTGCCCGCCCTCCACGAGCATCGCGGTGGCGAAGGGGTCGGCGGGGCTGTAGACGGCGCCGCCGCGCAGCAGGACGGTCCGGGGGGTGCGTTCGGTCATGCCGCTAAGTCTGCACCCCTCCCGTTCCTGGTCAGAGCTTCGGGGGTCGGGCCTCGTAGGGGGTGGAGAGGACGACGGTGGTGCGGGTGGAGACTCCGGCGGCGCTGCGGATGCGGGCGAGCAGGTCCTCCAGGTCACCGGGGGCTCCGACGCGCACCTTGAGGATGTAGTTCTCGTCCCCGGCGACGCTGTGGCAGGCCTCGATCTCGGGCAGGCCGGCCAGTCTGTCCGGGGTGTCGTCGGGGGCGCTGGGATCGAAGGGCTTGACCGAGATGAACGCGGTCAGTGCCAGGTCGACGGCGTCGGGGTCGATGATCGCGGTGTAGCCGCGGATCACCCCGCGCTGTTCGAGGCGGCGCACCCGCTGGTGCACGGCCGAGGTGGACAGGCCGGTGGCCTTGCCCAGGTCCGTGTAGCTCATCCGGCCGTCCTCCAGGAGCAGCTGGACGATGCGTTGGTCTAGATCCTCCACAGTGCGCAAACCTACCGGGTCGGAGACACGGGGGGCGCACGGAAGTAGCACGGGGTGGGATCGCAGGTGTCACACGGGCATGTGCCGGGTGAATGTGGCGGACGGTGTGGCCAAGGACACAACCCGGTGCATCACGGTGCGCAACTCCGCAGGGTTATGAGCCCGAACGGGAGGGAAGTGCTGGTTGTGGCCCTGAGCGACCACGCCGGGCCCGATCCTAGGGGGATCCTCATGCCTGCTACTGACCAGCGCGTGCTGGCCGCCGACGAGACCGACGATATGACCGGCCGCGACGACCTCGCGGTCGACCACGCGCCGGGCACCGACCCCGGCGAGGCCGAGACCTGGGACATCTTCCGGGTCCACTGCCCCGAGTGCCGTCGCCCGATCGCCCTCGTGGCGGACGAGGAGCGGCTTCCGCAGCACGCGCTGCTGCCCACCGCCTGGAACCCCTTCGCCCCCGCGATCTGCCCCGGTTCGGGCACGCCGACCGACGACCTGGCCGAGGTGGAGGCGCCCGAGGACGCCGAACCGTCCGGGCTCGGCGCGCTGTTCAAGCTCCCGAGCGAGCTCGACTGGCGCACCCAGCCGTTCTCGCACGCGCTGGTGCACCGCCCGGTGCGCGGTGCGACGGCCGTCGCCGCCGTCCCGGCCAGGGCTGGGCGGGCGGTGGCCACGGCGGCGTCGCTGGCCACCATCCCGGAGCAGCGGCGGCAGCTCGCACGGCGCTGACTCCCGCCATCGGCAAGCCTGTCGACGTTTCGTCAAAATCGCCTCCGGCCGTCACTCCGCACCCTGGAGTGACGGCCGGAGGCCGTATCGGGGAGGGCCTCAGCCCTTCGTGAGGTGGCGGCCGATCACCAGGCGCTGGATCTGGTTGGTGCCCTCGACGATCTGCAGCACCTTGGCCTCGCGCATGTAGCGCTCGGCCGGGAAGTCCTGGGTGTAGCCGTAGCCGCCGAGCACCTGGACGGCGTCGGTGGCCACCCTCATCGCCGCGTCGGTGCAGAACAGCTTGGCCATCGCCGCCTCCTTGGAGAACGGGCGGCCCGCGTCGCGCAGCCGGGCGGCGGCGAGGTAGAGCGAGCGCCCGGCCTCGATCTGGGTGGCCATGTCGGCGAGCATGAAGGACAGGCCCTGGAACTCGGCGATCGGGCGGCCGAACTGGCGCCGGGTTCGCGCGTAGTCGACCGCGAGGTCGAGCGCGGCCTGCGCGACGCCGACGGCACAGGCGGCGATGCCGAGACGGCCGGAGTCCAGTGCGGCCAGCGCGATCTGGAAACCCTGGCCCTCCTCGCCGACCAGCCGCTCGCGGGGGACCCGGGCGCCGTCGAAGTGCAGCTGGGCGGTCGGCGAGGAGCGCATGCCCATCTTGTGCTCCGGCGGCGCGGCCGACAGGCCCTGCTGGGTGCCGGGGACCAGCAGGCAGCTGATGCCCTTGGGGCCCTCGGCGCCGGTGCGCACCAGGGCGCTGTAGAAGTCGGCCTGGCCGCCGTGGGTGATCCACGCCTTGGTGCCGTTGACGACGTACTCCTCGCCGTCCAGGTCGGCGCGGGTGCGCAGGGCGGCCGCGTCCGAGCCGGACTGCGGCTCGGAGAGGCAGTAGGCACCGAGCTGTTCGCCGGAGAGCATGGCGGGCAGCCACTTCTCGCGCTGCTCCTCGCTGCCGAAGGTGGCCAGCGCGTGGCAGGACAGGGTGTGCACGCTGACGCCGAGGCCGACGGCCAGCCAGCCGGACGCGAGCTCCTCCAGGACCTGGAGGTACACCTCGTAGGGCTGCTCGCCGCCGCCGTACTTCTCGTCGTACGGGAGGGACAGCAGGCCGGCCTCGCCGAGGGTGCGGAAGACCTCCCGGGGGAAGCGGCCGGCGGCCTCGTCCTCCGCCGCGCGCGGCTGGAGCTCGCGCTGGACCAGGTCCCGGGTGAGGCTCAGCAATTCGCGGGCCTCCTCGCTGGGCAGCTGGCGCTCCACGGCTTTCACGGGGGAGGGGGTCATGGCGGGGGTCGCCTCCTCGATCGGGCGCCGGCCCGGGGTGGCGGGGTCCGGCGCGGGTGTGGCAGGTCGGCCCGACCGGGCACCGGGTTGCGGTGAACGGCCGTTCACAGGCGTGGCGAAGGCGAGTATGCCCGAAAGCCGGGTCGGCGTCACGACCAGCACAGATGAACTGTCCGCAGTGGTGGGCTACGGCACCGTAGGGTTGACGTTGTGGCTGCATCCGGAACCGCCTCCTCCCCTCGCCCGTCCGCTCCCGGCGACGCACTGACCGGGCCCGACGCGCTCGGCGTGCTCGCCGCCGAGCTGCGCGCGCTACCGCCGTCCTGCGGGCCGGTGCGGCTGGTCGCGGTGGACGGGCACGCCGGCTCCGGCAAGACCACCTTCGCCGGACGGCTGGCGGCGGCGCTCGGCGGTGCGCCGGTGGTGCACCTGGACGACCTGGCCACCCACGCCGAACCCTTCGAGTGGACCGGGCGGCTGCGCGCACAGGTGCTGGGGCCGCTGGCGGCCGGCCGGGACGCCGAGCACCGGGTCTACGACTGGACGCTGCGCCGCTTCGCGGGCACCGCCCGGGTGCCGCTCGCCCCGGTGGTGCTGGTGGAGGGGGTCGGCGCGGGGCGCCGAGAGGTCCGGCCGTGGCTGGCCCGGGTGATCTGGATGGAGCTGGAGGCCGCCGCGGCCCGCCGGCGGGGCGAGCAGCGGGACGGGCCGGAACTCGCCGGGTTCTGGGCCGGTTGGGCCCGCGCGGAGGCGGCGCACTTCGCCGCCGACCCGAGCCGTCCGTACGCCGTGACCCGGGTCGACGGGGTGACCGGGCGGATCCTGCCGGGCACCGTCGGTGAACCTTCAACTAGCCCCTTGACCTGCGACATCACCAGGACCTAGGTTCTCCTCAGCCGCCGGAACCCACCGTTCCGGCGTCTCGGACCCGGCGCCCCCGGCTTGTTCCCCCGTGAGCCGGGGGCGCCGTCCGGTCCCCTCCACCACCCCTCCCGGTCAGCGGTGTTTCGGCCATCCGCCCGCTCAACGGCCGTGCGCACGATCGCATTTGGCCCTGTACGGCACCCTTCCGGATCAGCCCCGCGCCGGTACGATTCCCGTAGGCGCACATGCGCCCCGGGGCTTCCGACCACCGGCCCGGCTGCGCGCTGCGATCCGTCGGCCGGGCCCCGGGGCCACACCGCGGGGGGCGTGAGTGACGACGGTGGACAGTTCCGACAGCACGGCGGGCGGCCCGGACCGGCTCGCCGACCGGGCCTGGCTGCGCGCCATGGACGCCTACACGGCGGGCGCCTACACCCGCGCCGAGGAGGAGTTCCGGGCGGCCGTCCGGCTGGACCCGGGCATGGCCGACGCCTGGCTCGGACTACACGCGCTGCGCAGCGACACCTCGGCGGCCCTGCTGTCCATGTACCGCAACCAGAAGCGCTTCGGCGAGCAACGGCGGCTGCACCGGCGCCCGCTCAGCTCCTGGTACTGGCTGGGCTGGTGGGTGCAGCCGGTGCTGGAGGACGCCCGCGACCTCGCGCTGGCGCACGCCTCGCACTGGCTGGACGGTCGCCACCTGGCCGAGCTGGACCGGGCGCTGGAGCAGTGCCCGGCGCCCGGCGAGGACCCGTCCGCGCAGTTCCTGTACGCCTGCCGGTCCTATCTGCTCAAGGACTGGGAGCAGTTGATCCGGGACACCGACCGGCTGCTGGACGACCCGCTGCTGGGCATCGAGGCCGGGCTGTTCGCCGGCATGGCCCGGGTGCGGCTGGACATGTGCGCGCAGGCCCAGGGCCCGCTGGCCGCCTCGCTGGCCCGCTGCCGCTCCGAGCAGCCGCAGCGCAAGGAGCTGCGCTACTGGCTGGCCCGGGCGTACGAAGGCGCCGGGCGCAGCGCGGCGGCGCTGCCGCTGTACCGGGCGGTGCACCGGGCGGACCCGGCGTTCATGGACACCTCGGCCCGGCTGGCGGCCATCTCGGCGGAGGACGCGCTCGCGGACGGGCTGCTGGCGGGCGGGCGCTCGGGCGGGCCGGACGCCGTCGGGCCGGACGCTTCGGGGCCGGACGTCGTGGGACTGGACGACGCCGGGCTCGACGACGCCGGGCTCGACGACGCCGGGCTCGACGACGCCGGGGCGGGCGGCGACCAGGCGTACCAGGACGATCCGGGGCGCGTCGAAGGTCCGCCCTGCGAAGCCGGATCCGGCCCCGGGCCCGCACCCGCCGGCGGCGGGCCGTCGGTGGACGCCACGCTGGTGGACGGCCCGCTCGCCGGACCGGAGCCGGACGCCGCCGCCCCGACGGACGGCGCGCCGCAGGCGGCCGGCGAGCGCTCCGGCTCGGGTGCCCCGGCCGGGCCTGCCGGGCCCCTGCCGCTCCCGGTGCGCGGAGAGGCGCAGCCCCGTACCGCTCCCCCGCCGGCGCCCCGACCCGAGGGTGACGAACGGGAGTTGGACGCGGCGCTGGCCGAACTCTCGCTGATGGTGGGGCTGGAGCCGGTCAAGCGCCAGGTGCGGGCGCTCTCCGCCCAGTTGAGGATGTCCCGGCTGCGGGCCGAGCAGGGGCTGCCGGTCCAGCCTCCGAAGCGGCACTTCGTCTTCTCCGGCCCCTCCGGCACCGGCAAGACCACCGTGGCGCGGATCCTCGGCCGGGTCTTCCACGCCCTCGGGCTGCTCTCCGGGGACCACCTGGTGGAGGCCCAACGCGCCGACCTGGTGGGCGAGTTCCTCGGCCAGACCGCCGTCAAGGCGAACGAGCTGATCGACTCCGCACTGGACGGCGTGCTGTTCATCGACGAGGCGTACAGCCTCTCCAACTCCGGTTACACCAAGGGCGACGCGTACGGCGACGAGGCGCTCCAGGTGCTGCTGAAGCGGGCCGAGGACAACCGGGACCGGCTGGTGGTGATCCTGGCCGGCTACCCAGAGGGGATGAACCGGCTGCTCGCCACCAACCCCGGCCTCAACTCCCGCTTCACCACCAGGGTCGACTTTCCCAGCTACCGCCCGAACGAGCTGACCGCGATCGGTGCGGCGCTGGCCGGCCGGGACGGCGACGGCTGGGACGAGGACGCGGCGGAGGAACTGGCCAGCATCTGCACCCACGTGGTGCGCGAGGGCTGGATCGACGAGCTGGGCAACGGCCGGTTCATCCGCACCCTGTACGAGAAGTCCTGCGCCTACCGGGATCTGCGGCTGTCACTGCTGCGCGTGCCGCCGGGCCGGGAGGACCTGGCGACCCTGCGGCTTCCGGACCTGGTGCAGGCGTACGGGGAGCTGATCGACGGCCGGAGCTGACGTCGACTCCCCGCCGGCGCTCAGCCCTTGAGCAACTCCGCCTCCCGCTCGGGGTCGAGCCCGACGTTCGGCCGGTCGGCGCGCTGCGGGGCCTCGCCGCCGATCGAGCGCAGCCAGGCCCAGGTGTCCTCGACCGTCTCGGCGACCGGGCGGCAGCGCAGCCCGGCGGCGACGGCCCGGGCGGCCGAGGCGCCGTGCAGGAAGTCGCACAGCTCGCCGGGCGCCAGCCAGATCGGCAGTTCCGTCCACGGCTGCACGCCCGCCGCCACGATCCGCTCCGGGTCGGTCCAGCGCAGTTCGGCGTCCGAGCCGGTGGCCCGGACGCAGGCCTCCAGCAGCCCGGCCATGGTGGTGTGGCCGGCCGGGCTGACCACGTTGTACGGGCCGCTCAGCCGGGCCGCCACCGCGTCCAGGGTCCAGGCGGCGAGGTCACGGCCGTCGATGTACTGCAGCGGCAGGTCGCGCGGCCCGGGGGCGAGCACCGGGCCACCGCGGGCGATCCGGTTCAGCCACCAGGGCAGTCGGCCGATGTCCTCGTACGGGCCGAGGATCAGCCCGGCGCGGACCAGCAGGGCGCTCCCGCCGTACTCCTCCTCCAGGGCCAGTTCGGCACCGCGCTTGGCCTCGGCGTAGGGCACCTCGCCGGTGAGGTCCGGGGACGCCGGCACCACCGGGGCCGTCTCGTCGGCCCCCACGCGCAGCGGGTGGTCGTACACCGAGCGGCTGGAGACGTACGCGTAGTGGCCGACCCGGCCGTTCAGCCGCCGGGCGCTGTCGCGCACCGCCGCCGGGGCCCAGGACCAGGTGTCCACCACCGCGTCCCACTCCTCCGTGCCCAGCGCCGCGAGGCCGTCCTCGGCGGTGCGGTCGCCCAGCAGCACCCGCACGCCCCCGGGGGCGGGCTGCGTGCCGCGGTTGAGTGCCGTCACCTCCCATCCCCTGGCCAGCGCCTCCTCGGCGACGGCACGTCCGACGAACTTCGTTCCACCCAGCAGCAGCAGTCTCATGCCGACCACCCTCCTCCGAGGACGGCCGGCACGGGAACCGCTGCCTGCTGTGGGCAGAATCGCCGTCGGCGAACGTCGGATGACGGTGGTCCGGCTCAGTTCGTCCGGTGGTCGGGGTCGTGCATCTCGCCGACCAGCTCCTCCAGGACGTCCTCCAGCATGACCACGCCGATCGTGCGGCCGTCCTGGTCCAGCACGGCGGCCAGGTGGCAGGCGGCCCGGCGCATCGCACCGAGGGCGTCGTCCAGCGGGAGGCTGCCCCGCAGCACCGTGATCGGCCGCCACAGCCGGGCCGGGACGGGCGCCGCCTGGTCCTCCACGTCGAGGATGTCCTTGAGGTGGAGGTAGCCCAGGTAGCCGTGGCCCGCCGGGTCGCCGTCGGTGACCGGGAAGCGCGAGAAGCCGGTGCGCAGGGCGAGCTCCTCGACCTCGGCGGCGGTCGCCTTCGGGTCCACGGTGACCAGCTGCTCGGGCGGCAGCAGCACGTCGGTGACCGGGCGGCGGCCCAGCTCCAGGGCGTCCTCCAGGCGCTCCTGGCGGTCCTCGTCGAGCAGGCCGGCGTCCCGGGAGTCGACCAGCAGGTACATCAGCTGCTCGGTGGTGAAGACCGACTCGACCTCGTCCTTGGCCTCGACCCGGAACAGCCTCAGCACGCCGTTGGCGAAGGCGTTGAGCAGCCGGATCACCGGGGTGAGCCAGCGGGCCAGCCGGTCCAGCGGCGGGCCGAGCCAGAGCGCGGCCCGCTCCGGGCCGGCCATGGCCATGTTCTTCGGCACCATCTCGCCCATCACCATGTGCAGGAACACCACGACGGCGAGCGAGATCCCGTACGAGAGCGGGTGCATCAGACCGGACGGGACGCCGATAGCGTGGAACGGGCCCTCCAGCAGGGCGGCGATGGTCGGCTCGGCGAGCGCACCGAGGCCCAGCGAGCAGACCGTGATGCCGAGTTGGGCGGCGGCCAGCATCGCGGAGACGTTGGACAGCGCGTGCAGCACGGTGCGGGCGCGCCGGTGCCCGGCCTCGGCGAGCGGCTCGATCTGGCTGCGGCGCACCGAGACGACGGCGAACTCGGCGCCGACGAAGAAGGCGTTGCCGAGCAGGAGCAGCGCGGCGAGGAGCAGTTGCACGACGGTCATCGGACGTCCTCCCCGCCCTCGCCGAAGAGCCCGGGCGCGCTGGTGCGCTCCACCCGGACCTGGCTGGTGCGGTGCCGGTCGACGCCGGTCACGGTGAGCCGCCAGCCGGGCAGCTCGGCCTGCTCGCCCACCTCGGGGAGCTTGCCGAGCAGGTCGGCGACCAGACCGGCCAGGGTCTCGTACGGGCCGTCCGGGGCGTTCAGGCCGATCGCCTCCAGCTGGTCGAGCCGGGCGCGGCCGTCCGCCATCCAGACGGGCACGCCGTCGACGGCCGGCAGCGGGAGCAGGTCGGGGTGGTCGGCCGGGTCGTGCTCGTCCTGCACCTCGCCGACGATCTCCTCGACGATGTCCTCGACGGTGACGACACCGGCGGTGCCGCCGTACTCGTCGACCACGATGGCCATCGGCTGGAGGCGGCGCAGCTGGTCGAGCAGCCGCTCGGCGGGCAGGGTCTCGGGCACCAGCAGCGGCGGCGAGGCCAGCTCGGCGACCCGCACCTGGCCGCGCCGGGCGGCCGGGACGGCGAGCGCGTCCTTGAGCGTCACGATGCCGGTGACCTCGTCCACGGTGTCGGCGTAGACCGGGAAGCGGGACAGGCCGGTGGCCCGGGTGAGGTTGATGACGTCGGAGGCGGTGGCGTCGTGCTGGAGGGCGGAGACGTCGACCCGCGGAGTCATCACCGACTCGGCGGTGAGGTCGCCGAGGCCGAGGGTGCGGACGAACAGGGTCGCCGACTCCTCGTCTATCGCACCGGCCCTGGCCGAGTGCCGGGCCAGCGAGACCAGCTCGGCCGGGGTGCGGGCGTGCTCCAGCTCCTCCTGCGGCTCGATGCCGAAGGCCCGGACCGTACGGTCGGCGGCGCCGTTCAGGAAGCTGATCAGCGGGCGGCAGGTGAAGGAGAAGGCCATGTGCGGAGCGGCGACCGCGCGGGCCACCTGGAGCGGGCGGGAGATCGCCCAGTTCTTCGGGACCAGCTCGCCGATCACCATCTGGACGACCGTGGCCAGCACCATGCCGACCACCACGGCGGCGCCGCGGGTGGCCGAGTCGGGCACCCCGATGCCCGACATCACGGGCTGGAGCAGGGTCGACAGGGCCGGCTCGGCGAGCATGCCGACCACCAGCGAGGTGACGGTGATGCCGAGCTGGGCGCCGGAGAGTTCGAAGGAGAGGTGCCGCAGGGCCCTGGCCACCCGGCCGGACTTGGCGTCGCCGCTCTCGGCGGAGCGTTCCACCGCACCGCGGTCGGCGGTCACGAAGGCGAACTCGGCGGCCACGAAGAGGCCGTTGGCGAGGATCAGGAGAACGGCTGCGAGCAACAGCAGCCAGGCGGTGATCACAGTGCCGCCTGCCTTCCGGGGGCCGGAAGCGAGGCGGCGCAGGTACTACCGGACGGATCGTCCATCGAGGGGGTGTGTCACTCCTCAGGTCGCTCGAAGCGCGAATCGGTTCGAGTGGGGTCGTTTGCGGGCAGGGCCGAAGTTTTGCCCCGCTTTTACCAGCGTAGACCATACCGGAGTGACGTTAGGAAGCGTGTTCGGACCCGCCGGGGCCGTTGGGCCCACGCGGTGCCGGGGTGGTCGGGCCCACGGGTGCCGGGGCCGTTGGGCCCACGCGGTGCCAGGGCCGCGCGCCGTCAGACCTGGGCGTGGTGCTCGACCAGGTCGCGCAGCGCGCGGGCGTCCGCGATCGCCTGGGCCTTGCCGACGCCGGACTGGATGCCCACCGCGGCGAGCGAGGTGCCGTCGGCCAGGTCGAGGGTGGCCCACGGGTCGCCCTGGCGGAAGTTGACCCGGACGATCTCGGCCCAGGCCAGGCGGCGGCTGCGGACGAAGTTGACCACCGTCACGCCCTCCGCGTCGGCGCTCACCCGGGGGCGGGCCAGCATCAGGCCCGCGCAGGCGAACAGCACGCCGCTGGCGACCATCATGATCCGGTCGTTGAGCTGCCAGCTCGCCGGGAGCAGCACGGCCAGCACGGCGAACAGCACCACCAGCACGGCGCAGACCGGCAGCAGCACCACGCGGGTGCGGCGGGGTGCCCAGGTGACGGGGAACTCGACGGGTGGCGTGGACACGTGGGGTCTCCGGTGGTTCTGGGTCCGGTGGGTGCCGGGTTCGGCGGGTGCCGCCTTCGGTGGGCTCCGGCTTCGGCGGGTTCCGGTTCGCGACAGCACGGGGGCGGGGACACCGGTCGGCGTCCCCGCCCCATTGAACCGTTCTTTACCCGCGGATGTGCGCGCGGGTCGTGCCAGCGAGTCGCGCGAGCCGTGTCGTGCGAGCAGGTCAGAGGCGGCAGGCGTGGATGTTGGTGACCAGGATCGCCCGGGCTCCGATGCCCCACAGGTCGTCCATGATCTGCTGGGCCTCCTTGCGGAGCACCATCGAGCGGACGGCCACCCAGCCCTCGGTGTGCAGCGGGGAGACGGTCGGCGACTCCAGGCCGGGGGTGAGCGCGACGGCGGCGCTGACCTTCTCGGCACGGATGTCGTAGTCCATCAGCACGTAGCGGCGGGCCACCAGCACGCCCTGAAGACGGCGCAGGAACTGCTCCACCCGGGCGTCCTGCCCCGCGCCCTTGGGGCGGATCACCACGGCGTCCGAGATCAGGATCGGCTCGCCGAACACCTCCAGGCCGGCGTTGCGCAGGCTGGTGCCGGTCTCCACCACGTCGGCGATCACGTCGGCGACGCCCAGCTGCACCGCGGTCTCCACCGCGCCGTCCAGCTTGGTGACCGTCGCCTTCACCCCGTGGTCGGCGAGGTGCTGCTCGACCAGGCCGGTGTAGGAGGTCGCGATGCGCAGGCCCTCCAGGCCCTGCACGTCCTTGACGTCCACACCTTCGGGGCGGGCGAAGCGGAAGGTCGACCCGGCGAAGCCGAGGGCGAGCACCTCCTCCGCGTTGGAGTGCGAGTCCAGCAGCAGGTCGCGGCCGGTGATGCCGACGTCGAGGCGGCCGGAGCCGACGTAGACGGCGATGTCGCGCGGGCGGAGGAAGAAGAACTCGACCTCGTTGTTGGGGTCGACGAGCACCAGCTCCTTGGGATCCTTCCGCTGGCGGTAGCCGGCCTCATGGAGCATCTCCGCCGCGGGACCCGAGAGAGAACCCTTGTTGGGGACGGCGATGCGCAGCATGGGAGGGTGCTTCCTTACCTGTAGGGAGGATGTGCTCGGGGAGCCGGAGGTCGTTTGGGCCGGGGTCGTTTCGGCCGGGGTGCCCGGCCGGGGTGTTCTAGAGGTATTTGTAGACGTCGTCGAGCGTCAGCCCGCGGGCGATCATCATCACCTGAAGGTGGTACAGGAGCTGCGAGATCTCCTCCGCCGTCTGCTCGTCCGACTGGAACTCGGCGGCCATCCAGACCTCGGCGGCCTCCTCGACGACCTTCTTGCCGATCGAATGGACGCCCTGCTGGACGAGCTGGGCGGTGCGGGAGGACGAGGGGTCGCCGGTGGCGGCCTTCTGCTGGAGCTCGGCGAAGAGCTCCTCGAATGTCTTCGAAGCCATGATGGGACTCACCATACGGCGTGCGGGCAGACGGGCGGTAAACGGTCCCGGACCGTGGACGGTCGCGTCGACCACCGCGGGCCGGGACCGGGCACCCGTGCGCTCAGGTGAGGTCGCGTAGAGCCACCGCGGTGGCGACGGCGGCGGTGACGGCCTCGTGGCCCTTGTCCTCGGCGGAGCCCGGCAGACCCGCACGGTCGAGCGCCTGCTCCTCGTTGTCGCAGGTCAGCACTCCGAAGCCGACCGGAACGCCGGTGTCAACGCTGACCTGGGTGAGGCCTGCGGTGGCCGCCTGGCAGACGTAGTCGAAGTGCGGGGTTCCGCCGCGGATCACGACGCCGAGGGCGACCACGGCGTCGTAGCCGCGCTCGGCGAGGCGCTTGGCGGCGACCGGCAGCTCGAAGGTGCCGGGGACGCGCAGGACTGTCGGCGCGGCGACGCCCAGCTCCTTGAGCGCGCGGTGGGCGCCGTCCAGCAGGCCGTTCATCACCTGGTCGTGCCACTGGGCGGCGACGACCGCGACCTTGAGGTCGGCGGCGCCGTCGATGGTCAGCTCGGGGGCTCCGTGGCCGCTCATGTTCGTGTTTCCGTTCTGTCGGTTCGGTGGGGTGCGTCAGGAGCCGAGGCCGGGCAGGTCGTGGCCCATCCGGTCGCGCTTGGTGCGCAGGTAGCGCAGGTTGTGTTCGCCCGGCGCGATCTCGACCGCCTCGCGCCCCTTGACCTTGAGGCCGTGGTCGGTGAGCGCGGTCAGCTTCCGCGGGTTGTTGGTCAGCAGGGTGAGCGAGCGCACCCCGAGGTCCGCCAGCATCTGCGCCGCGATGCTGTAGTCGCGGGCGTCGGCGGGCAGGCCGAGGTCCAGGTTGGCGTCGACGGTGTCGCGGCCCTGCTCCTGGAGTTCGTACGCGCGCAGCTTGTGCGCCAGGCCGATCCCCCGGCCCTCGTGGCCGCGCAGGTAGAGCACCACGCCGCGGCCGGCCTCGGCGACCCGCTGGAGCGAGGCCTCCAGCTGGGGGCCGCAGTCGCAGCGCAGCGAGCCGAAGACGTCGCCGGTCAGGCACTCGGAGTGGACCCGCACCAGGACGTCCTCGCCGTCCGGCAGCCGCCCGTCCGCCCCGAGGCCGCCGGCCACCAGTGCGATGTGCTCGACGCCGTCGATGGTGCCCTGGTAGCCGACGGCGGTGAACTCCCCGTGCGCGGTGGGCAGGGCGGTGACGGCGGCCCGGTCGACGTGCAGCTCGGTGCGGCGGCGGTAGGCGATCAGGTCCTCGATGGAGATGATCGCCAGGCCGTGCTCGCGGGCGAAGGCGACCAGCTCGGGCAGCCGGGCCATGGTGCCGTCGTCGTTGACCACCTCCGCGATCGCGCCGGCCGGCGCGAGCCCGGCGAGCCGGGCCAGGTCCACGGCGGCCTCGGTGTGTCCGGGGCGGACCAGCACGCCGCCCTCGACGGCGCGCAGCGGGAAGACGTGCCCGGGGCGGGTGAGGTCGCCGGGCTCGGTCCCGGGCGAGGAGAGCAGCCGTACGGTCCGGGCGCGGTCGGCGGCGGAGATGCCGGTGTCCACGCCCTCGCGGGCGTCCACCGAGACGGTGTAGGCGGTGCCCTTGCGGTCCTCGTTGACCTGGGTCATCGGCGGCAGCTTGAGCCGGTCCAGCTCCGCGCCGGTCATCGGGGCGCAGATCACGCCGGAGCTGTAGCGGATGGTGAAGGCCATCAGCTCGGGGGTGGCGGCGGAGGCGGCGAAGACGAGGTCGCCCTCGTTCTCGCGGTCCTCGTCGTCGACCACGACCACCGCACGGCCGAGCGCGATGTCGGCGATCGCCCGCTCGACCGGGTCGAGGACGAGCTCGTCACCGACGCTGCCGGGGTCGGTCTGGTTCTCGGTCATGCCGTGACTCCCTGCGGGATGTTGGAGGACGTGGCTCGCGGCTCACGGGCGCTCAGCCACCAGGAGCGCAGGCCGAGCAGCACCAGGACGAAGTAGACGGAGTAGGTGAGGCCGGAGAAGGTGTAGCCGCTGTTGAAGGCGAACGGGACGCCGACCGCGTCGACCGCTATCCAGGCGAACCAGAACTCCAGCCAGCCGCGCGCCTGCGCGACCATCGCGGCGAGCGTGCCGACGAAGATGTAGGCGTCCGACCACGGGCTCCAGGAGAGGCTGGGGTAGGCGGTGAACAGCAGCGCCAGGGCGACGGTGCCGACCGCCGTACCGGCCACCAGGGCAGCCCGCTCGGGCCAGTTGGCGAACCGGACGGCGATCGTCCCGGTGTCGCGGCGGCCTCGGCGCCACTGCGCCCAGCCCCAGGCGGCGGTGACGATGACGATCAGCTGCTTGCCGATCAGACCGGGGACGTGGCCGCCGAGGTAGGCGGCGATCAGCACGACGCCGGACAGGAGTTGGACCGGCCAGCTCCAGACCGAGCGGCGCCAGCCGAGCGCCAGGGCGCCGAAGCCGAGCAGGTTGCCGATCATGTCGGCCCACTTCACGTGTTCGCCGAGGACGGTGAACGCCTCGCCGCTGAGCCAGCTCACTTGGTCTCCCCCGGGGTGGTGGTGGCGTCGGTGCCCGGCAGGGCGGGCAGGTTCGGCAGGGTGCGCGATTCGAGCAGCCGCTCCACGTACTTGGCGAGCACGTCCACCTCGAGGTTGACGCTCTCGCCGAGCCCCTTGGCCCCGAGCGTGGTCAGCGCGAGGGTGGCCGGGATGAGGCTGACGGTGAAGCTGTCGCGGGCCGCCTCCACCACGGTGAGGCTGACGCCGTCGACCGTGATCGAGCCCTTCTCCACCAGGTAGCGGGAGATGGACTCCGGCAGCGAGAAGCGCAGCACCTCCCAGCGCAGCTTGCCGTCCGCGTCGCGCTCGCCGGGCTCGCGGCTCAACAGCCGCCCGGTGGCGTCGACATGGCCCTGGACCAGGTGGCCCCCGAGCCGGGCGCCGAGCGCCATCGCGCGCTCCAGGTTGACCGGGGAGCCGGGCTTCAGCTCGCCCAGACTGGAGCGGTGCAGCGTCTCGGCCATCACGTCGGCGCTGAACTCGCCGGTATCGGCGGCCAGTTGCTCGGGGCTGTCGACGACGGTCAGACAGACGCCGTTGACCGCGATGGAGTCGCCGTGGCGCGCGCCGTCACGGACCACCGGACCACGCAGGCGGATTCGCGAGGAGTCGCCGATCTCCTCGATCGACACGACCTCGCCGAGCTCTTCGATGATGCCGGTGAACACCCGGGTCTCCTCGCGCTTGGGGCGCGGACTCCGGGGCGGCAGGGGGAGATGACACGGACGGGCACCGGTGCGCGGGCCCGTGCACGACCCGTCGCCGGGGGTGCCGGAACCGCCGGGAGATCGCTCACCCGGCCCGGGAGACACTGCTCCCGCCGTTCACCTGACCGTGGTCCGGTCCGGTTTCGTCATGGACGTCGATGGACCACGGGTACTGCTCTTCGTCCGCCCGCGCACGCCTCCCATCCGGACTTTAACCGTCGGTCCAGGAATTTCACCTGGTCAACCGGCCGCTGGCTGCGGACGGGTCGCGGACTGTAACCGCCGGTTCGGATTTTCACCGACCCCGGAGTGCGCTGAACGTCACTGCTGTTGACGACATTGTGCCACGCGGGAGGCAGGCCCAGGGAGGGTGTTCCGCTGTGGCCTGTTTCACGGTCCTGCGGGGAATGCGGGGCCGGTGGTCCCGGCGGGGCGGCGGGTCGGCGGGGTGGTTCCGCGGGCGGTGGTCGGGGGCGGGGGCCGGGTGTCTGGTGGCGCGGATGGGTGGCGCGGGTGGTTGGGGAGGGCGAGGCTGGTGAGGGGGCCAGGTTCGGTTTGTCGGGTCGGAGGCGACGGCGATGAAGTTCATGGACGTCCACCACGGGATGAGCGGGATCACGGCGGAGCAGCTCAGGGCGGCCCATGCGGCCGACGCGGCAGTGGAGGCCGAGGAGGGCGTGCACTTCGAGCAGGCCTGGGCGGACCCGGATTCGGGCACGGTGTACTGCCTGTCCGAAGCGCCGTCCAGGGAAGCGGTGCAGCGGGTCCACCGCCGCACCGGGCACCCGGCTGACGAGATCCACCCGGTGCCGCTCTCGGTGTGAGCCGTCGGTCCGAGGGCCTGGGCCAGCCGGATTCAGAGGGTGGCGGGTGCGGCAATCGGCATGAAGTGGGTGACCTCCGGAGGGTGCATGAGGTAGTGCAGCTCGCCCTCCGACCAGACCGGCCGGATCCGCCACATCGGCCCGGCGTACCCGCGCAGGGCCTCCTCGTCGCGCCAGCGACTGACCACGAGCACCCGGTGCCCGTCCTCGGCCACCGAGCGCAGCAGTTCGCCGCCGAGGCAGCCGTCCGTCCGCCCGAGCTGCGGCAGCAACTGGCTGGCCAGGTGCGCGCAGAACTCCTCGATGCGATCGGCCGTGACCTGCCCGGCCCAGATTCTGACGATCACGGCCACCACCTCCGGCTGGCTGGAGTCCCTGGCCCCATTATCAGCGGAAAACCGCTGGTGGGGAGGGGTAGGGCGACTCTTTCACGGAGAATGGGGAAATCCGGTGGGCGGGGCCGCCGTGGGCGCGGGACGGCGTCCGCCACCGGGGCGGTGGCGGGGCTGCGAACCCGGGCCGTCGGAGCGGCGGACGGCCTCGGCTAGATTCCCGGCATGACCCTCACACCGGACGCCATCGCACCGTCAACCACCGCTGCGGTCACCCCGAACGGCCTGTTCGCCGCCCTCAGCGCGGAAGCCCTCACCGACCCGGCACAGCTGCGCGAGGTCTACGAGCAGCCGGGCGAGCACGCGCGGCGCAAGCAGGTCGACCGCCTGCACGAGGTCGCCCGACGGCTCATCGCCTGCTCCTCGCTGGTCTTCGTCGCCAGTTCCGACGCCGCCGGGCGCTGCGACGTCTCGCCGCGCGGCGGGCCGGCCGGGCTGGTCTCGGTGCTCGACGAGTACACCCTGGCCATTCCGGACGCCACCGGCAACAAGCGGTTGGACACCCTGCACAACATCCTGGAGAACGGCCGGGTCGGGCTGCTCTTCGTCGTACCGGGCCGGGACACCACGCTGCGGGTCAACGGGCGGGCCTGCGTCTCCACCGACCCCGAGCTGCTGCGGCAGCTGACCGCCGTCGGCAAGCCGCCGCGCAGCGCGATCGTGGTGGCCGTGGAGGAGGTGTACGCGCACTGCCCGAAGTCGCTGCTGCGGGCCTCGGCGTGGAAGCCGGAGAACTGGCTGGCCGAGGACGCGCAGCCGAGTTCGGCGGAGGTCACGCTGTCGCACCTGCGGGACGACTCGCTGACCGTCGAGATGATCGAGCAGGCGGAGCGGGAGGCGCTGCTGTACCGGTACGAGTAGGTGTGCCGCGAGGCCGGCGGCGGGGCGCGGCACCCTGGTGCGTCCCGGGGTGTTCTGCGGGTCCGGGTGTCGCCCGCGCCGTCGTGCGCCCGGGGCGGGGCGGGCGTACCCGGTCGGCCCCCGGGCGGGTGAAGCCGGGCGGGCCCGGGTTCACGGGGGGTGCCGGGATCACCGCCGGTGGTTTGAATGGACGGATGGACTGCGTCTTCTGTGCGGTGGTGGCGGGCGAGGAACCCGCGCACCGGGTGCTGGACGACGGGACGGCGGTGGCCTTCCTGGACCGTCGCCCGCTCTTCCCCGGCCATGTGCTGGTGGTGCCGCGCGCCCACCACCGGACCCTGGCGGACCTGCCGGCCGAGGAGGTCGGGCCGTTCTTCCTGCGGGTGCAGCGGGTGGCGGCGGCGGTCGAAGGGGGGCTGGGCGCGGCGGGGAGCTTCGTGGCGGCGAACAACCGGATCAGCCAGTCGGTGCCGCACCTGCACGTGCACGTGGTGCCGCGCAATCCGAAGGACGGGCTGCGCGGGTTCTTCTGGCCGCGGGGGAAGTACCCGGACGAGGCGGGGGCGGCGGAAGTCGCGGCGCGGATCCGGGCGGCGCTCGGGGAGGCGTAGCGGGCCCTGAGGGGGTGTCAGGGGTGTCGGGAGTCTCCGGGGCGCCGAGGGGGACTTCGGGGGTTCAGGGGGGTCGGGGGTTCCAAGAGGAACTCGGGGTGCGTGGGTCCCTCGGGGCTTAGGGGTCCCCTCGGGGTGCATGGGCCCCTCGGGGTGTGTGGGTCCCTCGGGGTGTGTGGGTCCCTCGGGGGGCGTGGGTCCCTCGGGGTTCAGGGGTCCTCTGGGGTTCGCCGGGAGCCGTTTCCCCGGGTTCGCGGGTGGCGCTTCCGTCCAGCCCCTTGACAGGTATAGACCACTCCGCTTGAGTCGGTGTCAGCCCCGTTCACCGGCTCGCACCCCGGTCGGCCGTCCCCCACGACGCGCCCCCGCACGGGGCCCGGCTGCCCTACCCCGACCAGGTCCCTGTCTCGACGACGTGCGGCCCCACCGCACAAGGGGTGATGACGTGTCAACCAAACGCCTGCTCGCGCTGCTGTCCACCGTGATCACGGCGCTCGCGCTCGCGGTGCTCCTCCCGGCCTCCGCCAGTGCCGCCGCCTGCGGCACGGCGTGGAGCGCCACCGCCGTGTACACCGGCGGCGCCGCCGTCTCGTACAACGGGCACAACTGGACCGCCAAGTGGTGGACCCAGAACGAGCCGCCGAGCACCGGCGGCTCCGGGGTCTGGGCCGACCAGGGCCCCTGCGGCGGGCCCACCGACCCCGGCCCGACGCCGACCCCGACGCCCGACCCCGGCGGATTCCCGGTCAGCCAGGCCCAGTTCGACCAGATGTTCCCGAACCGGAACCCCTTCTACACCTACCAGGGCCTGCTCGACGCGACCGGCGCCTACCCCGGCTTCGCGGCCACCGGCAGCGACACCGTACGGCGGCAGGAGGCCGCGGCCTTCCTCGCCAACGTCAGCCACGAGACCGGCGGACTGGTCTACGTGGTAGAGCAGAACACCTCCAACTACTCGCACTACTGCGACACTTCGCAACCGTACGGGTGCCCGGCCGGGCAAGCCGCGTACTACGGGCGCGGACCGATCCAGCTCAGCTGGAACTTCAACTACAAGGCGGCGGGCGACGCGCTCGGCCTCGACCTGCTGAACCACCCGGACCTGGTGCAGACCGATCCGGCGGTGGCCTGGAAGACCGGCCTCTGGTACTGGAACACCCAGAACGGCCCGGGCACCATGACCGCGCACGACGCGATGGTCAACGGGCGGGGCTTCGGTGAGACGATCCGCAGCATCAACGGCGCGCTGGAGTGCAACGGCAGCAACACCGCGCAGATGCAGCACCGGATCAGCCTGTACCAGGGCTTCGTGCAGATCCTCGGCACCGTGCCCGGGGACAACCTGAGCTGCTGACCGCGGGTCCGCGGGCCGACGGGCCGCCGGGCCGCCGGTGGCGTGGCCGACGGGTCCGCGGGCCGGTGAGGCCGCGGCGGGTGGTCCACGACGGGCGGGTCGACGCGTTGCCGGGTGCGCGCGTCGGGCCGCCCGCCGTTCCTGCCGCGCTGTGCCGTACTGCTGCTGCGGGCGCAGCGGGGCGTACACCCGTGGGAGCAACCGGAGCGATGGACATCATTTTCCAGGCGGACGACTTCGCAGGTCGTGGCCGCCTAGGCTCGCGCACATGAACGAACTCGCCCGCCTCGTGGAGCAGACCGCCGACCGGCTCGCGGGCCGGCACGTCGGCGTGGTGGTCGCCGGACTGGCCGGTGACGCCGTGGAGATCCACGGCGCCGGGCGGACGGGGCCGGGCGGCGGGGCACCCGGGGCGGACACGCTCTTCGACATCGGGTCCGTCACCAAGGTGTTCACCTCGCTCGTGCTCGCACGGCTGACGCTCGACGGTGCGGTACGACTCGACGAGCCGCTCGCAGAGGTGCTCCCCGATCGGGCGGCCGTCCCGGTCCGGGGAGGGCAGCCGATCACGCTGCGGCACCTCGCCACCCACACGTCGGGGCTTCCCCGCCTGCCCCGGGGCATGGCGCTGCGCGCACTGCTCCAGCCCAACCGGCCCGATCCGTACGCCCGTTGCACTGCCGAACGAATAATCTCCGGGCTCGCCCGGACCCGACTGCACTCCGCCCCCGGGCGCAGTTTCCGCTACTCGAACCTCGGCGCCGGGCTGCTCGGGCTGGCCCTCGCCCACCGGGCCGGCACCGGGTACGAGGAGCTGGTGACGCGCGAGGTCTGCGTGCCGCTGGGCCTGCCCGACACCTGCCTGCGGCCCGGCCCGGACCAGTCCGAACGGCTGGCCCACGGCCACTCGCCGGGCGGCCGACCGGTCCCCTCCTGGGACATGGCGGCGCTCCCGGGCATGGGCGGACTGCGCTCCACCGCGGCCGACCTCGCGGTACTCCTGCGCGCGCAGTTGGCCGCCGAGCGCGAGGCCGAGGCGCCGCTGACGCCCGCGATCCTGCTCACCCGGGAGACCCGGCACCGGGTCAACCCGTTCGCCTGGACGCACCTCGGCTGGCTCGGCCACCGGCTGCACGCCCAGCAGGGCAGGCACCTGCAGTTGTGGCACAACGGGGGGACGGGTGGGTCCAGCTCCTTCGTCGCCTTCGACCCGGAGCAGCAGGTGGGAGTGGTGGTGCTGGCCAACACCCGGCGGTCGGTGGACCCGGCGGGCACGGCGCTGCTGCGGAGGCTGCAGACCGGGTTCGGCACGGGACGGGGCTGACGGGTTCCTCGGCTGGGCGGGCCCCGACGTCCTGGCCGTTCGGCACCTACGGCCCTTGGCCGCTTGCTGCCCGCTGCTGCCTGCCGGACCGTCGTGCGCTGTCGTGCGCCGTCGCTGCCGTCGCCGCCGCAGATGGGCCGAACGGCACCCCCTCCCCGGATCCACTTTGGCTGTTTCGGGCCAAAAGGTGCCGATTGACACTGTTCCTGAGGGCGGCAGGCGGACGATCCTGGTGATCCGACAGCCGCAGTTCCGGTTGGTGAGACCGCCGAGTGCAAGGGGGCCGAAGTGGCGATGGTGTGGTCGCCGGGGTGGGCGCGGTCGCTCGTGGAGAGCGGCCAGGCCCGGCTCGGCCCGAACGGTCCGCTCGGGCCGGTGGTGCGGGTGCACCGGGGCTTCCGGCCCGTCCCGTGGCGGGCGCGGACGTGGCTGGACGCCGTTGCGGCGCTCCTCGCCCTGGCGGTCTGCGTGGCGCTCGGCGAGTGGTGGCCCGCGCCGGTGGTCGCGGCCGTGGCGGTGGTGGCCGTGAGCGGGTACGGGCAGCTGCGGCCCGCGCCCGAGCTGCGCTCCGTACGGATCCACCAGGGCGGGCTGGCCCTGGTCGGGGCGAACGGCGGCGAACGGCTTCTGCCGTGGGGCCAGATGGAGGCCGTCGAGTACGTCCCGGGCGGGCAGCGCGGCAAGCCCGAACACGGTCGAATATGGCTGGCGGGCGCGGACGAGCCGCTGGTGCTGGTACAACTGCGCGGGTTGGACGGACTGTTCCGGGAGGTGGACGAGCGTCTCTCCCCCAGCCTCCGGGCCGCCCTGCACGAGGCGCTGCGCTCCGAGGGGAACGTCCGGTTCGGCCGGGGGCGGCTGACGGTGACGGCCGGCGGGCTGGTGCACCGGCCGCCGTACCCGCTGGCCCCGACGGAGGCCTACCGCTGGGCGGAGGTGCACTCGGCCCGGGCGAACGGCCTCGGGGAACTGGAGATCCGGACGCACTCGGCCGGCCTGCCGCTCACCCTCCTGGTGCTCAACGCCCGTGCGGCGGCGGGGTTCCTGGAGGAGGTCCGCGCCCGGAGTACGGGGACGACTGGATGGAGCCCGGAGATTCGCTCTCGGCGGTCCAGCCGCTCGACCAGCCCGCCCACATCCTCCGGGCTCTGATCGGGCTCAGCGGCATCGACCCGGCTGTGGTCGACGACGTGATCGGCGGCCGCGTGGACCAGATCGCGGAACGGGCCATGAGTACGGCGCGCCACGCCTGGCCGTCGGCCGGGGTCCCGGAGTCCGTCCCGGTCACCACCGTCGCCCGACTGTGCGGCCCCTCCCGGCCGCCTGCCGTGACTGACTGTCTCCGAGCTGTCTGCCTCGCCGTGGCCCAGCTCCTGCTGGGCTTCCACTCCGAGGCGCACTGGATCCGCTTCGCCATCGTGCACCTGCGCGGCATGGTCCCGGGCCTGCCCGAGCGGCCCGCCTACCACAAGCACCCGGGTGCCGCACGGCCGCTGCTCCAGCAGGCCATCCGGTACCCGGGCGGGCGACCGACCTGTGGCGCCGACCCGGTGTGGATCACCGCGCCTCGGCGCCAGTGGAGTGCCGGTGCTCCCGTGACACCGTGCGCCACTCGGCGCTGGCGGCCTGGACCGGCTACGGCTACGGCTACGGCTACGGCTACGGCTACAACCGCTCGCACTCACACTGGTTCTGGCGCTTTCACCCGCACCTCGTCTGCACCCCGGCCCAGGCTTCCTGTCACCTGAATCCTGGCCAGCCCGAAAGTCGACGAGCCCGAGGTCCTGACCGCGCTCGTCGGAACCGAGGCCCAGTTCACGCCGGACCGGCCAGGCCTGCTGATCCTCGCCGACAACGGCTACGTCTCCGCCGAACTCGACCGCTTCCTCGACCAGTACGACGTCCAACTGCTGCGACCTTCATACCGCACCCGCCCTCCGCGCCCCCGTTGAGCCCCTGCTGGAGTCCGTCCGCCAGCTGACTGATCGAGTCCGTCATCGACACCCTCGAAGGCGCTTCCCGCAGACCGCCTGGTCGGTGACGGCGGGCGGCCACGCCCCTGGGCGCGATCCACTGATCGCGCCCGCCCCCTAAGGGCCGCCGAAGGCCCAACCCGCAGGGGACCAGTACATCGCTGAGCGGACGTCAGTTCCGCCGTCCGCGGCCTACCGTTACTCACATGACCCGACGAACGAGCCGACTTCGCACCACCGCAGCCGCGACAGCGCTGCTGCTCGCGCTGCCCCTGTCCGTCGCCGCGGCCGCACCGGCCCTGGCCGCGCCCACCGCCCCGGGCGCCGCCACCACCACCGCGGCCGCCACCGCCCCGAGCGCCCTCCACCTCGAACTCCCGCGGCCCACCGGGCCGTACGCGGTCGGGCAGGAGGTCCTGCACCTGGTCGACCAGAACCGTCCGGACCCGTGGGTCCCCTCGGCCGGTCCGCGTCAGCTGATGGTCACGATGTACTACCCCGCCCACGCTGGAACCGGCAGCCCGGCCCCTTACATGACCGCTGCGGCCGCCCGGATGCTGCTGGACTCGGCGCCCGCGACCAGCAGCATTCCGACCGAGTCGGTCACCAACACCCGGACCTGGTCCAGCACCGACGCGCGCCCCCAGGGCGGCCACTACCCGCTGGTGGTCCTCTCCCCCGGCTTCTCCATGCCGCGCACCTCGCTCACCAGCCTCGCCGAGGACCTGGGCAGCCGGGGGTACGTGGTCGCACTGGTCGACCACACCTACGAGAACACCGGGACCACCTTCCCGGACGGGCAGACGCTGCCCTGCGTGATGTGCCACAAGCTCACGACGCCTGAGGCCTGGAAGGGCCTGGACGAGAGCCGCGCCAAGGACGTCTCCTTCGTCATCGACCAGCTCACCCAGCGCCCCCACCCAGCCTGGCGCTACGCCCGCATGATCGACCGCGACCGGATCGGCATGGCCGGGCACTCGGCCGGCGGCGCGGCCACCGTCCCCGCACTGGTGACGGACGACCGGATCCAGGCCGGCGTCGACCTGGACGGCTCCATGGACTACCCGGTGCCCGAGTCCGGCGTCGGCGGCAAGCCGTACCTGATGATCGGCCACCACCTGCCCGGCCCCGACGACCCGGGCTGGTCCACGGCGTGGGCCCGGCTCGACGGGTGGAAGCGCTGGCTGACCTTCGACGGCTCCAACCACGGCAGCTTCACCGACTTCCCCCTCTTCTACGACGCGCTCGGCATGCCCCAGGGCCCGGACACCACCATGTCGGGCGGCCGCGCCGTACAACTCACCCGGCAGTACGTCGGTGCCTTCTTCGACCTCCAGCTGAAGGACATCGACCAGCCGCTTTTCGACGGGCCGACCGCCGCCGACCCGGAGGTGAAGTTCCACTCCTGACCCACAGCGCCCGTGAGGCCGTCGGCGACCTGCCGGCGGCCTCGTCGGCCTGCGCCCGCCGGCCTGCGCCCGCCGGTTCGCCCACGTCGGCCTGCCTCCGCGCGCCCCGGCGGCGCGCCGCTACGCCGCCGCGGAGGCGATCGGTTCGAGCAGCAGGTGCGGGCGGACCAGGGCGCGGGAGACCGGATCGTCGCGGTGGCCGCCGGTACGGGCGGGGTTGGGGCGCATGGTGACCTCGCCCGGGGGGACGGGCCCGCCGCCGCACTCGGGACAGGCGCCGACGAGGTCCAGGTCGGTACCGCAGGCGACGTGCGCGAAGAGGTGGTGCGGCCCGCCCTCGGTGGCGTGCCGACCGCCCCAGCGGCTCAACTGGTAGAGCGGCCCCCAGAGTTCGAGGCCGATCTCGGTGAGCAGGTAGCCGTGGCGCAGCGGCGCCTGCTGGTACGGCTCCTTGCGCAGCACCCCGGCCGCGACCAGGGCGTTGAGCCGGGCGGTCAGAACGGCGCGCGGGATGCCGAGGTGGGTGAGGTAGTCGTTGAAGCGCTGCACCCCGTAGAACGCGTCGCGGACGATCAGCAGGCTCCAGCGCTCGCCGACCACCTCCAGGGCGCGGGCCAGTGCACATTCCTGCAGTTCGTAGTCGGTTCCCAGCGCCATGTGGGCCAGCGTAGTCCACCGCGAATGTGGGTTCAATGAACAGACCAGCAGTGGTAGCGTGCTGCCCGAGACGAAGGTTCATTCACCAGATCCATTGTCCAGCCTCCGGAGGGAACACCCATGTCCCCCGCACCACCCGGCTCCACCCCCGCGACCGCGTCCGCCCGGCCCGGCGCCACCCTCGCCGTCACCGCGGCCGCGACCGCCCTGGTCACCGTCGCCTACACCGCCCCCACCGCCTCGCTCGCCGCCACCGCCCAGGCCGCCCACCTCGGCGCCTCCGGCCGCACGTGGATCCTCACCGGCACCCTGGTCGGCATCTCGGCACTCCTCCTCACGGCCGGCAGCGCCGCCGACGACCACGGCCGCAAGCGGGTCTTCACCTTCGGTGTGCTGCTGTTCGCCGCCGCCGAGGCCCTTGCCGCGCTCGCCCCCGGCGGCGCCGTCTTCCTGGCCGCGCGGGTGCTGCTCGGCGTCGCCTCGGCCGCCGTCCTGGCACCCGCGCTCGGCCTCATCAGCCACGCCCACCCGGCCGGACCGGAACGGATCCGGGCACTCGGCATCTGGGGCGCGGCCGTCGGCCTTGGCATCGCGGTCGGACCGGTCTACGGCGCACTCGTCGAGCAGTGGGCGGGCTGGCGCGCGGTCAACGGCGGACTCGCCGTGGTCTCCGCCGCCGTGGCCGCCTGCGCCGCCGCCGGCCTCACCGAGTCCCGCGCCGAGCGGCCCCGCGCGCTCGACCCGTACGGCGTGCTGACCCTGACCACCGGTACGTCCCTGCTCATCGCCGGTCTCGCCGAGGGCCGCAGCGGCTGGGGACGGCCCGTGGTGGTCGCCCTGCTGGTGGGCGGGGTGCTGCTGCTCGCGGCGTTCGCGCTGGTGGAGGCGAAGGTCCGCGAGCCGATGCTCGACCTCGCCCTGTTCCGCAGCCCCGGCTTCATCGCCGCGACCGGCGGGGCCCTGTTCACCGGACTCTCGCTGGTCGGCTTCATGAGCTACCTGCCCACGCTGCTCCAGGGTGTGCTCGGCCTCTCCGGCCTTGCCGCGGGCGGCGTACTGGCCCTCTGGTCCGGGCTGTCCGTCCTCTCCGCCCTCCAGGCCCGACGACTGGCCGCCCACCTCTCCGCCACCGCCCAGGTCGCCCTCGGCCTGCTGATCTGCGGCCTCGGCGAGGGCGGACTCTACGGGCTCACCCCCGGCTCCGGCTGGCTCCGGCTGGCCCCGGGCCTGGCGGTCGCCGGCATCGGCAGCGGGGTCCTCAACGCGGCCCTCGCCCGGCTCGCGGTCAGCAGTGTCCCCGCTCACCGGGCGGCCATGGGCTCGGGTGCCAACAACACCTCCCGCTACATCGGCTCGGCGCTGGGCGTGGCCATCACGGTCGCCGTCGCCGGCTCCACCCGTCCCACCACCCCGGGCTCCGAGGCCGCAGCCCACGCCCTCGCCACCGGTACCGACCGCGCCGTCCTGGTCGCCGCCACCCTCTGCCTCCTCGGAGCCGCCTTGGCCCTCGCAGCCCGCACCGCCGAATCCCGCACCCACCCCGCCCCCCAACCCACACCACCTACCCGCGAACCCGCCACCACCAGCTGACACACCACAGCAAGCCGCCGCAGACGCACCTCCCCACCCCGCAAATCCGCCCAACACGGAGAACCGCACTGATCAACGGCCTCGCGCCCGGACCAACGCAACACAGGAAGTCGGACCCGCCGACTTCTCATGCGAAGCGGCGTCGGCACGCCGCCTCCGGGGGGAAGAGGTGGCGCAGTACCCGGTCGAAGGGGCCTCGCCCGCGCCCGCGCCCGCGCCCGAAGCACGTTTCGTGGTTCGGGCGGGGCGTGCGGTGTTCACTCGCGGGGTGGGTGGCCTACGGATGAAGGCCGGGGCGCGGTCAGTCGGTCGGGGCGGGCTCGTCCTCCGCTTCTTCCTCGTCGGCGGTCTCTTCGAGGTCGTCGACGGCGGGTTCGTCGGGGTCGGTGAATCCTCCACCGAAATCAGGCACGGGGCCTCCTTGTGGTGGGCGCCGGTCGGCGGCGCCGCCGACCTGCCTCCGAGGATCGCAGGATCCGTCGGCCGCCCGATAGGTGTCTGCTCAACCCGTGGGAAGAGGGGCGCCTGGTCGACTCCCGTTGCCGCCGCATGTCGGTGCGGCCCTCGCTGCGGCGCGGGCCACGATGAGCGGGGTGCGGGGGCTGCGTGCGAGGATGGCAGGGCTGGTGAGAACGGGCTCCCGGGTGGTTGGGCGGTTCTCTGGCCATGGTGAACGACGACGGGCAGCACCGGGGCGAGCCTCAGCAGGACGCCCTGCTGATGGTGCCGATCGCCACGGCGCTGATCGAGGCCGACGGGCGGATCCTGCACTGGAGCGGTGACGCGGAGGCGCTGCTCGGTTACCGCGCGGATGAGGCGGTCGGCGCGAAGGCGGCCAAGCTACTGACCTCGGAGGAGCAACGGCCCGAGGTGTTGGAGCTGTTCGCGGAGATCCTGGCGGGCCGGGAGTGGTCCGGGGTGTTCCCGGTGCGGCACCGGGACGGGCACCTGGTGAACCTGGAGTTCCGGACCCATCCCGTCCAAGGGCCCGGTGGGGCGCCGCTGGTGCTGGCAGTGGCCTCCGAGGTGACCACGCTGCGGCGGATCAAGGCGGATCTGGCTGTGCTGAACGGTTTCTTCACCCAGTCCCCGGTGGGCATGGCCGTCTTCGACACCGAGCTGCGCTACGTCCGGCTGAACGAGGCGCTGGCGCGGACCAACGGTCTGACCGTCGGCGCTCACCTGGGCCGCCGGTTGACCGAGGTGCTGCCGGGGACCAACGGCTCCGAGGCCGAGGCGGTGATGCGGCAGGTGCTGGCGAGCGGCCTGCCGGTGGTGGACTTCCGTTCGCACGGCCACACGCCGGGGGATCCGCGGCGCGACCGGGCCTGGTCCGCCTCGTACTTCCGGCTGGCGGACCAGGGCGGCCGGGTGCTCGGGGTGAGCGCGACGCTCGTCGAGGTCACGGAGCGCTACCAGGCTGACGCCCGGGCGGCCCGGGCGCAGGAGCGGCTGTCGCTGCTGGTGGACGCGACCGCGTCGATCGGCACCACGCTGGACCTGCGGCAGGCCGCCCGCGAGCTGGCCGACACGATGGTGCCGCGGGTCGCGGACATCAGCGGGGTGTTCGCCCTGGAGGCGCTGATCGCGGGGCGCAACGTCGAGCCGCCCGCCCCCGACGCCGTGCAGCTGGTGCGCCGCCTGGCCCTGGCGACTTCCGACCCGCTGTACCCTGCCGACGCGCTGCCGGTGGATTCGGTGTACGAGCTGCCGCCGGACTCCCCGTACGCCCGGGCGCTGATCACCGGGCGGACGGTGGTGGTGCCGTCCTGGGAGCTGTCGCCGCTGGCCGACGGCCTCAGCGAGAGCCGACGCCGGGCGTTCATCGGCGACCGGCCGCGTTCGGTGCGGATCACGCCGCTGGTGGCGCGCGGCACCACGCTCGGCATGGTGGTGTACTCGCGGCGCGGCGAGCGGGAGTCCTTCGCGGAGGCCGACATCACGCTCGGTGACGAGCTGGCCTCGCGCGCCGCGGTCGCGATCGACAACGCCCGGCTGTACCTGCGCCAGCACCAGACGGTGCTGGCCCGGCAACAGGCGCTGCGCGAGGCGAAGGCCGCGCAGGAGCGGCTGGCGCTGGTGAACGCGGCGTCCGCCCGGATCGGCACCACCCTCGATCTCGACCGCACCGCGAACGAGTTGGCCGAGGTGGCGACGCCCCGGCTGGCCGACACCGTGGTGGTGGAGGTGCTGGAGGAGCTGGTCCGGGGCGAGCGCGAGGCGCGGGCCCCGGAGGACGGTTCGGCGCTGCTGCGGCGGATGGCGTTCCATTCGGTGCACGGCTCGACCCTGGCGCCGATCGCCCGGTTGGGCGGGGTGCACCGCTTCCTGCCGGGTTCGCCGTACGCGTGGAGCCTGGCGCACCGCAAACCGGTGCTGGTGCCCCGGATGGACGAGGAGGGCATGGCCTGGTTCGCCGAGGACCCGGTGCGCACCGCCGCCGTACGGGAGCAGAACGTGCGCTCGTTCATGGTCGTTCCGCTGATCGCGCGCGGCAGTCCGGTCGGCGTCGCGGGCTTCTACCGGACCCTGGTGGAGCGCCCGTACGAGGACGAGGACCTCGCGTTGGCCGGGGAGTTGGCGGTGCGGGCGGCGGTGTCGATCGACAACGCGCTGCTGTTCACCCGCGAGCGCGACGCGGCCGCCGCCCGGCAGCGGGCGCTGGACGAGGCCTGGGCCGCCCAGCAGCGGCTGGGTCTGCTGAACGAGGCCAGCAACCGGATCGGTACCACGCTCGATCTGCACCGCACCGCAAGGGAGTTGGTGGAGGTGGTGCTTCCGCGCTTCGCCGATTTCGTCACCGTGGACCTGCGCGACGCGGTGCTCGGCGGCGAGGAGCCGGGCCCGGTGTCGAGGGACGGGCGGGTGCTGATGCGGGCGGTGGCGGTCGGCGAGTCGGCGCCGGACGGCAGCATGACGGCCGCCGCCGACCAGGTCGGCGAGACCTCGCATTCGGCCGAGGTGTACGCGCAGAGCCTGCGCACCCGGCGGTCGATCCTGGTCTCCGCGGTGACCGAGGAGGAGCTGCGGCGGATCGTCGCCTCCCCCGACCGGGTGCAGCCGGCGCTGGCCGCCGGGGTCCACTCGTACCTGATGGTGCCGCTGGTGGCGCGCGGACTCGTGCTGGGCGGCGCCGAGTTCGTCCGCACCCACAACCCGGTGCCGTTCGGCCCGGCGGACCGTTCGCTGGCCGAGGAGCTGGCCGCCCGCACGGCGCTGGCGATCGACAACGCCCGGCTCTACCGCCGGGAGCGGGACACCGCCCTCACCCTCCAGCGCAGCCTGCTGCCGCAGGAGATCCACCGCACCCTCGGCCTGGAACTCGCCTACCGCTACCTGCCGAGCAGTGTGGTCAGCGAGGTCGGCGGCGACTGGTTCGACGTGGTGCCGCTCTCCTCCGGCCGGGTCGCGCTGATCGTCGGCGACGTGATGGGCCACGGCATCCGGGCCGCCGCCACCATGGGCCAACTTCGGACGGTGGCAAGGACGTTGATCACCCTGGAGCTCAACCCGGCGCGGGTGCTGCACCGACTGGACGAGGCCACCACCGCGCTCGGCGAGGGCCAGTTCGCCACCTGCGTCTGCGTGTTCTACGACCCGGCCGACCACAGCTGCACCGCCGCCTGCGCCGGCCACCTTCCGCCCGTGGTCGCCGACACCGAGGGCAACGCCCGCCTGGTCGAGCTGCCGCCCGGCGCGCCGCTGGGCGTGGGCGGCGTCCCGTTCGAGAGCGTCGGGTTCACCCTTCCCGAGCAGGCGATCCTGACCCTCTACACCGACGGCCTGGTCGAGCGACGGGGCCGTGACCTGGACGAGGGCCTGCGACTGCTCTGCCGTACGGTCGCCGACCGGCGCCGCTCGCTGGAGCAGACCTGCGACGCCGTCCTGACCCGGCTCACCGGGCGCACCGTCGAGGACGACATCGCCGTCATCATGGCGCAGGTCCGCCCGGAGGGCGCCGACCGGATCGCCACCCTGCCGCTCACCGGCGACCACGCGATGGTCGCCCACTCGCGCCGCTTCACCCGCGAGACGCTCACCGCCTGGGGCCTGACCCCGCTGGTCGACTGGGCCGAACTGCTCACCAGTGAGCTGATCACCAACGCCCTGGTGCACGCCGGATCCCCCACCCAGTTGCGGCTGTTCTGCAGCCGGGTGCTCACCGTGGAGGTCGCCGACCGGGAGAGCGGGACGCCCCGCATCCGCCGTGCCCGCAACGACGACGAGGGCGGGCGCGGCATCCACCTGGTGAACGAGCTGGCGCACCGCTGGGGCAGCCGCCGCACCGCCGACGGCAAGGTGGTCTGGTTCGAGCTGGAGCTGCCACCGGGCTTCCCGGCTGCATGAACAACTGATCGTTGTCGACACCGTCCGGGAGTTGTTGGCTACCCGGAAGGCCGCAGGGCTTTGCTGGTGCCACGGCGGGAGAGCCCCGACCGGGACGGCCAGAAGGAGCCCACCATGCAGGACCACGACACCCGCAGCGACGCCCGCACCGTCGTCACCGAGTACGTCACCCGACTCACCGCCGGCGAACGGGACGCCGCCATCGCCCTGTTCGCCGAGGACGCCACCTGGACCTACCCCGGCAGCCTCGAACTCTCCCGCACCTGGCGCGGCAAGCAGGAGATCTTCGGCGACTTCCTCGGCCGGGTGGGCACCCTCTTCGCCCCCGACGGCCTGCCCACCCTCACCCTCACCCGTGTCCTCGCCGACGGCCCGCAGGCGGTGGCCGAGTGGACCACCGTCGGAACGGCCGCCAACGGCGCCGCGTACGAGAACCACTGCCTGGGCGTGTTCACCGTGCAGAACGGCCTGATCACCGCCGTCCGCGAGTACCTGGACACCCACCACGTGGCGCAGACCCTGCTGGCCTGAGCGGCGCTCCCCCTCGCCTGCACCTACGGCCAGTGCTCGGTGACGGTCCGCACGGACGAGAGCCCACCGCCACCGGCGGTCGCGAGGGCTCGTCAGTCCGGGAGCAGCAGGTTGACGTCTCCGAACTCGTGCCACAGGTAACGCCGTTGGACGGCCTCCCGGTAGCAGCCCGCCAGCAGCGGGCGGCCCACGACGGCGGCCAGCATCAGCAGGTGCGAGGCGCGGGGCTCGTGCCAGCCGGTGAGCAGGCCGTCGACGGCGCGCACGCCACGCTCCGGGGTGATCACCAACTCCGTCCAGCCGTCGGCCTCCTGGAGCGTGCCGTCCGGCGCGACGGCCGACTCCAGGGCGCGGACCACGGTGGTGCCGACGGCGATCACCCGGCCGCCCCCGGCCCGGACGTGGCCGACCAGCCGGGCGGTGGCAGCCGGGACGTGGAAGCGCTCGGCGTACGGAGCCTCGTGCGCCTCCGGCGAGGCCACCCCGGTGTGCAGGGTGACCGGGGCGACCAGCACGCCCCGACCGGCCAGCCGCGCCACCAGGCCAGGCGTGAAAGGCCGCGCGGCGCTGGGCATTTCGCTGCTGCCGGGCACGGTGGCGAAGACCGTCCGGTAGGCCTCGATCGGCCAGTCGCGGTCCACGTAGCCGTACCGGATCGCCCGCCCGTGCAGCTCCAGGTACGGCAACAGCGATATCGGCAGGTGGAGTTCGGCGTGCCAGAGGCGGGCGGTGAAGGACTGCACCAGCTCGGCCGCGCCGCCGGCCGGCAGGGCGACCCGCAGGCCCGGCCGGGCCGGGGACTCCTGCGGCGGGTAGTAGGCCGCCGCCGTCCCCGGCACCACCCGGCGCAACTCGACCAGGTGTGTGCCCCGTTGGTCCGGCTGAGCGGAGGACAGGTGCAGGGCGACCGGGGTGCCGTCGGGCAGCCGGCCCGGCAGGGCGGCCGGGAGGGTGGCGGAGTTGTTGACCACCAGCAGGTCCCCCGGGCGCAGCACTTCGGGCAGCTCGGTGAATCGGCGGTGTTCCACGGCGCCGGTGGCGCGTCGGCCGACCAGCATCCGCACGCCGCCCCGGGCGCCGCCGCGCGCCTCCGCCGGTGCGCGGGCGGAGAGTTCGGGCGGGACGGTGACGTCGAGGCCGAGCTCCGACAGGACCGTCATCGCCCACCCCGGCCGGCGGCCGGCGCCGCCGCGAGGTCCTCGGCGCGGTAGCGCCCGGAGGGGGTGCGGTCGCGCAGCAGGCCGAGCAGGACGGGCGCGACCTGCGCGGGCAGCGGCTCGCCGGAGATGTCCTCGCCGGGACTGGCCTCCTGCAGCATCCGGGTTCGCATGTTGCCCGGATCGATCGCCCAGACCCTCAACTGCGTTTCCTCCCGGTCGAGTACGGCCGTGGCAAGGTCGAGCGCGGCCTTGCTGGCGCCGTACCCGCCCCAGCCGGGGTAGGGCTCCACGGCGGCGTCCGAGCTGATGTTGAGGACGGCGCCGGAGTGGGCGCGCAGTTGGGGCAGGACGAGTTGGGTGAGGGCGATCGGGGCGAGCGCGTTGACCTCGAAGAGTTCCAGCAGGTCCGGCAGCGGGAAGTCGGCCAGCCGGGGCAGCGGTTCGGTGCCCGGAGTAGCGGCGCCGTTGAGCGAACCGGCGTTGTTGACCAGCAGGCTCGCGCCGCCGAGGCCCTCGGCGGCCTCGGCCAGATGGGCCCGGTGGTCGTCGTCGACGATCGAGCCGGGCAGGGCCACCACCTTGGTGACGGCGGCCAGGGCGGTTTCGGCCTCGGCGAGTTCGGCAGCGCCGCGGGCGGTGATCACCAGCTGCCAGCCCTCGGCGGCGAGGGCGTGTGCGAGCGCCAGGCCGAGTCCTCGGGAGGCGCCGGTGACCAGGGCGACGGGAGCGGGGTCGGTGTGCTGTGCTGCGTTCATGCCCCCACGATCGCGCCGCGGGGTCGGCCGGCGGATCGGCCACCGGGCCCGGGACCCCGTCGTTCGTTGGGCCTAGTACTGCCGGCCACCGGGCCCGGGACCCCGTCGTTCGTTGGGCCTAGTACTGCCGGGGCGCCTGCATGACGAGGTTCGGCTCACCGGCTCCGGCCTCGTCCTTCGTGGTGACTGACGCGGGCCTGGTCCGGCCGGACGGGACGCCGTACCCGGTGGCTGTGACCTCGGGGTCGTCCTCGGTCAGGTCGCCGTCCCCGGGGCACGGTGCGCCCCTGTCACTGATCAGCCCGGATGAATTACCGGTCGTGCCGCGCCTCCACCGGTGTGTGCGGCCGACCGATCGGGTACCGGTGCTCAGTCCATCCCGTCCGCTTCCCCGTCCGGCCCGCACGGCCCAGACCTGGAGGTCCGCATGTCCACCGACTCCAGCGCACGGAACTGCCCGTTCGACTTCGCCGAAGCCCTTGAGTTCGACCCGATGCTCCGGCAGCTCATGAACGACGCACCGGCCAGCCGCATC
Organism: Kitasatospora sp. NPDC017646; assembly: GCF_044329365.1. Lineage (NCBI taxonomy): Bacteria > Bacillati > Actinomycetota > Actinomycetes > Kitasatosporales > Streptomycetaceae > Kitasatospora > Kitasatospora sp. NPDC017646. Next base: position 251,329 of record NZ_JBIRJC010000006.1, on the reverse strand, counting down.
CGCCTCCCCTACGGCGAGGGGGAGGCATGGCTGGTCACCGGGTACGACGACGTACGCACAGTGACCACTGACCGGCGTTTCAGCCGCCACGCCATCGTCGGCCGGGACTTCCCGCGCATGACTCCCGAGCCGATCGTCCAGGCCGAGGCGATCAACGTCATGGACCCGCCCGCCAGCGCCCGCCTGCGCAGCCTGGTGTCCAAGGGCTTCACGCCCGACCACATCGAGCGGATGAGAGACCGTACCCAGCACGTGGTGAACGAGTTGCTGGACCGGATGCGGGACCAGGGGCCCCCGGCCGACCTGATGGAGCACCTGGCCCACCCGCTCCCGCTGATCACGATCTGCGAGGTCCTGGAGATCCCCGAGACCGACAGCGCACAGCTGCGCGCCAACGCCAGGACGATGATGAACATGGACCTGGACAACAAGCCGGACGCGGTGCGAGCCAAGGCCGACCTGCGGGCGTACTTCGCCGAGCTGACGGCCGAACGGCGCAGGAACCCCGGTGACGACCTGATCAGCGCGCTGGCCACGGCCCGCGACGGGGACGAGGTCCTCGACGAGCAGGAACTCACCGTGATGGCCATGGTCCTGCTGATCACCGGCCAGGACACCACGACGTACCAGCTCGGCAACCTCTCGTACACCATCCTCACCCGGCCGGACGTGCGCGCCGTCCTGCGCGAGCGGCCCGAGATGCTCACCCAGGTGATCCATGAGATGCTGCGCCTCATCCCGTTCCGCAAGGGCGTCGGCATCCCCCGGGTGGCCCTTGAGGACGTGGAGCTGAGTGGGGTGACGATCCCGGCGGGGGACATCGTGCACGTCTCCTACCTGACCGCCAACCGGGACGCCCGCAGGTTCGAGCGGCCCGACGAGCTGGACCTGGAGCGGACCAGCCCCTCCCACATGACCTTCGGCTGGGGCGCGCACCACTGCCTCGGCGCACCGCTGGCCATCACCGAGCTCGAAGTCGCCCTCGGGACTCTGCTGGAGCGCTTCCCCAGGATCGCGCTGGCGAAGCCGGCCGCGGAACTGGCATGGAACACCTCGTCGATCTGGCGCTATCCGCTCGGGCTGCCGGTCACCTGGTGACGGCGCCCCCGCGCCTCGGCACTCGCCTGCCGCCACCCCGCTTCCGGCGTCGCCGCGCACCTCGGCCCGCACACCTCGGAGTGTGCGGGCCGAGGTGCGTGCTGGCCCCGCCTTCCGTAGATTGGGCTGACGTGGCCCGAACCAACTAGCGGCCGGCGCAATCACCCGCACAGCGAGCATCCGATCCTCGCTCTGCCGAACTCGTCCGCCGCGCTGTCGGGCCCCGCCCGGTGAGTCCCGCCGCCGTGCCGGTCCCCACGCGTCCGGCTCACAGCGGCTGCCGTCGAGTGCTGAATTCCCCGCCTCGCCGGGGTCGCACCGGGAACTCCGCCCGTCTGGAGGAAGTCCCATGGCCGTTCTGTGCAAGCCGGCGATAGCCGTACCGGAGAACGTCATCACCAACGAGGAAACCCTCGAACTGGCGCGCAGGCTCCACCACGACCATCCCCAGCTCGATCTGGCGTTGCGCCTCATCAAGAACACCGGGGTGCGGACGCGGCATCTGATCCAACCCATCGACGTAGTGCTGAAGCACCCGGGCTTGGACGAGCGCAGCGCCGTCTTCGAGGCGGAGTCCAAGGCCCGCGTCCCGGAGGTGGTGGTCAGGGCCCTCGAAACAGCCCAATTGGAGCCGTACGAGATCGACCTGATCGTCTACGTGTCGTGCACCGGCTTCATGATGCCCTCGCTCACGGCGTGGCTGATCAACAAGCTGGGCTTCCGGCCGGAGACCCGGCAGCTGCCGATCGCCCAACTGGGCTGTGCGGCCGGCGGCGCGGCCGTGAACCGGGCTCATGACTTCTGCTCGGCCTACCCGGGCGCCAACGTACTGATCGTGGCCTGCGAGTTCTGCTCGCTGTGCTACCAGCCCACCGACCTGGGCGTGGGGTCGCTGCTGTCCAACGGCCTGTTCGGCGACGGGCTCGCCGCCGCCGTGGTCCGGGGCGAGGGCGGCACCGGGATCCGGCTGGAGCGCAACGGCTCGTACCTCATCCCCAACACCGAGGAGTGGATCTCCTACGCGGTCCGCCCCACCGGATTCCACTTCCAGCTGGACAAGCGGGTGCCAGGGACGATGGAGCCCCTCAGCCCTGCCCTGCGTGCGGTCGCGGAGCAGCACCAGTGGGACGTGGGCATGCTGGACTTCTACATCATCCACGCCGGTGGTCCACGGATCCTGGACGACCTGAGCCGCTTCCTGAAGGTGCCGCCCGAGGCGTTCCGCTTCAGCCGAGCCACCCTCACGCAGTACGGCAACATCGCCAGTGCGGTCGTGCTCGACGCCCTGGCCCGGATGTTCGACGAGGAATCGGCTCTCGACGGCCACCACGGGCTGATGGCCGGGTTCGGCCCGGGTATCACCGCCGAGATGTCCCTGGGCACCTGGGCCTCGCCCGGTTCCTGACCGCGAAGTCGAACCGTTCCCCCATCCGACCGTTCGTCCGGCCGCCGGCACACCCCTGGCGGCCGGCCCGGACGGGAGCCGGTCCCCGCGCCGTCGAGGCACGACGCGGGGACCGGCTCCCGTCCTCGCTCCGGGCTCTGGAGGTGCCTGTGAAGACCGAAGACGCAACCCCCGGGAACCCTGTTCCCGCCGCCCTACCGCGACGGCCGCTGCTGGCGGCGGCCGGACTGATACCAGTGCTGGCCGGCCTGGCGGGGGCTGCGTCCACGAGGTCGGCCACGGTCCATGATTCGGGCGGCATGGGACCCGCGCCCACCCCGGTGACCACCAGCGAGGCGGACTGGAGCGACGTCGTGCGCGCTCTCGGCCGCCCGGGCAACCTCATCCGCTCGACCTACCACCACACGCCCTTCCCGCGGCACGACCTGCACGTGGTCAGTCGCGGCGTCGTCATCACACCCGGGCTCGCGCTGGGCTCGCACGCCTCCTTCGCCCGGTACGACGACGGCAGCGCCCTGATGATGGGCGATCTGGTGGTGACCGGAGAGGAGCTGCCGGCGTTCACCGACGCGCTCCAGGCCCAGGGGATCGCCCTGACCGCCCTCCACAAGCACCTGCCGAAGCAGTGGCCGGACCTCTGGTGGACCCATGTCTGCGCACACGGCCACGACGCCGTGGCACTGGCCCGTGGGCTGCGCACCGCGCTCGACCGCACCGGCATGCCGGAACCGCGCCCTCCCAGACCGCCCCGGCCCCTCGATCTGGACACCGACGGCATCGACGCCGCTCTGGGGGCCGCGGGCAACAGCGGCGAGGACGTTCACACGTGCATCTTCGTCCGCCGTGAGACCGTCATCGACGAGGGGCACGTCCTGCCACCCGGCCTGGGCGCGACCTCCGCCTTCAACTTCCAGCCGCTCGGCGGGGGACGGGCCGCGCTCAGCGGCGACCTCGCCATGGTCGCCGCCGAGGTCCAGGAGGTGCTCGCGGAGCTGCGGCGGGGCGGCATCGAACTCGTGGAACTCCACAACCACGGCCTGACGGACGAACCGCGTCTCTTCTTCATCCACATCTGGGCCAAGGGCGATGCCGTGGACCTGGCCAGACGGCTCCGCCCCGCGGTCGAGGCCACCAATGTCGTACCGGCCACCACCTGACTGACCGGTGGGGATTCCCAGCCTTCCCCCGTCGTGGCCCCCCCGGGGGGGGCGCCCCCCGCCCCGGCCGCCCCCCGGCGGCCCGCCCCCCGCGCCCCCCCCCCCCCCCCCGCCCCCCCCCCCCCCCGCGGGGGGGCGGGGGGGGCCCCCCCCCCCCCCCCCGGGGCCCGGGGGGGGGGGGCCCCCGACGCGCGCGGCCGGACGCCGGGAGCTCGCGCCAGGCGCTCGCCGCCGCACGCACTGGCCACCGAACGACCCGGGAGCACCGGCCGCCCCGGGGATGCCGGGTTCCGCGCGGATGCGGTCGCGGTGCAGAGCGCGCGAAGCCCGCTGATACTGAGCCAGCGGGGCGGTTACCAAGCACGGCGCGAGCCGCACGGTCAGTCACCGCCAGGCCCGCGCCCCGTCATGTGCGCGGCAGCCGCTGGGCGGGGCGGCCGGCGACCACGGCCGGCGACCATCTGCCCGGCGGCGTACCGACCGCCGGGTCCCGGACAGAGAGACCGAGGATGCTGAACCGACGAGACCTCCTCAGGGCCGCCACCATAGGCGGCCCGGTGGCCCTCTTCCCATGGGGCCTCACACCGAGCCTGGCCCGGACCGCGCCAGCCGCACTGCCGACCGCCCACGCCGGATCGGGGCCCAGGGGGCGGGCCGCCCGGATCGTCCCCTTCGCGCACGCCATGCAGGTGCCCCCGGTGCTGAGTCCGGTGTCGCGGACGGATTCCTCGGACCTGTACCGGCTTCGGATGGCCGAGACCGAGGTGGAGATCGTCAAGGGGCTGCTGACCACCGTCCGGGCCTACGGCGGCTGCTTCCCGGGGCCGACCATCCGGGCTGTCAAGGGCCGGGAGGTGGTGGTTCAGCAGACCAATGACCTGGACGTGCACACCTCCGTCCACCTGCACGGCGGCCACGTCCGGTCGCAGTACGACGGCCTGCCGATGGCCCTCGTCGAACCCGGCGAGACCCGCGAGTACCGCTACCCCAACGAACAGGTGGCCGCCTCGCTCTGGTACCACGACCACGCGCACCGGATGGAGGCCGAGAACGTCTACCGCGGCCTGGCCGGCGCCTACCTGCTCAGCGACCCGCACGAGAGCGGCCTGCCGCTGCCGAGCGGCGAGTACGACATCCCGCTGCTGATCCGGGACGCCCGGATCGAGACGGACGGCAGGCTGGTCTACACCGACCCGTACGAGTGCCCGCACATGCTGGTCAACGGCAAGGAGCGGCCCTACTTCGAGGTGGCGGCGCGCAAGTACCGACTGCGGGTCTTCAACGTCTCGCCCAACCGCCACGTATCGCTGCGCTTCGCCGACGGCGTGCCGTTCACCCAGATAGCCTCCGACGGCGGACTGCTCGCCGGCCCGGTGGAGTTGGACGAGCTGACCCTGGCCGGCGCCGAACGCGCCGAGATCGTGGTCGACTTCGCCCGCTACCCGGTCGGCGAATCGGTGGTGCTGGAGAACACGGCCGCGCTGGAGACCGAGCGGCCCGAGGTGCTGCGCTTCGACATCACCCGGACGGCCGAGGACCGCAGCCGGATACCGGACGTCCTGGCCACCCTGCCGCCGATCCCGGAGGCGACGGTGCACCGGGAGTTCTGGATGACGACCTTCCCGGACACCAGGATCAACGGGCGCAAGTACGACCCGGACCGGACCGACGTGCGGACCACCGTCGGCACCAGCGAGATCTGGACGATCCACAACCGCCCCACCCGCCGGCCGGCCGGGGTCTTCCACGCCCCCCACTCCTTCCACACCCACCTGGTGCGGTTCCGCGTGCTGGACCGTGACGGGGAGCCGGTCGGCCCGGCCGAGGCAGGGCTGAAGGACACCGTCGCGATCCATCCGGGCGAGACCGTCCGGATCGCCATGACCTGGGGCGACTACCCGGGCGAGTACGTCTATCACTGCCACCACCTGGTGCACTCCTCGCACGGCCAGATGGGCCGGATCGACGTGCTGCCCTGAGCACCGGAAGGCCGCTCCGAGGAGTCGGACGCGGCCTTCGCCGACTCATCCCCGTCCTCGTCCTCGGAAGCCTCGGCGTCCGGCGCCGGCCGGTCCGGATCGTCGTCCTCCGAGGCTGCCCCCGTCGGGGATCTCGCGTTCGGCTGCCCGTGATCACGGTGGCCCCGTCGTTCGCCGAACCTGGGGTCCGTCTTCGAACTCCCCGTGTCCGCCCCGAGGCGGGAGTTCGAAGACGGACCCTAGGACGCGCCGAGGGCCCAGCCCTCGGGGTCGGTCCAGGCGGCCAGGGTGCGGCGGCTCTCGAAGCGGCGCTCGCGGCCGGTCAGCGGGTCGGTGAACTCGACGACGGAGGAGAGCAGTTGGAGCGGCCGACGGAAGTCGTCCGGGGCCGGTTCGGGCAGCACCACCGGGTAGACCGGGTCGCCGAGGATCGGCACGCCGAGCCCGCACATGTGCAGCCGCAGCTGGTGGGTGCGTCCGCTGAGCGGGCGGAGACGGTAACGGGCCAGGCCGTCGCGGTGGTCGAGCAGGTCGATCCCGCTCTCGCTGTTCGGCGGGGCGTCGACCTCACGGGCGGCGATCATGCCCCGTTCCTTGACGATGTGGCTGCGGACGGTGCGGGGCAGGCTCAGCGCCGGGTCGTAGGGGGCGACGGCCTGGTACTCCTTGCGGACCAGCCGGTCGCGGAAGAGCGTCTGGTAGGCGCCGCGGTCCTCCGGCCGGACCACGAACATGGCCAGGCCGGCGGTGAGCCGGTCGAGCCGGTGGGCGGGGCTGAGCGCGGGCAGGTCGAGGGTGTGCCGCAGCCGGGACAGCGCCGTCTCGACGACGTGCCTGCCGCGCGGGGTGGTGGCCAGGAAGTGCGGCTTGTCGACGACGACCAGGTGCTCGTCCCGGTGCAGCACCTCCAGCTCGAAGGGGACGCGGACCTCGTCCGGCAGGTCCCGGTAGAACCACAGGTGCGCGCCGGGGCGGAAAGGCGCGTCGGGCGCGACCGGCCCGTCCTCGCCGACGATCTCCCGCCCGTGCAACGCCGCGTCGATCCGCTCGGCCGCCACGGTGGGCAGCCGCTCGACCAGGTGGGCGCGGACGGTCGGCCAGGGACCCTCGGCCGGGAGCCGCAGGTGCACCGGGTCCACGCCGTTGCGCTGCGGGAGGGGGGAGGCCGGGCGGCGGCTCTTGCGTCTCATCTCGCGGCCCAGCCTAGTCGGGTACCCGGCCGTCTTCGTCCGAGGTGCCGCCTGCGGGGGCGCGGACCAGAGTGGACCGTAGGCCCGCTCTGCCCTGGAGGACGCGTGACCGCCGACGACGGCCCGGCCGGTGTGCCGCCGCTGCACCTGCCACGACGCACCCGGCTGCTCCTGTACGGCGCCTTCGTGCTGCTGGTCGGCGCCGTCGTGGCCGATCTGGCGACCGGCCCCGGCACGACGCTCTCCCCCGTCCTCGCGGTGGCGCCGGTGCTGGCCGGAGCGGCCACCCGGACGGCCCGGGTGCCGCTGATCGCCGGGGCGGCCGCCGTCCTCGCGGTCGGGCTGCTGGAGACCACCAACACCGACCTACCGACGGAGGTGCACGTCACCGCGCTGATCACGGTGCTCGCCGCGACGTTGGCCAGCGCCGCCAACGTCGTCCTGGTGGCGGCCCGGGAGCGGCAGCTGTACCAGGTCCGGACGGTGGCCGAGGCGGCGCAACGGGCCCTGCTGCGGCCGCCCGCCGAGCGGATCGGGCCGCTGCGGCTGGCCGTGCGGTACGTCGCGGCGGCCGCGGAGGCACGGATCGGCGGGGACCTGTACGCCGTGGTGGAGACCCGTTTCGGGGTGCGGATCCTGCTGGGGGACGTGCAGGGGCACGGGCTGCCGGCGGTGGAGACGGCGGCGGACGTGCTGGGCGTGTTCCGGGAGGCGGCGCGGACCGAGCCCGACCTCACCCGACTGGCGGAGCGGCTGGACGCGGCGCTCACCTCGCGGTCGGAGGACGGGCGGTTCACCACCGCGCTGCTGCTGGACGTGGCGCCTGACCGGGGGACGGTGACGATCGTGAACTGCGGCCATCCCCACCCGCTGCTGCGCCGCGGGGGCAGGGTGAGCGATCTGGAGCCGCCGTTCCCGGCGCCGCCGCTGGGCCTGCTCGGGCTGACCGGCGGCGGCTACCCGGCGGGCCGCTTCGAGCCGCGGCTCGGCGACCTGCTGCTCCTGCACACTGACGGGGTGTCCGAGGCCCGGAACGCCGAGGGCCGGTTCTACCCGCTGGCGGAACGTCTGCCCCGCCTGCCTGCGGGGAACCCGGAGGACCTGCTGGGCGCCCTGCTCGCGGACGTCCGCGGCTGGGTCGGGGAGGCCGGGCTGGCCGACGACGCGGCACTGCTGGCGCTGCTCTGGGAGCGCTGAGGCCCGCACCGGCAGCGGGCGACGGGCTGGGGCGCGATTTGTCAGTGGCCTGTGCCAGGCTTCACGCACGGTCGACGAGGTGCCGACCGTGGGTCGCGACGGTGCGGACGGACGGACCGACGAGGGGAGCGCGTCATGGGTGCGAAGGCGAGCGGGTCGTTCGAGCTGACGGCGTTCGAGCCGGTGGAGACGGAGGAGCGCGAGGGCGCCTCCTTCGGCCGGGTCAGGATCGCCAAGACCTTCACCGGAGGGCTGAGCGGGCGCAGCGAGGTGCGGATGCTGTCCGTCGGCGACGCGTCGGGCGGGCCCGCCTCGTACGTGGCGGTGGAGCACGTGACGGGCGAACTGGACGGGCGGGCGGGCTCGTTCGTGCTCCAGCACGCGGCCTGGGACGCCACCGGGGTGACCATACGCGTGGTGCCGGGCACGGGGGCGGGCGAGCTGGCCGGGCTCACCGGCGAGTTCCGGCTGGCCGTCGACGAGTCCGGCACCCACACCTACGTGCTGGCGTACGAGCTGGGCTGACGCCCGCCCCGGCGGGCGGCCGTGCTCAGGGGATCGGCTGGGTCGTCTCCAGTCGCTGGATCGCGGTCCGGGCGGCCGTCGTGAAGCTCCAGAACAGCGGCAGCATGTGGACCCGGGTGCTCATGCCCGGGGTGATCATCGCGGTCCGCAGCTCGGTGGTCAGCTCCAGCTGGGCGCCCATGCCGAGCGAGCTGCGGTTGCAGATGTTCTCCGGGTCGAGACCGGCGAACTCCTTCTCGTCGGAGACGTTCACGGCCCGGATGCGCACTGCGGCGAACTCCTCCATCAGGTACTGGCGGAGGGTGGAGTTCAGGCCGCCGACCAGCACCGCCCTGGCACCGGCCTCCAGTCCGGCCGTGGCCGTCGTGCACCCGTGCAGCGACAGGACGTTGAGGCTGCCGGAGCACAGCGCCCGGGCGACGGCGTCGTCGCAGTGGGTCGAGGTGACGTGCAGCGCGCTGTTGCCGGAGGAGCGCAGGCCCTCGAACATCCAGAAGTCGTGCACCGGCCCGGCGGGCGGGGTCGGGGCGAGGTCGGCCGGGTGGTAGCCGGCCGCGGCCAGGCACAGCTCGGAGGTGCCGCGCTCGATCCCACCGCCGTGCGGGGCGATGACGGTGGTGCGGCTGGAGGCCGAACGGTCCTGCGGGCCCTGGACGACCTGGGCTCCCGGGGCGTCGATCCCGCGCCGGCGGTGGCGGCGGCGGTAGTCGACGCCCTCGACCAGGGCCGGGTCCGCGTAGAGGACCGTGTTCGAGGAGTAGAGGTCGGCGGCGCCGGGGGCGCTGCCGACGACGGCGCCGGGGGCGCCGAGCGCGGGGGCCGCCGCCGGAGCGGGGATCGCGGTACGACGGTTGATCACGATCGGGACCATCGCAGGAGGTGGGAACGGGTGAGTAGCGGCAAGATCACGGCCAGGTAGGCCCACGCCCTTCCAACGGCGGCGTCGGCCTGATCGTGTGACACCGGCGCGACGGACGCGCGCCGTGCCCACGGGCATATCTCCACGCTGTCACGATGATGCGATCAGTGCACGACCAGCCTCGGAGGGTGGCGCATGCCCGGTACAGCGACGACCCGTACGGAGACGACCCGCACGGAGACCGCCGGCACGGAGACGGCCCCAGCGGCGACGGCCCGTGCGGTGGCGGCCAGGACACCGGTGACGGTCGAGGAGGTGGTCGGGCGACTGCGGGAGATCGCGGCGGCCCTGCCCCTCGCCGACGGGGTGGCGGTCTTCAACCGGCTCTACCTCACCGTCACCGAGGCGGTCCGGGACCGGCTCGCCGGCGGGTACTTCGCCGACCCGCCGGCGATGGCCGAGCTGGACTCGGTGTTCGCCGGGCGGTACCTGCTGGCCGTGGCCGCCGACGCGGACGGGCAGGAGCCGCCCGCCTGCTGGCGGCCGCTGTTCGCGCTGCGCGCCCACCCCGGTGTGCACCCGCTGCAGTTCGCGCTGGCCGGGATGAACGCCCACATCCAGCACGACCTGCCGCTGGCGGTGGTGGACCTGTGCCGTCGCCGGGGCTGCGAACCCGCAGACGTCGAACCGGACTACCACCGGATCAACGGGGTGCTGGCCGAGGTGGAGTCGGTCGTCCGGGAGCAGCTGCTTCCCGGGCCCGAGCTGCCGCAGTGCGCCGAGCCGCTGACCCACCTGCTGGGTGCCTGGTCGGTCGAGGCCGCCCGGGAGGGGGCCTGGTCCGCCGTCCAGGCGCTCTGGGAGCTGCGTCGGCTCCCGGCCGCCGCCCGCGCGTTCACCGCGGCGCTGGACGGCTCGGTCGGGCTGCTCGGCCACGCCCTGCTGCTGCCGCTGGTGCCCCACGACGGCTACGACGCGCGGACCGGGGAGCATGCGGACGCCCCCGGCACGGCCGCGGCCGCCCGGCTCCCCGAAACGAGGAGCCGGACGGCCGGCGGGAGGTCGGACGGCCCGCCGGCCGGCAGCACGCCCGAGCGGGCGTCCGCCGGAACGGACCCGGGCGATCAGGCCCAGCTGGAGTGCAGCGGCTTGCCCTCGGCGTAGCCCGCCGCGCTCTGGATGCCCACGATCGCCTTCTCGTGGAACTCCTCCAGGGTGTTGGCGCCCGCGTAGGTGCAGGAGCTGCGCACCCCGGCCACGATCGAGTCGATCAGGTCCTCCACGCCCGGGCGGCCCGGATCCAGGAACATCCGGGAGTGCGAGATGCCCTCCTCGAACAGCGCCTTGCGGGCGCGGTCGTACGAGGAGTCCTGGGCGGTGCGGTTGCTCACGGCACGGGCCGAGGCCATGCCGAAGCTCTCCTTGTACTGGCGGCCGTCGGCAGCGGTCTGCAGGTCGCCCGGGGACTCGTAGGTCCCGGCGAACCAGGAGCCGATCATCACGTTGGAGGCGCCGGCGGCCAGCGCCATGGCGACGTCGCGCGGGTGGCGCACGCCACCGTCGGCCCAGACGTGCTTGCCGAGCCGGCGGGCCTCGGCGGCGCACTCCAGGACGGCGGAGAACTGCGGGCGGCCGACGCCGGTCATCATCCGGGTGGTGCACATCGCGCCCGGGCCGACGCCGACCTTGAGGATGTCGGCGCCCGCCTCGACCAGGTCGCGGACACCGGCGGCGGAGACCACGTTGCCGGCCGCGATCGGGATCTGCGGGTCCAGGCCGCGCACCGCGCGCAGCGCGCTGATCATGCTCTCCTGGTGGCCGTGCGCGGTGTCGACGACCAGCACGTCCGCGCCGGCCTCGATCAGGGACTTGGCCTTGCCCGCGACGTCGCCGTTGATGCCGACGGTGGCGGCGATCCGCAGCCTGCCCCGGGCGTCCACGGCCGGGGTGTACAGGGTGGCGCGCAGCGCACCCTTGCGGGTGAGGATGCCGACCAGGTTGCCGTCTCCGTCGACGACCGGGGCGAGCTTGCGGTGGGCCTCGGTGAGCTTGTCGAAGGCCGCCCGCGGGTCGATGCCCTCGTCCAGCACCAGCAGGTCGCGGGACATGATGTCGGCGAGGCTGGTGAAGCGGTCGACGCCCTGGCAGTCGGACTCGGAGACCACGCCGACCGGCTTGCCGTCCTCGACCACCACGAGGGCGCCGTGGGCGCGCTTGGGCAGCAGCGAGAGCGCCTCGGCGACGGTGGCGCCGGGGGTCAGGGTGATCGCGGTGTCGACCACCAGGTGGCGGCGCTTGACCCAGGAGATGACGTCGGCGATGACCTCGGTCGGGATGTCCTGCGGAATGGCGACCAGGCCGCCGCGGCGGGCGACGGTCTCGGCCATCCGGCGGCCGGCGATGGCCGTCATGTTGGCGACGACGAGCGGGATGGTGGTGCCGGTGCCGTCGTTCGAGGAGAGGTCGACGCCCTGCCGGGAGCCCACGGCGGAACGGCTGGGGACCATGAAGACGTCGTCGTACGTCAGGTCGTACGAGGGCTTGAGGTCGTTCAGGAAACGCATGAATGGGCTCTCTGGCTGGGAGAAATTACACCTCGGGTGCGGTTGCGGCGGAGCCGTCGGGGCGCACTCGGGCGCCCGGCACCCAGCATTCGATTGTCCGTGAGCGCGGGGCCAAAAGCCAGTTCGAGGAGCATCGCTGGGGGTGTGCACAAACCATGATCAATGCTCCGCGCGTAGACATGGACGATCCTCCAAGCACCCGCCCCCACGTCGGCCTTTCGCCCCGGAACGGGCCGCTCCCGTAGCATTCACGCGGTAACGGCGAGGCGACTGGGAAAGCGGCAGCGGGCGTGAGCATCGAGCAGATGGACATCGAACAGGGTCAGAACGAGGAGGAGATCGACTACGGTCCCGGCCTCGACCCCGAGCGGCTGAAGCTCTGCCTGGAGGTGCTCGCGGACCTCGACCGGCTGCACGTCGACCACCCGGACGCGATCACCGTCCGCAAGGCGGTCGGCGGCATATTCCGGACCCTCAAGCAGCGCCGCCGCCAGGAGACCCGCGCCCGCAAGACGGCCAACGACCGCGAGGTCACCGCCCGCACCGCCACCGGCGCCCCGACCCGGATCGACGACGAGACGGCCGGCGCCTTCGGCCTGACCACCGTCACCACCACCGAGATCGCCGGCATCCTGGAGCGGCCGCGCTCCTGCTACACCTGCAAGACCCGCTACGTCGAGGTCGACGCCTTCTACCACAACCTGTGCCAGAAGTGCGCGGTCCTGAACCGCTCCCGCCGGGAGGCGCGGACCGACCTCACCGGCAAGCGCGCGCTGCTGACCGGCGGCAGGGCCAAGATCGGGATGTACATCGCGCTGATGCTGCTGCGCGACGGCGCCCACACCACCATCACCACCCGCTTCCCCAACGACGCGATCCGCCGCTTCAAGGCGATGCCGGACAGCGCCGAGTGGATCCACCGCCTCAAGATCGTCGGCATCGACCTGCGCGACCCGGCCCAGGTGATGGCCCTGGCGGACGAGGTCGCCGCGGACGGCCCGCTGGACATCCTGATCAACAACGCCGCGCAGACCGTCCGCCGCCCGCCGGAGTCCTACCGCGAGCTGGTCAACGCCGAGTCGGCCCCGCTGCCGGCCGGCGAGCTGCCGCAGGCCACCACGATCGGCCGCTTCAACAGCGGCAGCGTCGACCTGCCCGCCCTCCCCCACCAGTCGAGCGGAGGCGAGCAGCGGCTGGCCGCCGAGGACGTCACCTCGCTCGCACTGGTCACCGGCTCCGCCACCCCCGCCCGGATCCAGGCCGGCACCGCGATCGACGCCGGCGGCCTGGTGCCCGACCTCGCGCCCACCAACAGCTGGGTGCAGACCGTGAGCGAGGTCGGCCCGGTCGAGCTGCTGGAGGTCCAACTCTGCAACTCCACCGCGCCGTTCATCCTGATCAGCCGACTGCGCCCGGCGATGGCGGCGTCCGCGTCGCGCCGCAAGTACGTGGTCAACGTCTCCGCCATGGAGGGCGTGTTCCAGCGCGGCTACAAGGGCGCCGGCCACCCCCACACCAACATGGCCAAGGCCGCGCTCAACATGCTGACCCGCACCAGCGCGCAGGAGATGTTCGAGTCCGACGGCATCCTGATGACCGCCGTCGACACCGGCTGGATCACCGACGAGCGGCCGCACCCGGACAAGATGCGCCTCGCCGACGAGGGCTTCCACGCCCCGCTCGACCTGGTCGACGGCGCGGCCCGGGTGTACGACCCGATCGTGCGCGGCGAGGCGGGCGAGGACCTGTACGGCTGCTTCCTCAAGGACTACGAGCGCGGCAACTGGTGACCACCTGAAGGAGATGGCGGCGAAGTGAAGACCGCACCGGTGCTCGGCGCCGGGATCATCGTGCCCACCGGGGACGGCCGGGTGCTGGTCGGCCGCCGCACCACGGCCGGCGAGCCGCCGACCTGGAGCCTGCCCGGCGGCAAGGTCGACCCGGGCGAGTCCTTCGAGCAGACGGCGGCCCGCGAACTCGCCGAGGAGACCGGGATCGTGCTGCCCGCCGGGCGGATGCGGGTGCTCGCCGTGCACCTGGACCACGAGCTCGGCCGGCCCCGGCTGACCGCCGCCGTGCTGGCGCCGCCCAGCCTGGCCGAGGCGGTGGTCACCGAGCCGCACGCCTGCGCCGGCTGGGAGCGCTTCCCGGTGGACGCGCTGCCGGAGCCGATGTTCTACCCGTCCGCGCTGGTCCTCGGCAGCTGGCTGCCCGGACCGGCCGGCGTGCGGCGGGAGGGGACGCACGGTTACCCCGTCGCCCGGTGATCCACGGGCGACGGGGCGACCGACTCCCCGGAAGCACTCAGCCGTTGCGGGCCGACTCCGGTCCGGTGATCCGCCCCAGCAGCGGCAGGGTCGAGGCGATGATCGCGAGCGAGGCGGCCAGCCCGAAGCCGACCAGCCCGTAGTACGTCAGGTCCGGCGACACCAGGTCGTAGCCCATCTGCGCCTTGAGGAACATCGCCGCCGCGGCGAAGCCCGTCCCGATCGCGAGCGCCGAAACCGCCAGCAGTGGCAACGCGCTTTCCAGTCCGACCACCCCGCGCAGCAGCCGCAGGGGCGCGCCGGTCAGCCGCAGCATGGCGAACGGCCGTCGGCGGTCGGAGAGTCCGGCCACCACGCTCACCGCGAGGCTGCATCCGGCGATCGGCAGGGTGGTCAGCAGCACCACGTTCGCCAGCTGCCGCCAGCCCTGGAGCTTCTTCTGCCCCTCGGAGGCCCAGTCCTCGGCCAGCCGCGGCTCGTAGGTGGGGAACTCCGCCATGAACAGCGTCCGCAGTTGCTCCTTGGCCTCCCCGGATCCGTCGGTGGTCGCGTAGAGCATCCGCACCGGGAGCTTGGCCACCTCCGCCGCGGAGACCGCCGCGGCCGGCCACTCGTGCCCGCTGCCGTCCGTCAGGTCGAGCAGCTGGTAGGGATCGATCGCCGCGACCGCGGCTCCGGACGCGCAGTGGCCGACCACGGGGATCTGCGCGAGTTCCGCGCAGCTCACCAGGCTGGGCACCATCCGCCGCTCGCCCAGTTGGTACGCGCCGATCTTCTCCGGGTTGTCGTGGATCAGGGCGATCCCCTGGAACCCGGGGACGGCCCGAGCCCGTGCCAGCACTTGGTCGGACACGGAGGGCAGGGTGACCGCGTCCTCCTTGTTGCCGAACGGAACGTCCACGATCGCCTTGCGCACCTCGGGGGCGCCGTTCAGCATGCCCTGGTCGGCGTTGATGGTGCCCATGATGGCCAGGGTCCCGGTGGTCACGAACAGCGCCAGCACCAGGCCGGAGACCGATCGGAAGCCCGCCCGCGGGTCGTCCGAGAGGCGGCGCATCGCGATCAGCGAGGCCGGCCGGCTGGTCCGCCGGGCGACCGCCCGGGCGGTCGCCATGGTGAGCCACGGACCGGCGGTCATCAGGCCGAGCATCACCAGCACGAAGCCGGCCAGGTACGCCGCGGACTGTCCGTTGGTGGTCGCCGGCCTGCCGCCGACGAAGTAGCCGAGCTCGGCGAGACCGGCCACCAGCGGGGTCAGCCGCCAGGGGCTCGGCGGCTTCGGGGTGACCCGGCGGGAGACTCCGAGCGGCGAGACGGTGACCCGCCGCAGCGCGAACCGGGCGGCGAGCGCCGCCGCCAGCGGCACGCCCAGTACCGTCCCGGCGACCTGCGGCAGGGTCAGGCTCAGGTCGGAGGAGAAGAAGCGGTCGCCGGTGAACGGCACGTCGGCCACCACCGGTTTCAGCGCGAAGTACAGGCCGAAGCCGACCGCCGTACCGATCACCGCGGCCACGGTGGACTCCACGGCCGACATCACCGACACCTGTCCGGGCGTCGCACCCACCAGGCGCATCGCGGCGTACCGCTGCTCACGGGTGGCGGCGGACAGCCGGGTCGCCGTGCCGATGAAGATCAGCACCGGGAAGATCAGCGCGGCGGCCACCACGGTGAGCACCAGGACCATCCGGTCCCCGTGCACGCCCGCGCCGTAGCAGTCCTGCTCGCAGTTGTCGGGCAGCGCCGTGGCGAGGCTGGTGACGGCAGTGGCCCTCGGCAACGCCTTGACCTCCTCTGCGGTGCGGCCGACGACCAGCGCCAGGGTGTCCGGGGAGGGCAGCCCGTCGTCGCCGAGGGTCCCGGCGAGCCGCCCCGGGAAGCGGTCCGCGAGCTCGACGGCCGGGGTCGCGCGGATCAGCTCCTCCAGCGCGGGCGAGGCGTAGTACTCACCGGGCGCGGGCAGTCGGCTCAGGCCTGGCACCGCCGGCGGGTTCGGCCCGGTCGGGGCGAGGTCGGCCCGGAAGACGGTCCTCCCCCGGTAGTAGTCCACCCGGGCGCCCCACCAGAGCGGATCCGCCGAGCCGGCCGCCGTCGCGCCCTTGGCGCCCGTGTTCATCCAGACCTGCCGCTCGTTGGCACGGTCGATCGCGTTGACGCTGGAGAAGGCGGACAGCAGCAGTCCGACCCCGATCGCCACCGCCGCAGCGATCATCAGCAGCCGGGCCACGGCCTCCCGGCCGCCGCTGACGGCCAGTCGGAGCGAGAACGGGATCACGGGGCCACCGGCCCGGCGGAGAGCGTACGGGCCTGGCCGTCGCGGACGACCGCCTCGCGGTCGGCGTAGGCGGCGACCCTCGGCTCGTGGGTGACCAGGATGACGGTGGTGCCCTGCTCCCGGGCCGAGGTGACCATCAGCTCCATCACCTGTTCGCCGGTCAGCGAGTCCAGCGCGCCGGTCGGCTCGTCGGCGAACAGCACCTGCGGACGGGCCACCAAACCGCGTGCCAGCGCCACTCGTTGGGCCTGGCCGCCGGACAACTCGCCGGAGCGGCGCTGCTCCAGACCGTCCAGGCCGAGCCGGGCGAACCAGGGGCGGGCCTGGGCCAGCGCGGAGCCCCGGCGCACGCCGTTCAACAGCATCGGCAGGGCGACGTTCTCCTCGGCCGTCAACTCCGGCACCAGCTGGCCGAACTGGAAGACGAAACCGAACTGGTCGCGGCGCAGGGCGCTGCGCCGCGCCTCGCTCATGGAGTCCAGGCGCTGCCCGTTGAACAGCACCTCGCCGGAGTCCGGCACCAGGATGCCCGCCAGGCAGTGCAGTAACGTCGACTTGCCCGAGCCGCTGGGGCCCATGATGGCGAGCACCTCGCCGGCTCCGACGGACAGGCTGGCCCCGCGCAGGGCGGGCGTCTCGCCGAAGGCGAGGGCGAGGTCGCGGGCCTCGATCACGGGGGTCATGCGCGCACCTGCGCGGCGAGCGCGTCCAGCCGGGCGACGGTCAGGTCGATCCAGCGCAGGTCGGCCTCCAGGTGGAACAGGCCGTGGTCGGCGAGCAGGGCGTCCACCAGGGCACCGGTGCGGCGCAGTTCGGTGAGTTCGCGCATCCGGCGCAGGTGGGCGGCGCGCTGGCTGTCCAGGTACTGCTCGGCGTCGCGGCCCAGCATCAGGGCCAGCACCACCTTGGTGAACAGCACGGACTGGAGGTTGGGTTCTGGCGCGACCGGGTCCTGGAGCCAGGTCTCGAACTCGGTCGCCCCGGCCTCGGTGATGACATAGCGCTTGCGCTCGGGCCCGTCGCCGGGCTCGGCCTCACCGGCCATCACCTTGCCGTCGCGGGCCAGTCGGCCGAGGGTCGCGTACACCTGGCCGTACGGGAGGGGCTTGCCCCGGCCGAAGAGGGAGTCGTAGTCGCGCTTGAGGTCGTAGCCGTGGCTCGGCTCCCGCTCCAGCAGCCCGAGGAGGGTCAAAGGAACACTCATGGGGAGGACCATACACCAGGGATATACACCGAGTGTATACCTGCGAAGAACATGGCGCTGACCTGGCGGAACGTCAACTGGCCCCAGGGCGCGGGCAGGAGGCGGCCGCACGACCGCCCCCTGCTCCGCACCACCGGCCGGAACCCCCACGGTCCGACCGGGCCGACGCCGCGCCCAGGCACGGGGGACGCGACCGGATCCAGCCTGCCCTCACCCGGCCCGGCTGCCGAGGGCCGAACGTCCCGGATGACCAGGGCCGGCCGTGCCACGAGCGCGCACCACTCTTGTGCGAAGGGGCGATCGGGTGGAAATTGGGTGACGAAACCCCGTACGCGCCCGCGTCCTTGAGGAGAACTCAGCGTGTCCAGCACACCCCGCCCGGCCAGGCCCGCGTCGCTCCCGCGGCGAACCGGCCGCCAGCTGCGGCGGGCCTTCGGTGCCCGGCACGAACCGTTGGCCCGCCCCCTCGACCGGGCCCGCGCCCGTGCCTGGCTGCTCACCGTCGTCGGCGGCCTGCTCGCCGCAGCCCTCGCCGTCGGCGGCGCGCTGCTGCTCTACCGCGCCACCGCACCCCGGGCCGACGCCGACCGGGCCCGGCTGCACCAGGTCGACGCCGTGGTGACCGCCGTCGCGGAACACGGCGCCGTCACCGGCAGCCGCTTCTCCAGCGGCTACGAGAACCGGGTCGACGCCGAGGCCTCCTGGAGCTACCCCGGGACCACCCCGCACACCGGCATCGTCCAGGCCCCGCAGGCGGCCACCACCGGAACCGTCGTCCCCGTCTGGGTCGACTCCACCGGCAACGCCACCGATCCCCCGGTCAACCGCAGCGCCCTCGCCGTCTCCGCCGCCTGCACCGGCGCCGGCGCCCTCCTCACCCTGCTCGCCGTCCTCGCCTTCGCCCTGCGCCTGCGCCTGCAAGTCCTCGACCGCCGCGCCGAGGACGACTGGACCGCCGGCTGGGCCCACCTCGAACCGCTCTGGAGCGGCCGTGCCGGGAACCGCCTGGAGGACTGAGGGCCAAGCCCCGCCCGCCTCAGCGGCGCTGCGTCCAGGCCGGGGCCGGAGTCGACCTGGCGGCGTGACGGGTGAGGGCGGCAACGGCGACCAGCAGGGCGAAGGCCAGGGCCAGGGCGGCGGGAACAGAGGCGTGGAGGACGAGGACGGCGCCGAGCAGGGCGCCCGCGAACATCCAGACGGCCGAGGCGAAGCGGCGCGGGCCGGTGAAGTCGGCGGCCAGGGCGGTGAGGGTCATGGTGAGCACGGTGGTGGTGAGGTCGGGCACCTTGAGCGAGCGGACCACCGCGTTCTGGCCGCCCATGGCGAGGGCCAGCAGCCCGATCAGGGTGTAGCGGGCCGCCTCGGAGCTGTGGCCGACCGCGGCCGCCAGGAGGATGCTCACGGCGACGAACACCGACTGCACGGCCGCGGCGACGGTCAGCAGGCGGCCCCGGTGGCCGGGCAGGTGCCGGGCGAGGTGGCCACCGGCCAGGGCGCCGAGCAGGAAGGCGGCGAGGGCGGCCAGCGAGGCGGTGACGGACAGGCCGGGGGCGCCGGCCAGGGCGAAGCCGAGGAACACCACGTTGCCGGTCATGTTGGCGACGAAGACGTGTCCGAGCGTCAGGTAGCTGACCGCGTCCACCACTCCGGTGACCACGGTCAGCACCAGCAGCATCGGCACCAGCGGGCCGTGCTCGGGATCGACTTTCAGCATCGGGCCTCCGGAAGGTTCGTGTGACGGTCCGTCCGTTCTACACCAGCGCTCTCAGGCGAGCGCCGGGGTGCCCGGTTCGTCCGGCTCGTCGTCCAGGTGCCAGTGGAGGTCCCGTACGCCCGGCTCCAGGGACAGCCGGGTGACGACCTGTTCGAGGGCCGGGGCGACCTGACCGCTGATCGCCACGGTGGCCCGCAGGCTGGTGGCGTCGCCCTGCTCGGTGCGGCGGGCGCGCAGGCCAGTGGGGGCGAGGCCGGAGGCGGTCAGGGACTGGAGCAGCAGCGCGCGGATGTGGGTCTCGGACTTGCGGTCGCACTCGAGGTGGACGGTGGCCCGGGAGGTGGAGTCCGGGTCGCTGCCGGACTGCGGGGCCCGGTCGAGCAGTCGGCCGGCCGGGCG
Organism: Kitasatospora sp. NPDC017646; assembly: GCF_044329365.1. Taxonomy (NCBI): domain Bacteria; kingdom Bacillati; phylum Actinomycetota; class Actinomycetes; order Kitasatosporales; family Streptomycetaceae; genus Kitasatospora; species Kitasatospora sp. NPDC017646. Next base: position 231,499 of record NZ_JBIRJC010000006.1, on the reverse strand, counting down.
CAGCACCAGGTGGACGGCGAGCACGCCGAGGGTACCGAGGAGGGCCAGGTCCAGCTTGCCGGAGGCGGCCAGCACTCCGACGGCGGCCGAACACCACAGGGTGGCGGCGGTGTTGAGGCCGCGCACGCCGGCGCCGTCGCGCAGGATGACGCCACCGCCGAGGAAGCCGATGCCGGAGACGACGTAGGAGGCGACCCGGGTGGGGCTGCCGGTGTCGCCGACGGCCTCGCTGTACAGGACGAACAGGGTGGCGCCGGCGGCGACCAGGGCGTTGGTGCGCAGGCCGGCCATCCGGGCGCGCCACTGGCGTTCGACGCCGATCAGCGCGCCGCAGGCGACGCCGGTGGCGAGCCGGACCAGGAACTCGGCGGTGGTCAGGGTGTGCACGACGGCACCTCCTCGAAACGGTTCAGGGAAGTCGCGGGGACGCGGGCAAAAGGTACGGACGGGTGGTGAGCCGCTGCTCACCACCCGTCCGTACGGGCTGCGACCGGTGGTTCAGTGATTCAGCGCGGTCTGCACGATCTTGATGATGACCATGATCATCGCGATCAGCAGGTAGGCACGCAGGGCGCCCATCCCGACCTTGCGGGCGGTGGACATCACCGGACGGCTCAGCGTCTCCAACGCGGGCATCCGCCAGTCCTCGCGGCCGGTGCGGTCGATCGGGTCCTCCTTGGTGCCCCGGCGGCCGAAGAGGAAGAAGTACCCCGCGACCAGCACGCCCGCGACCCCGCAACCGGCCATGATCCACAGGATCGCGTCCGAGCTGATGCCCGGCCAGACCACCGAGGCGGTCAGGATCAGCGACAGCGTGACCAGCACGCCGACCACCGCCGAGGTGAAGGCGTTGGTCCTGGGACCGTTGACCCACGGGCCGAGCACGGCCTTGTCGTTGCAGAGCAGCAGCAGGAAGACCGTCGCGGAGGGCAGCAGCACCCCGGCCAGCACCTGGACGAACTGGGTCATCAGACCCTGCATGTAGTCGTTGGACAGCAGCGTGATCGCCGCCGCGACCACCACCAGGCCCGCGTAGACCGCGTAGAAGCCCTTGGCGCCCTTGACCCCGCGGTGCAGCGAGTGCTTGATGCCGAACACGTCGCCGATCGCGTAGGCGGTCGAGAGGGACACCGCGAAGGCGCCGATGATCGAGGCGTCCAGCAGCGCGATGGCGAACAGCACGCCCGCCAGGTGTCCGGCCTTGTCCTCGATGCCCTTCGCCACGGCGGCCGCGTCGGAGAACTGGCCGAAGCCGTCGGTGCCGGCGAAGGCGGCGGCGGTGAAGCCGATCATCGCGGCGGCGCCGACGATGACCACGACGATCCCGATCCACAGGTCGACCTTCTCGTACTTCATGAAACGCGGGGTGATCCGCTTGTCGATGACGTACGACTGCTGGAAGAACAGCTGCCAGGGGGCGACGGTGGTGCCGACGATCGAGATGATGACCAGCATCACGGCCGCGAGCTGGCCGGAGCCGCCGGGCATGACCGGCGTCACGAGGTCGTGGGCCATCTGCGAGGTCTTGGGGTGGACCATGAAGTAGATCGGCACCAGCAGCAGCGAGCCGACGCACAGCGTCACGGCGACCCGCTCGAAGCGCTGGAAGGAGCCGGTGAAGGCCGAGGCGATGATGATCGCCGCCGCCAGCACCACCGAGACCGCCTTCGGCAGGCCCAGGTACCCGGCCGCGAGGGTCACCCCGATGAACTCGGTGACCAGCGTCAGCGCGTTGAGCAGGAAGAGGTCGATGACGCTGAACGCGCCCCAGAACCTGCCGAACCGCTCCAGGATCAGCCGGGCGTGGCCGACGCCGGTGACGGCGCCCAGGCGCAGCACCATCTCCTGGTTGACGTACAGCACCGGAACCAGCATCAGCAGGGTCCACAGCAAGTGGGTGCCGTAGTTCTGGCCGGCCTGCCCGTAGGTGGAGAAGGCACCGGCGTCGTTGTCGCCGACCATGACGATCAGGCCGGGACCGATGATCGCCAGCAGGGTCTTCAGCCGGGCGGAGAGCCCGCTGCGGGGGGTGGTGTCGTCGAGCCGGATGGTGCCGAGCGCGCCCTTGATGTCGCCGACGTGGGCGTCGTCGAGCACGGCGGACTGGGCGGCGGCGGGAGCGGTGGGGACCGTGGGAACCTTCGGGTCCAGCATCACGTTGGTCATGACGGGGCCTCTCTGCCCTCTACCTTGAGAGGGCGACAGGGGGCGCGCAGCAGCGATCCTCCCTGCGGGCGCACGACGTCCGCTCCGTACGGCGACGCTGAGCGGCGGCGGCCGTGCGGGCATGACGGAGCGTCAGGCGACTTCTGTCCGGGCATGGTTGAGCGCAGGACGAAGCGCCGGATGGACGCGCAGGGAAGGTTGTTACCGCGTGCCGGAGGTGTTCGAGAGCATGCGGGGGTAGGGGCTACTGTGGCCCGGACTATTGCAGTCCATGTCTCTCGCCTCCTCCCGGTCGGGGGCGCACCGTCCGTGCGCCGCGTCGCGACACGGCAAGGAGCACACCGGTCGACGAGGGACCGGTACACCCCAACTCGTCAGAGCTTTGGCACTCCACGGCGTGTCCAGCCGGATCGGCCGGAAGCCACTTGGGGTCAACCCTTAACTCGGGAAGACCTGTCCTGAACCTGGGCGTCTCTCGACGTCGTCGGGTCAGTGGCCTGTGTCCGTGAAGACGCCTCACCGAACGAGGTGCCTTTTCAAACCTCCCAAAGCATAGACCCGCCGGATCCACCCGGCGTCACCTTTTCGGCTGATCTTCGACAGCTTTGTAGAACCTTGACCAAAACCCCGGCCGGCTTGTGCATCCGCTCCCGGCATATATAGTTCACCGACATATGCAGCTGAACAGCTCACGAGGGGGAACTGTGTCCCACATCGATCCGAGCCGGCCCGCACCCGTCCTGCAGCTGGCCGGGGTCTCCCGGGTGCACGGGCGCGGCGCCGCCGAGGTGCACGCCCTGCGCGGCGTCGACCTGACCGTCCACGCGGGCGAGTTCGTCGCCGTGATGGGGCCGTCCGGCTCCGGGAAGTCGACCCTGCTGACCCTGGCCGGCGGGCTCGACCTGCCCAGCGACGGCCAGGTGCTGGTCGAGGGCGTGACCCTCGGCGGCCTCAGCCGGGGCAAGCTCGCCGACCTGCGGCGGCGCTCCGTCGGGTACGTCTTCCAGGACTACAACCTGATCCCGGCGCTCACCGCCGCCGAGAACATCGCCCTGCCACGCGAACTCGACGGCGTCTCCGGCCGCACCGCCCGCCGCGAAGCCCTCGCCGCCCTGGAGGAGCTGGGCATCGGCGAACTCGCCGACCGCTTCCCCGACGACATGTCCGGCGGCCAGCAGCAGCGCGTCGCCATCGCCCGGGCCCTGATCGGTGAGCGCCGGCTGGTCCTCGCCGACGAGCCGACCGGCGCGCTCGACTCCGCCACCGGCGACGCCGTGCTCGCCGTGCTGCGCGCCCGCTGCGACGCTGGGGCGGCCGCCATGATGGTCACCCACGAGGCCGCGCACGCCAGTTGGGCGGACCGAGTGGTCCACCTGCGGGACGGCGCGGTCGCCTCGGAGAGCAGCGGGCGCCGCTCCGGCGGCTGCCAGGCCGCCGTCCACCGCCCCAACTCCCTTGACGAGGTGGCCCGGTGAGGTTCGGAGCGTGGAAGGTCGCGCTGCGGGTCGCCCGGCGCGACGCCTTGCGGGCCAAGGGGCGCAGCGCCCTGATCCTGGCCATGGTGGCACTGCCCGTCCTCGGGGTCACCGGCGCCGACGTGGTCCACCGCAGCGGCCAACTGACCCCGGCCGAGCGGGTCGAGCGGGTGGTGGGCGGTGCGGACGCGCTGGTCACCGCGCTCAGCCCGGGCCAGAGCGTCGAACAGGCCCCGGTCGCCGAGGACGGCGCCTTCGCCGTGCAGCCCCGCCCCGGCCAGCAGCCGACGCCCGAGCAGGTGAAGGCCGTCGGCACCGACCCGGCCGCCCTGGTCGGCTCGCTGCTGCCGCCCGGCAGCACGCTCACCCCGGCGCGGCCGGGACCGGAGACCGGCGCGACCTCGCCCGAGGGCCTGGTCCGCACCCTCACCACCGAGGCCGACCTCGGCGACCCGGTCTGGCGCGGCCGGCTGAACCTGGTCAAGGGCCGCGCCCCGAGCGCCCCGCACGAACTGGCCGCCACCCAGGCCTTCCTGGACCACTCCGGGCTCCCGCTCGGCGGAACCACCACCGTCCAGGGGCTGGAGCAGACCACCTTCACCATCACCGGTGTGGTGGAGCACCCCGACGAGCTCGGCCGGGTCGAACTCGTCGCCAGGCCGGGTGAATTGCTCGACCCGCTGGCCGCCGCCACGGAGCCCGGGCGCCCCGCCGCCGAGCAGGCGCGGACCGGGCACCCCTCCTGGCTGGTGCACCTGCCGGGCGGGGCCGGCCTCGACTGGGCGAAGGTCCAGCTCTTCAACGCCCACGGCTACACCCTCACCGCGCGCTCGGTCGCGCTCGACCCGCCGCCTTACGGGGCCGTCCCCTACTACCGGGACTCCGCCACCTACCGCGACCCCGCCATCGGCAACAGCACCAAGGTCGTGGTCGCCACCGTGACCGGGATGGCGCTGCTGGAGGTCGCCCTGCTCGCCGGGCCCGCCTTCGCGGTCGGCGCCCGCCGCTCCCGCCGCCAGCTCGCCCTGCTGGGCGCCGCCGGTGGCCGGCGCTCGCACATCGGCGCGGTGGTGCTCGGCGGCGGCCTGGTGCTCGGCCTGGCCGGGGCGGCGCTCGGCGTGGCCGTCGGCACCGGGCTGGTCGCGGGGCTGCGGCCGGTGATCGAGGAGGTCGGCGGAGCGCGCTTCGGGCACTTCGCACTGCCGCCGCTGGACCTGCTGGCGATCGCCGGGATCGGCCTGCTCACCGCGCTGCTCGCGGCCGCGCTGCCGGCCTGGCAGGCCGCCCGGCGCAGCGTCACCGCCGGGCTCACCGGGCGGGACGCCGTCCGGGCGCCCAACCGCCTGGTCACCGTGCTCGGCGTGGCGCTGATCCTCGGCGGCGGCGCGATCGCGATGTACGGCGCGGGCGCGGTGCAGCGCGGCCTGCCCGTGGTGAGCACCTACGACGCCCGTACGCTCACCGTGCTCGGCGGCTCGATCACCGCCGAACTCGGCCTGCTCGCCTGCACCCCGGTGCTGGTCGCGCTGTTCGGCCGGCTCGCCGGACGGCTCCCGCTCGGCCCCCGGCTTGCGCTGCGGGACTCCGCCCGCAACCGCTCGCGCACCGCGCCGGCCGTCGCCGCGGTGATGGCCGCGGTGGCCGGAGCCGTCGCCATCGGGGTGTACAGCACCAGCACCGACGCCGAGAACCGGCGCGACTACCGGCCGCAGGCCCCGTACGGCGCCGTCCAGCTGATCAGCCACAACGACGGGCCGAAGGCCTCCCAGCTGCCGGCCGAGGTGGAGAAGCAGCTGACCGGGCTCGGCCCGCGGGCCGACGTCGGCCAGCTGGTCTACCGGTTCTGCGACAACTGCTCCAGCACCGTCGTGCTCAAGGGCCCGGCCGAACCGCGTCGGCTCGCCGACCCGCCGCACGTCGCCACCGGGGACGTCACCGTGCTGCACAACCTGTTCGACGTCCGCGACCGGCAGGCCGAACAGGCTCTGGCAGCAGATAAGTTGCTGGTCTTCGACCGCTCGCTGATCGGTGCCGACGGCAAGGCCGTGATGCTGCTGCGCGGGGGCGGCGGCGCGCCGCTGCAGCCCGGGCAGACCCCCAAGCCCGACCTCCAGGAAGTCCCGGTGGACGCGGTGCTGGTCGACGACCCCGACGCCGCCCGCTTCGCCCAGGGGCTGCTGCCGACCACCGCGCTGACCAGGCTCGGCCTCGCCGCGGCGCCCCAGGGCGCGGTGTGGCGGCCGGCCACCCCGCCCGACCGCAAGGCGCAGCAGCGGGCCGCGGCCGCCGCCGTCCGGCTGGACCACCACGCCGAGCTGACCGTCGAGCGCGGCTACCAGCCCAGGAGCGACGCGATCACCCTCGCGCTCAGCGGCTTCGCCGGACTGGTCGTGCTCGGCGCGGCCGGTATCGCCACCGGGCTCGCGGCCGCCGACTCCCGGCAGGACCAGGCCACCCTGGCGGCCGTCGGCGCACCGCCGCGGATCCGCCGGACCATGGCGGGCCTGCAGTGCGCGCTGATCGCCCTGCTCGGGGCGGTGCTCGGAGCCGCCAACGGGTTCGTCCCGGCGGTGGGGCTGCTGAAGTCCCGGGCCAGTGGGTCCTCGCAGCCGGCGCTGATCACCGCGCCCTGGGGGGAGCTGCTGCTGGTCGTGCTGGTGCTGCCGGTGGTGGCGGGGCTGCTCGCGGCACTGTTCACCCGCTCCCGGGTGGCGCTGGGGCGGCGGCTGTCCTGATCACCGTTTGACCACGTGAGGCACTCCTTGCGCACCCCCTGAGCACCGCCCGGACTCCGTGGGCGCCCGTTCCCGTCACCCGGGGGCGGGCGCCCGGCGCTCGCCGTAGCATGGGCCGCGTTCCAGCGGGCGAAGGGCGCCGGCGAACGGTTCGGTGAGGGAGACGAGGGCGGTGCTACGGGGTTTCGGCGATCTCGAGGCCGAGATCATGGACCGGCTCTGGTCCTGGGGCCGTCCGGCCACGGTGCGCGAGGTCGTCGACGACCTCCAGCAGCAGCGGGCGGTCGCGTACACCACCGTCACGACCGTCGCGGACATCCTGCACACCAAGGGCTGGCTGCGCCGGGCCAAGGTCGGCCGCGCCTGGGTGTACGAGCCGACCTGCACCCGGGGGGCCTACACCGCCCAGCTGATGCACCAGGCGCTGGAGACCAGTCCGGACCGGACCGGCGCACTGCTGCACTTCGTCGACCGGATCAGCGGGGACGAGGCGTCCGCGCTGATCGCCGCCCTCGAACAGGTGAAGGCCCGGGACGCCGAGTGACGCTCGCCCTGCTCGGCCTCCACCTGGCCGTGACCGGCGTGCTGCTGCCCCGCCGACTGGCCGGCTCCGCCCGGCTCCAGGCGCGTCCCGCTCTCGGCGCGACCCTGTGGCTCGCGCTGATGGCCTCCTTCACCGTCGCCCTGGTGCTCGCCGGGCACCACGCGATCGAACCCGCCGCGCACGAGCCGGCCGGGCTGATCGGTCTGCTCCCCCACCTCGAACCGGCCCGGCCGGTGCTGCCCCATACCCACGACTGGTGGCTGCTGGCCACGGCCGGGGCGGTGCTCGCCGCGCTGGTTGCGGCCGTCGGCGTCCGGGCCGGGCGGGCCCGGCGGCGGCACCGGGCGGTGCTGGACGTGGTCGCCGTACGGGACCGGCGCTGGGGCGCGCTGGTGCTGGAGCACGCCCACCCGACCGTCTACTGCCTGCCCGGGCGCCGCTCCCGGGTGGTGCTGTCGCGCGGAGCGCTGCGGTTGCTGGACGAGCGGCAGCTGGCCGCGGCCGTCGCGCACGAGCGCGGGCACATCCGCGGCCGCCACCACCTGTTCCGGCTGCCCGTCGACACCTTCGCGCTGCTGTTCGGACCGCTGCCGCTGGCCCGGCTGGGGCGTTCGGAGGTCGCGCTGCTGCTGGAGATGGCGGCCGACGACGCGGCGCTGGCGGAGGTGTCCCGGGGCGAACTGGCCTCGGCACTCTGCGCGTTGGCCACCTCCGGGGCGACTCCGGGCGGGTCGCTCGGAGTCGCCTCCACCGGGGTGCTCGCCCGGGTCCGCCGGCTGGCCCGGCCGGGCAGCGGCCGACGGCGCCGACTCACCTGGTGGATCGGGCTGTCGACGCTGCCCGCGCTGCCGTACCTGCTGGCCTGCGCGCCGCACCCGTGACTGCCAGGTCGGAACCGGTCGGAACCGGCCGGCATACCGGCACCTACCGGTGCCGCAGGTACGCCGCCGCGCGCTCGCGCAGCCGGTCGTGCAGGCCGTCGTAGGCGCGGGCCCGGCCCAGCACGCTCTTCGGCAGCTTGGCGACCATCGTGTAGTTGGTGTCGCAGACGTTCGCGGCCGGGGCCAGGCCTGCCTGGCAACCGGGCCGCGGGGCCCTTCAAGGGTAGGGGCCGAACCGGCGGGCGACGCCGTAATTCACGGGCCCCGCCCGTGACCTGGCGGTTAGGGTGCCCGCATGGATCTCACCGGTTTCCCCTTCACCGCCACCGACTGGAGCCAGGTCAGCGAGGACCGCAAACCGGGCGAGAGCGGTGAGGTGACCAGTCGCGTGCAGCACTTCGGCGGCGTCCGGGTCCGCCGGGTGGACTACAGCCCCGGGTACGTCGCCGACCACTGGTGCCGCAAGGGGCACGTGCTGTACGTCCTGGAGGGCGAGCTCGTCACCACGCTCGACGACGGCCGCGTCGTGGTCACCGGCCGGGGCGGCAGCTACCAGGTGGCCGACGACGCCGAGGCCCACCGCTCCAGCGCGCCGAACGGCGCCAGCCTGCTGATCGTCGACTGACGGGCGCTCCGGTCGTCGGCTGACGACGGTCCGGCGGGCGGCTGACGCACGGTCGGCCGCCCGCCGGCGGTGACTACGGCCGGACGGCGCCCACGTACGGCATGGCGTCGATGGGGAGGACCTCGACGTTCTTGCCGGTGCGCGGGGCGTGGATCATCTTGCCGTCGCCGATGTAGATGCCGACGTGGTGGATGTCGCCGTAGAAGAAGACGAGGTCGCCGGGCTGGAGGTCGGCACGGGCGACGCGCGGGCCGTCGTTCCACTGGTCCTGGGACATCCGGGAGAGCTTGAGACCGGCCGCGCGGTAGGCGGCGCCGGTGAGACCGGAGCAGTCGAAGCTGTTGGGACCGGTGGCGCTCCACTGGTAGGGCTTGCCCAGCTGGGCGTACGCGAACTGGACGATGGTGGCGGCGCGGCCACTGGCGGGCGGGGCCGGGGCGTTCAGGTCCTGGCGGGCCGAGGAGCGGGAGGCGCGGTCCGCGGCGGCCGCCTGCTGGGCCTCGGCCTTGGCCTTGTCGGCGGCCTGCTGGGCGTTGACCTTGGCGCGGTCCTCGGCGCTCAGCTTGTTGAGCACGGCCTGCGCCTGGGACAGCTTGGTCTGGATCTGCTGCTTCTTCGCCGCCAGTTCGGTGCCGACCGAGTCGAGCTGGGCGAGCGTGGCGGTGGCCTCGGCGCGGTCCTGGTCGAGCTTGCGCTGCTCGTCCTGGGCCTGCTTGAGCAGGGCCGTCTGACCGTCGGTGACCTGGTTCTGCACCGCGGCGCGCTCCAGGTAGGCGGCCGGGTCGGAGTCCAGCATCAGCTGGACGGACGGGTCGATGCCGTTGTTGCGGTACTGGTCGGCGGCGACCGCGCCGAGCCGGGTGCGCAGCTCGTTCATCGTCTCCTGGCCGCGGGCGACCTTCTCCTGGATCTTGTTGGCCTCGCCCTGGAGCTTCTGCTGCTTGTCCTGGAAGCCGTTGTACTGCTCGATGGCCTGCTCGGCCTCCTCGTTGAGCTTGTCCACCTGCTCCTTGACGGAGGCCAGGGTCGGGGTCGGCTCGGCGTGGGCGGTGCCGGCGGCGAGCACCGCGCCGCCGGCCATCGCCGTGGTGAGGACCGCCATGCGGGCCCGGCTCGGGGGACTGGGCTTGCGGCGCTTTCCCATCGCGGTGGGCTCCTTCGAGGGGCTTCGGACGGCGTCGGGGGACGGCATCGGACAGCGTCGGGGGACGACGAAGGCGGGCGGGGACGTACGGGGGATGCCGTCCCCGCCCGCCTTCTTCGAAGTAACTTAATAGATGAGTGGCGGAGTTCCGCAATCCCCCTCCCCGCACTCCCGTCGGCACCCGCCCGGCGCCGCCGTCGACGCCCCTCTTGACACTCCACGGCCGACGGAGTGCTAAAGGTTCGCCAAAGCGAGAACAAGCTCACACGCGCCGCCCCTCCTACGGGCCTGCGAACGGGCGCTAACCTGCGCACATGAAGGTCCCGCCCGAAAGGCTCCCCCTCGCCGCCGAGTTCCCGGCCGCGCACCGTGAGCAGTGGCAGCAGCTCGTCGAGGGTGTGCTGCGCAAGTCCGGTGCCCAGCCCGAGGACGGCGCCGCCGCCGAGCAGGCGCTCACCACCGCGCTCCCGGACGGGCTGCGCGCCCGCCCGCTGTACACCGCCGAGAACACCTCGGCCGAGCCCGGCTACCCCGGCTTCCCGCCGTTCGTCCGCGGCGGCCGGCCGCAGGGCTCCGCCGTCTCCGGGTGGGACGTACGCCAGCGGCACGCCGACCCCGACCCGCGGCGCACCAACGAAGCCGTACTGGCCGACCTGGAGCACGGCGTCGGCTCCCTCTGGCTGGAACTGGGCGGCACGGGCCTTCCGGTCGCCGCCCTGCCCGAGGTGCTCACCGGCGTGTACCTCGACCTGGCCGCCGTGACACTCGACGCGGGACCCGAATTCACCCACGCCGCCGAGCAGTTGTTCAAGCTGTACGAGGAGCGCGAGGTCTCCCCCGGCTCCGCCGCCGGCAACCTCGGCGCCGACCCGCTCGGCCTCCAGGCCCGCACCGGCTCCGTCGACCGCACCGACGCGCTGCTCGCCGAGGCCACCGCGCTGGCCGCCCGCTGCGCCGACGGGTACCCGAACGTCAGGGCGCTCACGGTGGACGCCCTGCCGTACCACGAGGCCGGTGCCTCCCCCGCCCAGGAGCTGGGCTGCGCGCTGGCCACCGGCGTGGCCTACCTGCGCGCGCTGACCGCCGCCGGACTGTCCGTGGACGCCGCGCTCGGCCAGCTGGAGTTCCGCTTCGCCGCGGACGCCGACCAGTTCCTGACCATCGCCAAGTTCCGTGCCGCGCGCCGCCTGTGGGCCCGGGTCGCGGAGGTGTCCGGCGCCTGCGCCGAGGCCTCGGCGCAGCGTCAGCACGCCGTCACCTCCCGGGTGATGATGACCGCCCGCGACCCGTGGGTGAACATGCTGCGCACCACCGTGGCCTGCCTGGCCGCCGGGGTCGGCGGTGCCGACGCCGTCACCGTGCTGCCCTTCGACAGCGCGCTCGGCCTCCCCGACGCCTTCGCCCGCCGGATCGCCCGCAACACCCAGTCGATCCTGCTGGAGGAGTCCCACCTGGCCCGGGTGATCGACCCGGCCGGCGGCTCCTGGTACGTCGAGCAGCTGGGCGAGGAGCTGGCCCAGGCGGCCTGGGCCTGGTTCCAGGAGATCGAGCGGGCCGGCGGCCAGCAGGCGGCACTCGCCGAAGGCCTCGTCGGCGAGCGGATCGCCGCCACCTGGGCCGAGCGCTCCGCGAAGCTCGCCAAGCGGCGCGAACCGGTCACCGGCGTCAGCGAGTTCCCGCACCTGGACGAGCAGCCGCTGGTCCGCGAGCCGGCCCCGGTGTCGCCGGAAGGCGGCTTGCCGCGGGTGCGCCGCGCCGAGGCGTACGAGGCACTGCGGGACCGCTCGGACGCCTTCCTGGCGCAGACCGGCGCCCGCCCGAAGCTGTTTCTGGCCTCGCTCGGCACCGCCGCCGCCCACACGGCGCGCACCACCTTCGCCGCCAACCTGTTCCAGGCCGGTGGCATCGCGACCGTCTCCGCCGAGGGCGTCGACCCGGCCGCGTTCGCGGCGGCGTTCGCCGCGTCGGGCGCCGTCGTCGCCTGCCTGTGCTCCGGCGACGCCCTGTACCGCGAGCACGCCGCAGCCGTCGCGGGCGCCCTGAAGGCGGCCGGCGCCCAGCGGGTGCTGCTGGCCGGGCGGCCCGCCGAAGTGCCCGCCGGAGTGGACGAGTTCATCTACGCGGGCGGGGACGCGATCGCCGTCCTGACCTCCCTGCTGGACCAGATCACCGGCGCGAGCGGCGCCGACGAGGACGAGGTGGCTCGATGATCCCCGACTTCACCGGAATCGGGCTGGACGGCGGCGCCGCCGGGAACGTCCCCGGGGTTTCCGACGCCCAGTGGCGGGCCGCCTGGCGCCGGTCCACCGGCAAGGACGCCGACGAGCTGGTCTGGGACACCCCCGAGGGCATCGGCGTCAAGCCGCTGTACACCGCGGCCGACCTGGCCGGACTCGACTTCCTGGAGACGTACCCCGGCATCGCCCCATACCTGCGCGGGCCGTACCCGACCATGTACGTCAACCAGCCGTGGACCGTCCGCCAGTACGCGGGCTTCTCCACCGCCGAGGAGTCCAACGCCTTCTACCGCCGCAACCTGGCGGCCGGCCAGAAGGGGCTCTCGGTCGCCTTCGACCTGCCGACCCACCGCGGCTACGACAGCGACCACCCGCGCGTCACCGGTGACGTCGGCATGGCGGGCGTCGCCATCGACTCGATCTACGACATGCGCCAGCTGTTCGACGGCATCCCGCTGGACAGGATGTCGGTGTCGATGACCATGAACGGCGCGGTGCTGCCCGTCCTGGCGCTGTACATCGTCGCGGCCGAGGAGCAGGGCGTACCGCCCGAGAAGCTCGCGGGGACCATCCAGAACGACATCCTCAAGGAGTTCATGGTCCGCAACACGTACATCTACCCGCCGCAGCCGTCGATGCGGATCATCTCGGACATCTTCGCGTACACCTCGCAGAAGATGCCCCGGTACAACTCGATCTCCATCTCCGGCTACCACATCCAGGAGGCCGGAGCCACGGCCGACCTGGAGCTGGCCTACACCCTGGCCGACGGGGTCGAGTACCTGCGCGCGGGCCTGGACGTGGGGCTGGACGTGGACGCCTTCGCGCCGCGGCTGTCGTTCTTCTGGGCGATCGGCATGAACTTCTTCATGGAGGTCGCCAAGCTGCGCGCGGCCCGGCTGCTGTGGGCCAAGCTGGTCAGGCAGTTCGACCCGAAGAACGCCAAGTCCCTTTCGCTGCGCACCCATTCGCAGACCTCGGGCTGGTCGCTCACCGCCCAGGACGTGTTCAACAACGTCACGCGGACGTGCGTCGAGGCGATGGCCGCCACCCAGGGCCACACCCAGTCGCTGCACACCAACGCCCTCGACGAGGCGCTGGCGCTGCCCACCGACTTCTCCGCCCGCATCGCCCGCAACACCCAGCTGCTGCTCCAGCAGGAGTCCGGTACCTGCCGGGTGATCGACCCGTGGGGCGGCTCGGCGTACGTCGAGAAGCTGACGCACGACCTCGCTTCCAGGGCCTGGCAGCACATCCAGGAGGTCGAGGCGGCCGGCGGCATGGCCAAGGCCATCGACGCGGGCATCCCGAAGATGCGCGTCGAGGAGGCCGCCGCCCGCACCCAGGCGCGGATCGACTCCGGCCGCCAGCCGGTGATCGGCGTCAACAAGTACCGGGTGGAGAGCGACGAGCAGATCGACGTCCTCAAGGTCGACAACTCCGCCGTGCGCGCCCGGCAGATCGAGAAGCTGCGGCGGCTGCGCGAGGAGCGCGACGAGGCCGTCTGCCAGGACGCCCTGCGCGCGCTGACGGCGGCCGCCGAGGCCGGCCCGCAGCGCGGCGGCTCGCTGGACGGCAACCTGCTGCACCTGGCCGTCAACGCGGCTCGCGCCAAGGCCACCGTCGGCGAGATCTCGGACGCCCTGGAGAAGGTGTACGGCCGCCACTCCGGTCAGATCCGTACCATCTCCGGTGTGTACCGAGACGAAGCGGGCCCGTCGGCTCCCCTCCAGCGCACCCGCGACCTGGTCGAGCGGTTCGAGCAGGCCGAGGGCCGCCGTCCGCGCATCCTGGTCGCCAAGATGGGCCAGGACGGCCACGACCGCGGCCAGAAGGTGATCGCCACCGCGTTCGCGGACCTCGGCTTCACGGTCGACGTCGGCCCGCTGTTCCAGACCCCGGCCGAGGTCGCCCGCCAGGCCGTGGAGGCGGACGTGCACATCGTGGGCGTCTCCTCGCTCGCCGCCGGGCACCTCACGCTGGTGCCCGCGCTGCGTGCCGAACTCGCCGAGGCGGGGCGCGAGGACATCACCATCGTGGTCGGCGGGGTCATCCCCCCGCAGGACTTCGACGCGCTGTACGAGGCGGGCGCCGCAGCCGTGTTCGGCCCCGGCACGGTGATCCCGGACGCGGCGTACGACCTGCTGACGGCGCTGGCGGCCGACCTCGGCCACGAGCTGTGATTGCCTGATCGCATGCCTCCGCGGACTATCGACCTCGACAGCTATGTGACGGGCGTCCTGGACGGCTCGCGCGCCTGGATCGCACGTGCCGTCACCCTCGTCGAGTCCACCCGGCCCGACCACCGCGCGCTCGCGCAGCAGTTGCTCCAGCGGCTGCTGCCGCACGCGGGCGGGGCGGTCCGGGTGGGCATCACGGGGGTGCCCGGAGTCGGCAAGTCGACCTTCATCGACTCCTTCGGGACCATGCTGACGGGGCTGGGCCACCGGGTCGCGGTGCTGGCCGTCGACCCGACGTCCAGCCGGACGGGCGGCTCCATCCTGGGCGACAAGACCCGGATGGAGCGGCTGGCCGTCGATCCTGCGGCCTTCGTCCGGCCGTCGCCGACCTCCGGGACGCTGGGCGGGGTCGCCAAGGCCACCCGGGAGTCGATGGTGGTCATGGAGGCGGCGGGGTACGACGTGGTACTCATCGAGACGGTGGGCGTCGGGCAGTCGGAGACTGCGGTGGCGGGGATGGTCGACACCTTCCTGCTGCTCAGCCTGGCGCGGACGGGCGACCAGCTCCAGGGCATCAAGAAGGGCGTGCTGGAGCTCGCGGACGTCATCGCCGTCAACAAGGCCGACGGGCCGCACGAGCGGGACGCGAAGGCTGCGTCCCGTGAACTCGCGGGCGCGCTGCGGCTGTTGCAGGCACCGGACGCGGCCTGGACGCCGCCGGTGCTGACCTGCAGCGGGCTCGACGGGGCCGGGCTGGACGTGTTGTGGGAGCGGTTGCAGCAGCACCGCAAGGTGCTGGACGCGACAGGGGCGCTGGCGGCCAAGCGGCGGGAGCAGCAGGTCGAGTGGACGTGGTCGATGGTCCACGACCAGCTGTACGCGCGGCTGCACGAGCACCCGGAGGTGCGGCGGCTGGCCCCGGAGCTGGAGGGGCAGGTCCGCGCCGGTACGCTGCCGGCGGGGCTGGCCGCGCAGCGGATCCTGGACAGCTTCTTCGGTACCGCCTGAGGGGAGCCGGCAGCCATCGCCACCATCGTCGAGGACGTCCTGATCGAGGCCGACGCGGACGAGGTCTGGGACGCGATCCGCGACGTCGGGGCCGTGCACGAGCGCCTCATCCCCGATTACGTCCTCGACACCCGGGTCGACGGAGGTGTCCGCTACCTGACCATGCCGGGCGGCGCGGTCATCCGCGAGCTGACCGTCGGCATCGACGACGACCTGCGGCGGCTGGCGTACTCGGCGGTCGAGGGCTTCGAGCTCCCCCTGACGCACCACCACGCCTCGTTCCGGGTCCTCCCGGAGGGGCCCGGCCGCTGCCGCCTCCTCTGGACCACGGACGTGCTCCCGCACGAGATGGCCGAGCAGGTCCGCCTGCGGGTGAGCCGGGGCGCCCAGGTCATGAAGCAGACCCTGGAGTGCGCCTAGCGGTCACCCCCGGCGACGAACCCCGCTCCACCACGGCCGCCGAGAACAGCACCCCCACACGGGGCGGACGACCGTCCCCAGTACACCACCCCTCGTGAAGGAGGTGGGGGTTGGGTTGCCGACTCGTGCCGAGTGCTGTTCGCGGTGCCTCGGTGGGCTCCGAGAGGGAAGGGGTGCCGCCGCGGTGAGCTTCGTTGGTGGATGGTCAGTGAGTCGCGCCCTCCGGTACGCGGAGGTCGGCTGTGCGGGTCGCGGCGGCGGCGAGGAGGGCGCGCAGGGCGTGGGCGACGGAGTCGGCGGGGAGGGAGGGTTTGGAGCCGTCCAGGACCTGTTCGGGGAGGGCGGGTATGTGGACGAATCCGCCGCGGGCGCTGGGGTGTTGGGTGGCGAGCAGGTGCATCAGGGCGTAGAAGACATGGTTGCAGACGAAGGTTCCCGCGGTGTGGGACAGGGAGGCGGGGACGCCCGCCTCCCGAGCGGCGGCGACGCAGGCTTTGACGGGCAGGGTCGAGAAGTAGGCTGCCGGGCCGTCGGGGACGACGGGCTGGTCGACCGGCTGGCGGCCCGCGTTGTCGGGGATGCGGGCGTCGTCGACGTTGATGGCGACGCGTTCGACGGTGATGTCCGGGCGGCCGGCGGCCTGGCCGAGGCAGACCACCAGGTCAGGGGTGAACTCCCGTACGGCTGTGCGCAGTTCCTCGGCGGCCTGGCCGAAGACGCAGCTCAGCCGCACGGCGGTGACCGAGAGCCCCTCGGGCGGGGTGTCGGCGACGCGGCGGGCGACCTCCCAGGACGGGTTGACGTCGGCGCCGTCGAAGGGTTCGAAGCCGGTGAGCAGGACCCGGGTCATGGGGCGGCCTTTCCGGGACGAGGAAGGAGGTCAGAACGCGAAGAGGGACATGATGACGACGTTGCAGACCAACAGCGCACCCGCAGTCGGCAGTTGGGCCTTGATCGGCCCGTACTGGTCCTTGAGTTCGAGCAGTGCCGCCGGAACGAGGTTGAAGTTGGCCGCCATCGGCGTGACCAGCGTGCCGCAGAAGCCGGCCAGCATGCCCACCGCCAGGACCACGGCAGGGCTGCCGTGCAGCTGGGTGACCAGGACCGGCCAGCCGATGGCGGCGGTCATCACCGGGAAGGCGGCGAAGGCGTTGCCCATGATGACGGTGAACAGGGCCATGCCGAGGCAGTAGACCGCCACCGCCGCGTACTTGCTCCCGTCCGGCAGGAAGTGGGTGGTGATCTTGCCGACCTGGGT
Organism: Kitasatospora sp. NPDC017646; assembly: GCF_044329365.1. Lineage (NCBI taxonomy): Bacteria > Bacillati > Actinomycetota > Actinomycetes > Kitasatosporales > Streptomycetaceae > Kitasatospora > Kitasatospora sp. NPDC017646. The sequence goes on along the minus strand of NZ_JBIRJC010000006.1, from coordinate 214,826 downwards.
GCCGACGCCGGCGCTCTGGAAGATCGAGCCCAGGACGGCGAGCAGTTGGGGCAGCAGCAGTGCCCAGCCCATGGCCTCCAGCAGCCCGCGGCCGGAGCGCAGGGCGACGACCGGGTTGCGCTCGCGGGTCAGCAGCAGCGCCACGCCCAGGGCGACGAGCGTGCCGATGCCCAGCCCGAGGAGCGTCTCGCTGCCGGTCTGCAGCAGCGGACCGCCGCCGCCCGGGTGCACGCCCTTGAGCAGGGTTCCGCAGGCCAGCGCGACCAGCGGGAGCGCCAGCGCGGGGATGAACAGCCGGCTTCCCAGGCGCGCGGCGGAGGCGGCCCGTTGTTCGGGGGCGGCGGCCGTGGGGGTGCCGCGACCGGTGAAGCCGAAGCCGGCCAGACAGATCATCAGCAGGACGGCGATGCCCAGCGGCGCGGCGGGGGCGCTCTTGTCGGCGACCCAGGTGCCGTAGACGAAGCTCGCGCCGAGCAGGCCCCAGAAGGCGGCGCTGCCGTACCGCCGGGGGTTGCCACGGTCCACCGCCATCTGCGCGGCCATCGCGAGGAAGACGGCTCCGACCAGCCAGTACAGCCACTCGACCTTGATCACTTGCTCGACTCCTCGATGCGCGCGGAGGTGGTGGCCCGGCCGGCTGCGGCGGGCAGGTCCCGGGCAAGGGTGTGGTCCAGGCGCAGCAGGCGCGCGCCGTGGACGAGGGTGGCGCAGACCGCGGTGGGGATGGCCCACAGCGCGAGCTGCACCGGCTCCAGGTCGGTGTGGTAGGTCGCGTTGACGAAACCGGTGATCAGCAGGATGGAGCCGACGGCGAGGAAGCAGTCCTCGCCGAAGAACAGGCCGACGTTGTCGGCGCTCGCGGCGAAGGAGCGCAGGCGTTCGCGGGCCTTGTCGGTCAGCGTGCCGTGGCGGCGTTCGGCGGCGGCCTCCGCCATCGGTACGACCATGGGCCGTACCGCCGGGGCCGGTCCACCGAGGCCGGTGAGCCCGAAGGCGGCGGTGAGCTGGCGGAGCACCAGGTAGACGGCGAGCACGCGTCCGGCGCTGGCCCTGGCGAGCTTGTTCATCAGGGTGCGGGCCTGTTCTTGCAGGCCGTGGCGCTCCAGCAGGCCGATCACCGGCAGGGTGACGGCGAAGACGGTCACCGAGCGGCTGGAGGCGAAGCCGGCGCCGAAGGCCTCCAGGACCTTCAGCGGGCTCATCCCGCCCAGCAGTCCGGTGAGGACGCCGGCGGCGCCGACGACGAGGAGCGGATTTCGCCGGGTGGCGAACCCCGCCACCACGACGAGGATGCCGAGCAGAACGATCATCTTCCTGACCGCCTTTCGAACGGGCCTCCGCCTCGAGGGCGGCCGTCTGGAGCACCACGGGCGGAGGCGGTCACGACTGGATGGGCCGCGACCCTGCGGGGGTTGCCGTGAGGCTAGGGGATTGTGGAACAATCCGACAAGAGTTCAGGAGGTGGAACGTGACCGGGATTTTCGACGCGCTCGCGGCCGATCGGGGCCGACTCGAACGCGCCAGCGCCGCCCAACGGGTGGCCGAGGTGCTGCGCGACCACATCACCGAGGGCCGGCTCGCCCCCGGCACCCGACTGTCGGAGGAGGCGCTCGGCGAGGCGCTCACCGTCTCGCGCAACACGCTCCGCGAGGCGTTCCGGCTGCTGGCCGACGAACGACTGGTCGTGCACGAGCTCAACCGCGGCGTGTTCGTCCGGATCCTCGAACCGGCCGACGTCGCCGACATCTACACCCTGCGCCTCGCCCTGGAGACGGCCGGTGTGCGCGCCCTGCACAGCGCGGAGCCCGAGCGCCTGGCCGCGGTGCGGGCCGCGCTGGACCGCGCGGAGGCCGCCGAGGCGATCGGCGACTGGGTCACAGTCGGCACCGCCGACCTGCACTTCCACCAGGCCGTCGCGGGGATCGCCGGCAGCCGGCGGATCGACGAGTGCATGGGCCGGCTGATGGCCGAACTGCGCCTGGCCTTCGCCGCCGTCCCGTCCGCGCGCGGGCTCCACGCGCCGTTCCTGCGCCGCAACCATTCGCTGACCGGGCTGCTGGAGGCGGGCGAGATCGACGACGCCGAGGTGGAGCTGACCAGCTATCTGAACGACGCACGCGCGGTGATCGTCCGCGCGATGACGGGCGGCGCGATGACGGACGGCACCGCGACGGGCGGCGCCAGATGAGACCGCCCGAGCACCCTCTCGCGACGGCCGTCGGCCTCGGAACCGAGGGCACTCCCGTGACGGCCGTCGACCTCAACGCCGACCTCGGCGAGGGCTTCGGCCGCTGGACGCTCACCGACGACGACGCCCTTCTGTCGGTGGTCACCAGCGCCAACGTCGCCTGCGGCTTCCACGCCGGGGACCCGAGCACCATGCGGCGGGTCTGCGAGCTGGCCGCGGAGCGCGGCGTGCGGATCGGCGCGCAGGTCTCCTACCGGGACCTCGCCGGCTTCGGGAGGCGGGCGATGGACGTCCCGCCCGACGAGCTGGCGGACGAAGTCGCCTATCAGATAGGGGCGTTGCAGGTGTTCGCGCGGGCGGCCGGAGCGCACGTGGCGTACGTCAAGCCGCACGGCGCGCTGTACAACCGGACGGTGCACGACGAGGAGCAGGCGGAGGCGGTGGTCCGCGGCGTCCGGCTGGCCGCACCGGGTCTGCCCGTCCTCGGGCTGCCCGGTTCGCGGCTGCACGAGGCCGCCGGGCGGGCCGAACTGCCGGCGGTGGCCGAGGCGTTCGCCGACCGCGCCTACACCCCGCAGGGCACGCTCGTCCCCCGCCGCGAGCCCGGCGCCGTCGTCCACGACCCCGAGGCCGTCGTCCGCCGTTCGGTCGCCATCGCCCGGGACGGCGAGGTCACCGCGCGCACCGGCGACCGGATCCGGCTGCGGGCCCGCTCGCTGTGCGTTCACGGCGACACCCCTGGGGCCGCGGACCTCGCCCGCCGGGTCCGAACGGGTCTGCGGGCGGCCGGAGTCCGGGTCGAGGCGTTCGCGTGAGCACCACCCGGCAGAGCGGCACGGAGACGGGGTGGACGGGGTGGACGGGATGAACATCCGGGTCCTGCGGGTCGGCCTGGACGCGCTCCTGGTCGAACTCGACGACGCCGACGAGACGATCGCCTTCCACGCCGAACTCCAGCGCCGGCGCGCGACGTCCCGGATCCCGGCCGTCGCCGAGGTCGTACCCGCCGAACGGACCGTCCTGCTCGACGGCGTGGCCGACCCCGAAGCCCTGGCCGCCGACCTGGCCGGCTGGCGCGTCCCGCCGCTGCGGGCGACCAACGAGGCGACCGTGACCGTCCCCGTGCGCTACGACGGCGCCGACGTCGCCGAGGTCGCCACGCTGTGGGGCGTCGCCGAGGAGGAGGTCGCCCGCATCCACTCGGCGACCGAGTTCCGGGTCGCGTTCAGCGGCTTCGCGCCCGGCTTCGGCTACCTGACCGGCCTGCCCGAGCGCTACCGGGTGCCCCGGCGGGCCGTCCCGCGCCCCGCCGTCCCGGCCGGGGCGATCGCCATCGCCGGCCCGTACACCGGCGTCTACCCGCGCTCCTCCCCGGGCGGCTGGCAGCTGATCGGGCACACCGACGCCGTGCTGTGGGACCCGTCCCGCGAACCCGCCGCCCTGTTCAGCCCGGGGACCCGGGTCCGGTTCGTGATCGCGGAAGCCTGACCGAGGAAGCCCGCCCGACGAAGCCCGTTCGAGGAAGCGTGATCGAGAACGCATGACCGTCACCGTGATGAACGCAGGCCTGCTGACGACCGTCCAGGACCTCGGCCGCCCCGGGCACGCGCACCTGGGCGTGCCGCGCTCCGGCGCGCTCGACCAGCCCGCCCACCGGCTCGCCAACCGCCTGGTCGGCAACCCCGCCACGGCCGCCACCCTGGAGACCACCGTGCTCGGCTGCGCGCTGCGGGCGGACCGCGCGGTGACGGTCGCCGTGGCCGGCGCGCCGTGCGCGGTTCGGGTCGACGGGCGGCCCGCCGCGTGGGCCGCCCCGGTGCGGCTGCCCGCCGGGGCGCTGCTGGAGGTGGGACCGGCGACCCGGGGCGTGCGCAGCTACGTAGCCTTCGCGGGCGGGATCGCCGCCGCGCCGGTGCTCGGCAGCCGCTCGACCGACCTGCTCTCGGGTCTGGGCCCCGCTCCCCTGTCCCCCGGGGACGCGCTGCCTCTCGGTGAGCCGGCCGGCCCGGCCGCCGGGGCGGACGTGGTGCCGGCGCCCGCGCCGCCCGACCCGCTGCTCCTGCCCGTGTTGTTCGGCCCTCGCGACGACTGGTTCACCGCCCGTTCGCTCACTGTCCTGACCGGCTCCGGCTACCGCGTCTCCCCCACCAGCAACCGGATCGGCCTGCGCCTGGACGGCCCGCCGCTGGAGCGTGCCCGCGACGGCGAACTCCCCAGCGAGGGAATGGTCCTGGGCGCGGTGCAGGTCCCGCCCGACGGCCGCCCGGTGGTCTTTCTCGCCGACCACCCCACCACGGGCGGCTACCCCGTCATCGGCGTGGTCCCCGCCACCGCCCTCCCCGCCGTCGCCCAGGCCGCCCCGGGCACGCCGGTCCGCTTCACTCCGGTGGGACGGCGCTGAGTCGTCGCGAGGCCGCCGGAGCTCAGCGGCGGACGGCCCCGGCGCGGCGGGCGGCGGCCTGGCGGGTGCGGCGGACGGCGCGGTGGAGACGCTGGACGGCGATGAAGCGGTTCATCGCGTCGGCCAGGGTGAGGCGGTACTTGAGCCGGAGTTGGGCGTTGAGGTCCGCCACCCGGTCGGGGCCGATGGCGCGGAGGAGCCGGCTGACGTGCCGCTGGTAGACCTCCCAGTAGTTGCGGTCGCCGTCCGGGAGGGACCAGAAGAACATCGGGATCTCCTCGACCAGGCAGTTGCGGTCGTAGTCGCTCAGGTACGAGGCGAACACCGGCTCGGGGCGGGCGAGGAGCCATTCGCGGACGAGTTCCATCGAGTGGACCCGGTCGATCAGGCCGCGCGGGTCGGTCTTCTTCTGGGTGATGGAGAGGGCGCCGTCCTCGCGGACCCGCCAGTGGTAGATCGGTTCGGCGAGGATGTCGACGCGCTCGGCGAGGAAGTGGTGGGGGACGCTGACCGGGGCGTCCTCGTACAGGATGCCCTCGGGGTACCGGATGCCCGCGGCATCGAAGAAGGAGCGCCGGTAGACCTTGTTCCAGGCGGTGCGGTCGGTGACCAGCGCGGGCAGTTCGCTGACGTGGGTACGCAGCCGGGTCTCGCGGAACGGACGGCGGTGGGCGTGCGAGGGGCTGAGGCCGGTGGTGCGCAGGCGCATCGCGTTGCCGGCGGCGAAGTCGGAGCCGGTCTCGTCGAGCGTGCTGATCATCAGCTGGTAGGCGTGCGGTGGCAGGGTGTCGTCGCTGTCGACGAAGGCCAGGTACTCGGTACCGGGGGTGAGGTGGCGCCAGCCGGTGTTGCGGGCGGCACCGAGGCCCTTGTTCTCCTGCTGGACGAGCCGGAAGCGCCGGTCCCGGGCGGCGTACGCCTTGGCCAGGACGGGGCCGTCGTCGGTCGAGCCGTCGTCGACCATGACGCACTCGAAGTCCTCGAAGGTCTGTGCCGCGATCGAGTCCAGGCACTCACCGAGGTAGCGCTCGACGTTGTAGATCGGGACCACGACGGACAGGCGCGGGGCCATCGAACGACCTTTCGCTCAGGAGCGGGCGGGCCCGGTCGGCCGGTCGGCCGCCGACCGCCGGTGACCGGCGGTGCTCCGAGCGTAGCGACCGCGGGGCGGTCCCGGGCGAACAGCGGGTGGCGGCGAGTCTTCGGTTCGGTGTGACTGCCGTGCCCGGTGTCAACGGCCGTGCCGGGTGTCAACGGCCCTGACGGGCACCGGCGGTGGGAACCGCAGGGGGAAGACCCCGGACCGCCCGACCGGCCCGGGGCCCTCCTGCTCGATCGGCGCTCAGGCGCCCTTGACGGCGGCGAAACGGGCCGAGACGTCCTGCCAGTTGACGACGTCCCACAGACGGGTGACGTAGTCGGGGCGGACGTTGCGGTACTGCAGGTAGTACGCGTGCTCCCAGGCGTCGAAGGCCAGCAGCGGAGTGGTGTTCTGGCCCACGTTGCCGTGGTGGTCGTAGACCTGCTCCACGATCAGGCGCTGCCCGAGCGGCTCCCAGGAGAGGATGCCCCAACCGGAGCCCTGGACGCCGGTGGTGGCATTGGTGAGCTGCTTCTTGAAGGCCTCGAAGCTGCCGAAGTGCTCGGTGATGGCGTCGGCCAGCTCACCCTCGGGGCGCTCGCCGCCCTCCGGGGAGAGGTTCTGCCAGAACAGCGAGTGCAGTACGTGGCCGGACAGGTGGAAGGCGAAGGTCTTCTGCAGGCCGACCAGGCCGCCGAACTGCTCCTTGTCGCGGGCCTCGGCGAGCTGCTCCAGGGTGTCGTTCGCGCCCTTCACGTACGCGGCGTGGTGCTTGGAGTGGTGCAGCTCGAGGATCTCGGCGGACATGGCCCGCTCGAGCGCGGAGTAGTCGTACGGCAGGTCGGGAAGCTGGTAGGTGCCCATCAGGACACGGCCCCTTTCGGCGGGTTGAGCGATGACGATCGTGCCGGGACAACACTATTGCGTATGAGTTGCAAGAACGAAGCATGGGCTCCTGCTTGTTCCTCACATCCCGTCGGGCACAATGGTCACCCGAACGTGTAATGGCTGACAAGGGTGATTGACTGTGACAGGGGTGACCGGGTCGCCGGTGGTCGTGCTGGGCATCGAGTCCTCCTGCGACGAGACCGGTGCGGGCCTGGTCCGGGACGGCGTGCTGCTCGGACAGGCGGTGGCGTCCTCGATGGACGATCACGCCCGCTACGGCGGGGTGGTGCCGGAGGTCGCCGCCCGGGCGCACGTCCACGCGATGGCACCGGTGGTGCGGGAGGCCCTGGACCGGGCCGGGCTGACCCTCGCGGACGTCGGGGCCGTCGCGGTGACGACCGGTCCGGGACTGGCCGGCGCCCTCCAGGTCGGCGTCGCCGCCGCCAAGGCCTACGCCTTCTCGCTCGACGTCCCGCTGTACGGGGTGCACCACCTCGCCGGGCACGTCGCCGCCGCGACCCTGGACGGCGGGCCGCTTCCCGACCCGTGCATCGCGCTGATCGTCTCCGGCGGGCACACCTCGCTGCTGCTGGTCCGCGACCTCGCCCGGGACCCGATCGTCCACCTCGGCGACACCCTGGACGACGCGGCCGGCGAGTGCTTCGACAAGGTCGCCCGGATCCTCGGGCTGCCCTACCCCGGCGGACCGGCCGTCGACCGCGCCGCCCGCACCGGCGACCCGACGGCCGTACGGCTGCCGCGCCCGCTCACCGGGCCGCGTGACGACCCGTACGCCTTCTCCTTCTCCGGTCTCAAGACCGCCGCCGCCCGCTGGGTCGAGGCCCAGTCCGAGCCGCACGTCCCGGACGCGGCGGCCGCCCTCCAGGAGGCGGTCGCCGACGCGCTCACCCGCAAGGCGGTGCGAGCCTGCACCGACCACGGGATCGACACCCTGGTGGTGGTCGGCGGCGTCGCGGCCAACTCCCGGGTGCGGGCGCTCGCGGAGCAGCGCTGCGCCGCGGCCGGGATCGCGCTGCGGGTGCCGCCGCTGCGGCTGTGCACCGACAACGGCGCGATGGTCGCGGCGATCGGCGACCTACTGGTCCGCGCGGGGGCGGCGCCGGCGCCCGCCGGGCTGTCGGTGGACCCGTCGGCGCCGCTGGAGTTCGCGGTGCTCGCTCCGCTGCCGCCGTCCTCGCCGACGCCTTCGCCCCACCGTCCGGCGACCGGCGGGAAAGCCCGCCGTTAAAGGCCACCCCGACAAGGTTATAACGATTCGCCATTCGAATGGGCCGTCAACACCGCAGGGAATTCGAACTCCAGGCGGCGAAGGGGTATCAGGAACGCCTTCCTTCGGTTAAGGTCCTGAGGCAGGTGAAGCCGTTCGGCCTTCCGGAACCGGAAAGCCGGATTTCACCTGAGGTGCGGCCACACCTGTGCGACTCACTCGAAATCCCGGAAAGGGGACAGCCATGAAGATGATCAAGGCGATCGTGAAGAAGTTCAAGCGTGACGAGGACCTCGCCAACCACGCCTGGGTCCTGCACGTCATCTGACGCACCGCGGTCGGGGGGGGGGGGGGGGGGGGGGCCCCCCCCCCCCCCCCCCCGGTGATAGAGATTAAAAACGCCGGGGGGGGGGAGCCTGGAAAAAAAAGACAGGGAAATGCCGCCCGGCCCAAAAGCGGAGTGTGGCGCCC
>NZ_JBIRJC010000006.1:0-206559 GCF_044329365.1 Kitasatospora sp. NPDC017646 | reverse complement strand
CGCTCACCCCCCGCGGGGCGGGGGGGGGGGGGGGGGGGGGGCCCCCCCCCCCCCCCCCCCCGCCCGGGGGGGGGGGGGGGGGGGGGCCGCCCCCCCCCCCCCCCCGGCGACGCTTTTCATCGCTATTCCCACGGAGGGCGGGATCCTCGTGCAAGAAATCGCTCCGGAAAAGGCGCGCGGACATTCCGTCGTCTTTGCCCCGCGAATTCAGGACCTGCTGGCCCGGGACACGAAGGTGTTCCGGATCGACGCCACCACGGTCGGCGTGTCCGACACCCGGCTGATGGCCGAAATCGTCGCGGCCCGCCCGGTGCTCTCGACGGAACGCTCGGTCTACAAGCCCGCCGCCGGGGCCGACATCCCGCACGACAGCGCCACCCGGACGATCCGCGCCCTCGGACAGGACGTCACGGCGGGCATTCGGACGCCGCCGCCCCCGGCCCGCGGACTGTCCGGCTCCTGGCCGTACGCGCCCACCTCCTACCTGCGCCGCTGGCTCTTCGGCGCCGATCCCCTGCCGGTCGCCCTGCTGGCCAAGCGCGGCATCACCCGGTCCGACACGCTCTCCCGGCTCGTCGACCGGGCCGTCACCGTCTGGCCGGGCACAGGTGCGGAAGGCGGCTCCACCGCACTGGCCGGGCTGATCCGGGGGGCCGCCGACCCGCTGGACCGCAAGCAGGCCGTCGCCATGTACCGGCGGGCCTCCGCCACCCTGTGCGACGGCGTGGCCGCCCTGGCGGGCAACGCCCTGTGGCTCATGCGGGCGACCGGGGAGCGGCCTGCGGACCTGACCGCCGCCCTGTGGGAGACCCTGCGGCTGCTCCCGCCCGCGTGGATGCTCTACCGCAACAGCGGCGACGCGTACGCCGGCCTGCACCCGGAGATCCGCCGCGAGGACAACGTCGCGCTGCTCCCGCTCCTGATGCACCGGCACCCCGACTACTGGTCGGACCCTCTGGACTTCCGCCCCGAACGGTGGACGGGCGTCGCCGACCCGGAGAAGGCACCCGGGTTCATGCCGTTCGGGTTCGACGGAGCCCGCTGCTGGGCCAAACACCTGGTCGTACCGCTGGCCGAACGCCTGCTGACCGTCGCCCTCGACCACGGACTCACCGTCCGCGGCCCGCAGCAGGACGCGCCGGTGCCGCTGCGCTCGCTGCTCTCGGTGCGCTTCGAAGCCTCCGTCGGCGCGTGAGCGGCGCACGCGGTACAGGGGTACAGGCGACCCCGGCGACGCGGCCGCGCACAACCGAACACCCTGACAGCACGGGACAATCCATGGAATCGCCCACGCTCGCCGACTGGGTCGGCGACCTCCACAGCTTCGCCGGCCGCCAGTGGCAGCGCGAGCCCGCGGTCTTCACCCCGGGGCGGCCGGTCTCCCCGTTCGACCTGGACGCGCTGGACTCCGCCTTCGACGGCGGGCTGCTGCGCACTCCGTACCTGGAGATGGTCCGCTCCGACAAGGTGACCGTCCCACCCGAGGCCTTCACCACCTCCCGCACGGTCAACGGCACCCCCCACCACGGCTTCGCCGACCGTTCGAAGGTGCTCGCCCTGCTGCGCACCGGTGCGACGCTGCTGCTGCGCTGCGTCGACCAGTGGCACGCCCCGACGGGCGAGCTGGTCGCGCGGCTCTCCGAGGAGCTCGACCGGCGGGTCGAGGCGTTCTTCTTCCTCACCCCCGCCGGTGCCCAGGGCCTCGCGGTGCACCGCGACGACGCCGACGTGTTCGTCCTCCAGGTGACCGGCCGCAAGTCCTGGTACGTCCACGACGCGCCGGCCGCGGCGGAGTGGTCGCTCGGCGAACTCCCCGACGACGAGCGGTCCCCGCAACGTCTGCACCGGGTCCTCGACCCCGGTGACGTCCTCTACGTGCCACGCGGCTTCGCCCACCGCGCGGTGGGCGCCGGCGGCCTCTCCGGCCACCTGTCGCTGACGGTCCGCGACCTCTCCGTGCCGGACCTGCGAACCACCCTGACGCAGCTGCTCACCGAAGGAGCGGACCTCCCGACCCGCCCGCTGGGCGAACCCGCGATCGCCGACGCCTGCGCCGCGCTGCTCGAACAGGCGCGGGCGAGACTGGGCACCCTCGCCCCCGAGGACGTGCTGCGCGCCGCCCGGGCCGCCCGGCCGAGGCCACCGGCTACGACGAGCCCGGACACCTTCGCCGGAACGGCCCGGAACTGGGCGGACGACAGCCCCGCCCCGGGCTCCGTCGGCCGCACCTGGCGCAGGCTGCGCGCCGCGGCCCGTACCGGGCACTGACCGCTTTCGGGCGGTCGGTCGCCCGGCGGTGCCCGGACAACGGCGGTCCGGGCGCGAGGGGGAGAGACTCCTCGGCATGCGGTCTTCCAAGTGGACCGGCCACCACACCCTGTGGCCGGTGTTCAACCGTCCGCCCCGGGCTCCTGGCGAGCGAGGTGCCCCGCGGCCGATCAGGGGTGATCCGGGTCTGCGATGCTTGCGGCCATGAGTGAGCTCGCAACGGTGGGGATCGTCGGCTTGGGCCGCATGGGCCGGACGTTGGCGGCGGCGTTCGGCCGGGCCGTCGGGCCGGGCCGTCTCCACGCCGCCGGGCGCTCCGCTTCGAGCATCGCGCGGTTCGAGCAGGTCGTCCCCGGAGCGCGGATCGCGCCGTTGCGGGAACTGCCCGACTCCGCGGCACTGATCGTCCTGTGCACGCCGCAGGCGGCCCTGCCCGTCGTGCTCGACGACCTGCGCCCGCGGCTGACCGCCGACCACATCGTGGTCACCATCAGCAACCGGCAGCCGTTGGCCGCTCTGGCCGAGGCGGTGCCGGGACCGGTGGCCAAGCTGATCCCCAGCGCGGGCAACGAGATCGGCGCCGGCGCGACGCTCCTGGTGCCCGGGCCCGGCATGACCGAGTCCGCGACCGAGAACCTCCTGGCGCTGCTGCGGACGTTCTCCACCCCGTTCGTCATCACCGAGGAGCAGGGCCGCAGCGGCGATGGCCGAGGCCCAGCGCCTGCGGCAAGCCCCGTTGCCGCAGGAGATGGCGGAGCAGCTCGCCATGTGCGGCCTGGCGGCGGCGGGCCTCCTGGTCGGCGGCGGCGCCTCCTTGTCCGATGTGGTCGACCGCGTCGCGGTTCCCGGCGGCAACACCGCCGCCGGGATCGAGGCCGCCCGCGACGGCCTCGTGTCGGCATGGCGTGCCGCTTTCCAGGCGACGCAGGACAACGAGCGGTCCGGCCGGCACCCGCACTGACCTCGCGGCACGCGGGCCGACCGGCCGACCTGCCGAGCCCGGGGCGGATCAGTGCTTCGGTGGTTCGAGGACCAGGACGGCGGGGGTGGTGTCGGGGGCCGCGAGGCGGAGCAGGCCGTGGCCGATGCCGGCCAGGCCGACCATCAGGGAGGGGCTGTGGACCCCGTGCGGCAGGCCGCAGGCCCAGCCCCGGGCGTCGAGGGTGTCCAGGGCGGCGTGGGCCTGGCGCCGGGCGGCGGCCTGCCAGGTGCCGCCGGCGAGGTGGAGCGACTCCAGGTTGCCGAGATCACCGTGGCAGAGTGAGGAGTTGTGACCGAAGCCCTCCCGCAGGACGGTGTCGAGGGCGGTGTCGCGTTCGGCGAGGAGCAACTCGCGCTCCTCAGGGAGGAGTTCCGCGAGGGCGGTACGGGCCAGGGCGATGCCCGAGGCACCGTGGCACCACAGCGCGGGGAAGGAGGGGGCGCCGTCGTCCTCACGGACGTCGCGCCAGTTGGCGGCGGTTGCGTCGAACAGGGTCCGCTCGTATTCCACGGCGGCGAGGGCCAGTTGGGGAAGGCGGGGGTCGCCGAGGCGGTGTCCGGCACGGGCCAGGGCCCAGGCGATGCCGGAGCCGCCGTGGGCGAAGCCGGCCAGCGGGCGGCTCGCGCTCTCGGCGAGGGATGCGGGCAGCCAACCGGTGCCGCCTCCGGGGTGCGGCGTGGCGGCCCGGACGAGCCGTTCGGCGCAGGCCGCCAGCGCGTCGGCGACGACGGGACCGGGGCGGACCGCCTCCCAGGCGAGCAGGCCGCCGATGGTGCCGGCGCTTCCGGCCAGCAGGTCGTACTGGGTGTCCTCGGCGGCGGTGGCGGTGACGCGCTCGAGCACGAGGGCGCCGAGCGAGTCGAGTTCGGGGTCGGGGTGGTGGGCCGCGCACTGGGCGAGCGCGTACAGCACCCCGCCGGTGCCGGACAGTCCGCCGCCGAGCCGGTCGGCGCGCCGCCGGACTTGCCGACGCAGCGTCACTTCTGCGGCGCGGGCGGCTCGCCGGTGCGCGGGTTCGTCGGTGGCCAGGGCGAGCTGGTGGAGGAAGAGGACGACGCCCGCGGTGCCGCTGTACAGGTCCGGGCCGAGTTCGGCGGGGGCCCAGCGACCGGGCGGGGCCCAGTTGGGGCCGGCCCAGGCGAGGTCGGCGCTGCCGCGGTAGGCCTCGCGGAGCAGCTGTTCACCGGCTTCGACGGCCTTGGCGAGGGCGCGGGCCGCCAGGGCGGGCCCGGTGTCCTGCGCCGGTTCGGCGGCTGCGTCGGGCCGGGCGGTGGCGACCGCCCGGGCCGGTTCCCGGGCCCCGTCCGCCGTCGTCACCGAGAGCCGCAGCAGCTGGAGTTGGCGGGCGAGGTCCTCCTCGCCGAGGGCGTCCGCCTTGGCGAGCGCGAGTTCGAGGGCGGGCCGGTCGGTGACGCCCGGGATCAGTGCACCGGTGGACGAGCGGGCGTCGACGCTGTCGGGGCGGATGGTGAAGACGGGCACGTCGCCGCGCCAGAGGTCGGCACGCTCGTGTTCGACGAAGGCGAGCGCCTGCTCCTCCCAGCCGACCAGTGCCCAGAGCCGGTCGAGGTGACGGTCCTGGTCGAGGGCGTCGCGGAGCAGGTCGGGGTGGCAGGCGGTGTTGAGCAGGGTGCGGTACTCGAAGGTGTCGCGGCGCAGCAGCCGGGTCTCGTCGGCCGCGAAGGCGCCGATCAGCGTGCGGAGTTGCGGCTTGTCGGCGGCGAGCAGCCGGTAGGCCTCGGTGAAGCCGGCCTCCAGCTCCGCCAGGTGGTCGGCCGGTCGCAGCGGTTGCCCGGCCGGCACGGGCCGGCTGCCAGGGGCTTCGACCGGCACCCGCCGGTACTCCAGCCGGAGTTCGTCCGTCCCCTGGTTGACCAGGACGGGCACGGGCCGGGGCGGGAGGTCGGCCGGGTCCCAGCCGAGGGCGGAGATGTCGGCGCCGCCGTTGCCCTCGTCCCACATGCGTTCGGGGAGCAGGCCGGAACGCAGCACCGAGTGCCGGGCCTGGTGGCGGGCGAGCCGCTCGGATTCGGACAGGTCCTTGGCGGGCTCGTGGAGGTCCGGGTGGAGGATGGCCTCCAGGTCGATGAGGACGGGCTGGTCCCGGACGGCCAGCAGGTTCTGGGCGTGGCAGTCGACCGCGTCGAGGACGTACATCACCGCGGCGAGGACGCCGGCCCGGTGGTAGAAGTCGCTCAACTCGCCCTCATCGGACGCCGGTTCGGCAGTGACGTGGGCGACCCAGCCGTAGCCGTCGTCGGCCAGGTGGGCGAGGTCGCGCAGGGGCAGCCGCAGGCGGGGGTTGAGCCAGTGCAGGAGCTGCTGGAAGTGGGCCTCGGCACCGAGCGGCCGCGGCTTGTAGACCAGTCGGACGCCGTGCTCGAAGCGCAGCGAGCTGACCGTGGCGCCGCCGCGGTGCGGGTCGCCGAGGCCGGTGGCGAGTTCGGTGAGCCGGCCGAGCGGGCGGCCGTCGGCGAAGGTGCGGGCGAGGGCGGGCAGGTCCGCGGCGAGGCGCCGGAACAGGGTGAGGGTGGTGCTCGTCCACTGTTCGGCGAGGGTGGTGAGCCGCAGGGCCAGGACCGGGTACTCGGCGAGGAGCCGAAGCGCCTGCTCGGGCCGGGTGAGCCGGTCGAGGAAGTCGCGGTAGCGCCGCTCGGGGGTGTCGGCGGTCAACTCGCCGCTGAGCCTGGCCACATGGAGTTCGGTGATGACGGTGCGGGTGGCCATCCCGTGGGCGGTGGCGGTGAGCGCGGGCAGGGCGTGCGCGGCCAGCTCTTCGGGGGTGCCGAGGGACGGGGTGTCCAGGGCCGCGAGTCCGGCGCACAGACGGTCGCGGGCGGCGGCGAGCAGCGGGGCGACGAGCCGGGCGAACTCGTGCTCCTCGGGGACGTCCAGGGTGGCCGGCCCGTCGAACGCGACGGCGAGCCGCTCGGCCCACGGGTGGGTGCCCAGGCGGGCGGCGAGCGCGTCGGGGTGCTCGGCGAGGAGGGCGAGCACGGCGTCCGGGTCGAGGGCGTCGGACGCGAGGCGGCGCGCGAACCAGTCGGCCCGGTCGAACGGCGCCTGGGTGCGCCAGCGTTCCAGCTTCCGGGCGGCGCGGTCGGCACGGTCGGCCCGCTCCGGGTCGCCGGCGCCTTCCGGGTGGAACCCTTCCGGTGCCCGGCCGCGGGCGTTCAGCGGGACGGCTCGGGCGGCGGCCCGCAGGAGTTCGGACGCGTCGGCCACGGGGCGGTACTGCCTCTCTTGATGCGCGGTTGCACTGGTCACGCCGGTTGGACCGGCTGGACCGGTCGCTCTGGTTCGACTGGTCGCTCCGGTCGTGCCGTCTGCTCGGCACCGTCGCACGGAGCGGCGTCGGGCACCCCGTCCGTCGCGTGCCCCGGTCCGGTCGTACGACCGGACCGGGGCACGCGCCGAACCCGGAATCAGTAGCTGCAGACGCGACCGCAGCTGGACCAGCCGTCACAGGTGCTGTTCAGCACCGCGGCGGTGACGTAGAGCTCGTCCGCGAGCTCCCCGGCCGGGTGGACCTGGTGGCCCTGGCCGAGGGTGAGCCGGAAGTCCTCGTCCTTGAGTGCGCGAACCTGCTCAGCCGTGGGCTGCATGCTGCCTCCTCCAAGCGTTCGGGTCTGGCACGGGTGTGCCGGTTCCGGATCTTGGCAGCGCTTCCCGGCGGCACACCATAGGCATGCGCACCACCGGTCCTTGTTTCGGCCAGGACCGAACTAGCGCCCGCCCGACCGCCCCGCCCCCGTTCCCCCAGGCCGCGCCCCGTGCCGGCCCGCCGCGGACCGCCGTCCGATCGTTCCGGCGATCCCACACCTGGCCGGAATACGGGCGGTGGATCCGAGGTGAACCGCGCCGGTGGTTTGAACCAGTGGTTCCGGTGGCAGCCGTCCGCACCCAGGGGTCAGGATGGAGACCCCGCCACCCCCGCCCGATCGGAGTGCGATGAGCGAGCAGCGCAACCTCGTCCTGCTGACCTTCCCCGACACCACCGCCTCGCGCTACGCCTTCGACGAGGCGCAGCACCTGCCGGGCCTGCACGCGGTGGCGGCCCTGGAGCGCGGCTCCGACGGTGTGCTGGAGGTGCGGGACACCTTCACCCGGGGCGCCGGAGTGGCCACCGTCGGCTCCGGTGTGCTGGGCGGGCTGGTGGGGCTGCTCGGCGGGCCGGTCGGGGTGCTGCTGGGCTTCGCGGCCGGCGCCGCGCTGGGCAACGTGGCCGAGGAGCGGTACGCCTCGGAGGCCGGCGCCGCGTTGATCGTGCTCTCGCCGCGGGTCCCGGACGGCGGGGCGCTGCTCGCCCTGGACGTCCGGGAGGCCTCGCCCGACCCGGCGGACGGGCTGGCCGCCAAGCACGGGGCGGCGGTCGAGCGGATCGACGAGCACACCTTCACCGAGCAGGTCCGGGCGGCCGAGAAGAAGGCCGAGGACGAGAACGCCGAGGGCAGGAGTGCCGAGGAGCGCGAGGAGGCCTGAGCCTCGCCCCGTCCTCCGGCTCACCCCGCGCCCCGGCTCGCCCCGTCCGCCGGTCTCACTCCGCCCGCAGCGCGTCCACCGTCCGCGCCCGCGCGGCCCGGACGGCCGGGAGCAGGGCGCCGAGCAGGGCGATCAGCACCCCGCCGAGGCCGAGCAGGACGAGCGTCGGCGTGCCGAAGACGTCCAGGGCGGACGGCGGGAAGTCGAGCCCGGCGCTGTGGGCCATCGCTGGCACCGTCAGGCCGTGCAGGAGCAGTCCCGCCGGCAGGCCGATCGCGCCGCCGACCGCTCCGACCAGCAGCACCGAGGCCAGCACCACGCCCACGGTCTGCGCCGGGGTCATGCCGAGCGCCTTGGTGACGCCCATGTCCCGGGTGCGTTCGCGGATCTCCAGGACGACGGTGTTGAACACCCCGAGCCCGGCGACCACGATCAACAGCACCGTCAGGGTGGCGGTGAGCGAGTTCAGGGCCGCGATCGAGTCGCTGGAGCTGTGCCCCGGGTCGGCCTCGGCGGCCAGGTGCAGCGAGGCGATCGCGCCGCGGAGGGCCGTGGCGTAGGCGGCGTGGTCGGTACCGGGCTTCAGTTTGACGAACCAGGTGTCCGGCTTCGGGGCCGTGTCGGCCGGGAAGGTCGCGGCGTCGGTCAGCAGCTCGTTGGTCTGCACGTGGGGGTCGAAGACCTCGCCGACGATCCGGACGGTGACCGGCCGACCGTGGGTCGTGAAGGTCACCTGGTCGCCGAGCCCGACCGAGGCCTCGGTCAGGAAGGTGACGGGCGCGACCGCCTCGCCCGGGCCCCGGTACCAGCGGCCGGAGACCATCCGGTAGCCGGCCCAGGAGGAGTCGCCGTCGAAGGCGGTCACCCGGGTGTCCCCGGCGACCCCGGGCACGGTGACGTCCGCCACGCCGACGCCGTAGGAGGCTGCGGTGCCCGGCTGGGCGGCCAGGGCGGCGGTGACCGCGGCCGGGTCGGCCTCGACCGGCCCGGCCGTGGGGAGCGCCCGGGCGAGCGGCCCGGGAACCCGCTGGGGGTGCACGAGGACGTCCGAGTCGTCGTGGTTCTTGGCCTCCTGCACCCAGCTCATGGTGCCGCCCATGCCGACCGCGAAGACCGCCGCCGTGGTGCCGAACAGCACCGCCGCCAGCATCCCGGCGGCGCGGGCCGGGCGGACGAAGGGCTGGGCCAGGCCGAGGCTCAGCGGCCGGGGCAGCGGCAGCCGGGCGGCCTGCGCGGCGACCCGGCGGGCGACGGCGTCGCGCCGGGTGCCGCTCGCCGTACGGCCGACGGCCAGCACGTCCACGGTGCACAGCCGTCCGGCGCGGGCGGCGGCGGCCCAGGCGACCAGGGCGACGGCGGCCAGCGTTCCGCCGACCACGGCGGCGTCCACCCGGGGCGCGATGCCGGAGGCGTTGGTGCCGTAGAGGCTCCCGGCGGTGGCGAGCACCGGGACGGTCAGCACGTTGCCGAGCACCACCCCCAGCAGGGTCCCGATCGTGGCCGGCACCACCGCCTGTGCGACGTAGGCGCGCACCACCTGGGCGGGGGTGCAACCGATCGCCTTGAGCACGCCGATCCGCCGGGTCGCGGTGCCGACCGCGCCGGCCACCACGTTGCCCGCCACCAGCACCGACATCGCCATGCCGAGCAGGGAAGGTACCGGCGGACGGCACGCCCCCGCGTCCGCCGAGGACGGCAGGTTCCGTACCGCCTCCGGCGTATCCGACGCGGTGTCATCCTTGCGACGTAGTCACCCGGTGTACGGGCTGCCGCCGAGCGCGGGGCTGTCCCGGGCGAGGGCCGACCGCCACAATGTCCCGGTGATCAACCACCCCGCAGTGCAACGGCTGCTCGGCGGCGCAGCGGGCAGCCCCGCTCCCCCGCTCCGGCCGCTGACCCGGCGCGGCCAGGCCTTCGACCTGGCCCTGGCCCTGTTCCTCTCCTTCACCTGCGCCCGCTACGCCACCGTCGCGGGCAGCAACCACACCGCCGGCGCGGCCGGACCGCAGGGCACCACCTGGCACGGGCTGTTGCTGCTGGTGCCGCTCGTCCCGCTGCCGCTGGTGCTGCGGCGGCGCCACCCGCTGGCGGTGCTGTGGGCGGTGCTGCCGGCCGCGCTGCTGGTGCGGTCGCAGCACAAGGACATCGCGTACTGGGAGGGCGTGGTGGTGATCGTCGCCGCCTACGGCGCGGCCGCGTACGGGCGCCGCCTCGCCCCCGTGCTGCTGAGCCTGGCGGCCGCCACCGCGACGCTCGTGGTGCTCTTCGACCACGCCCTGCTGCCGCACTTCCCCAACGCGGTGGTCGCCGTGTTCGTCCTGGTGCCCGTGCTCGCGGTCGCCTACGAACTGCGGATGTGGCGCCGCCGGGTGGAGGAGGGGCGGCAGCGGCTGTCCGCCCTGGAGCGCGAGCAGCCGGCCGCGCTGGAGCGCGCGGTGGAACTCGAACGGGCGCGCATCGCCCGGGAGTTGCACGACGTCGTCACCCACAACGTGAGCATGATGACGATCCAGGCCGGGGCCGCCCGCAAGATCCTGGACACCGCCCCGGACAAGGCCCGGGAGGCGATGGCCGCGGTGGAGTCCGGCGGGCGCGCCGCGATGACGGAACTGCGGCACGTGATGGGGCTGTTGACCATCGACTCGGAGACCGGGGGCGACCCGGCGGCGAGTGCCGACCTCAGTCCGCAGCCCGGTCTCGGCCGGCTCGACGCCCTGGTCGAGGGCGTCCGCCGGGCCGGACTGCCGGTGGAGCTGACCGTGCGCGGGGAGCAGCGGGCCGTCCCGCCCGGGGTCGAGCTCGCCGCCTACCGGGTCGTCCAGGAGGCACTGACCAACACCGTCAAGCACGCGGGCGGCGCCGAGGCCTCGGTGACCGTCGACTACGCCCCCGGCCACCTGGAGGTGGAGGTCACCGACACCGGTGGCCGCCCCACCGGCGCCGCCGCCACCGGCGACGGACGCGGCCTGCTCGGGCTGCGCGAACGCCTCGCCGTCTACGGCGGCAGCCTGCACACCGGCCCCCGGCCGCGCGGCGGCTACCGCGTCACGGCCTCGATACCGCTGGAGAGTCGATGAACGAGAAGCCGTTGCGCGTGGTGGTCGCCGATGACCAGGCGCTGGTCCGGATCGGGTTCCGGCTGATCCTGGAGTCCGAGGGGATCGAGGTGGTCGCCGAGGCCGAGGACGGCGAGCAGGCCGTCGCCGCCGTCCGCCGGAGCAGACCGGACCTCGTGCTGATGGACATCCGGATGCCCGGCCTGGACGGGCTGGAGGCCACTCGGCGGATCCTCGCCGGCGGTTCGAAGGACGCGCCCCGGATCATCATGCTGACCACCTTCGACCTGGACCACTACGTCTACGCCGCGATGGCCGCCGGGGCCAGCGGCTTCCTGCTCAAGGACGTCACCCCGGAGCACCTGGCCGCCGCCGTCCGGCTGGTCCGTACCGGCGACGCGCTGCTCGCCCCCGCGATCACCCGGCGCCTGGTCGAGCGCTTCGCCCGCCCGGCCGCCCCGGAGGCGGCCGCCCCGCACCGGGAACTGGCCACCCTCACCCCGCGCGAGCTGGAGGTGATGTCGCTGCTCGCCCGTGGCCTCAGCAACACCGAGCTGGCCGCCCGGCTACAGCTGTCGGAGGCGACGGTGAAGACCCATGTGGCCCGGATCCTGGGCAAGTTGGGACTGCGGGACCGGGCCCAGGTGGTGGTCGCGGCGTACGAGACCGGGCTGGTGAGCGTGGGGACGCCCGGCGCTCCGTAGGGGCCCGGGAACGCCGTGACGACGACCGGGAGCCCGGGGGTTCGCACCCCCGGGCTCCCGGCCACGCCTACCGCGTCACACCAGGTCGAAGCGGTCCGCGTTCATGACCTTGACCCAGGCCGCGACGAAGTCCTCCACGAACTTCTCCTTGGCGTCGTCGGCCGCGTACACCTCGGCGACGGCGCGCAGTTCGGAGTTGGAGCCGAACACCAGGTCGGCCCGGGTCCCGGTCCACCTGACCTGGCCCGAGGCGTCCCGCCCCTCGAAGGTGTGGGCGTCCTCGGAGGTGGACTTCCACGTGGTGCCCAGGTCCAGCAGGTTGACGAAGAAGTCGTTCGTCAGCACGCCCGGGGTCTCGGTCAGCACACCGTGCGCGGACTGCTGGTGGTTGGCGCCGAGCACGCGCAGTCCGCCGACCAGAACGGTCAGTTCGGGCGCGCTGAGGCCCAGCAGGTTGGCCTTGTCGAGCAGCAGGAACTCGGCCGGCAGCCGGTTGCCCTTGCCGACCCAGTTGCGGAAGCCGTCCGCCTTGGGCTCCAGCGCGGCGAAGGACTCGGTGTCGGTCTGCTCCTGCGTCGCGTCCACCCGGCCGGGCGCGAACGGCACCTCGACGGCCAGGCCGGCCGCCTTGGCCGCCTGCTCGATGCCGACGCCGCCGGCCAGCACCACCAGGTCGGCCAGCGAGACCTGCTTGCCGCCGGCCTGCGCGTTGAACTCCCGCTGCACGCCCTCCAGGGCCCGCAGCACCCCGGCCAGCCGGTCCGGCTCGTTGACCTCCCAGCCGGCCTGCGGCTGCAGCCGGATCCGGCCGCCGTTGGCGCCGCCGCGCTTGTCGCTGTTGCGGTAGGAGGAGGCGGCGGCCCAGGCGGTGGAGACCAGCTCGGAGACCGAAAGGCCGGTGGCGGCGATCCGCCGCTTGAGGTCGGCGACGTCCGCCGCGCCGATCGGCTGGTACGAGACGGCCGGCAGCGGGTCCTGCCAGAGCAGCTGCTCGCTCGGGACCTCGGGGCCGAGGTAGCGCACCACCGGGCCCATGTCGCGGTGGGTCAGCTTGTACCAGGCACGGGCGAAGGCGTCGGCGAACTCCGCCGGGTTCTCCAGGAAGCGCCGGGAGATCGGCCCGTACACCGGGTCGAAGCGCAGCGACAGGTCGGTGGTGAGCATGATCGGGGTGTGCCGCTTGTCCGGGTCGTGGGCGTCCGGCACGGTGCCCTCGCCGGCGCCGTCCTTCGGCTTCCACTGGTGGGCGCCGGCCGGGCTCTTGGTGAGCTCCCACTCGTAGCCGAACAGCGTCTCGAAGAAGCTGTTGTCCCAGGTGGTCGGGGTGGCGGTCCAGATGCCCTCCAGGCCGCTGGTGATCGCGTCGCCGCCGACGCCGGTGCCGTAGCCGCTCTTCCAGCCGAGGCCCATCTGCTCCATCGGCGCGTCCTCCGGGTCCGGGCCGACGTGGTCCGCCGGGCCGGCGCCGTGGGTCTTGCCGAAGGTGTGGCCGCCGGCGATCAGCGCGACGGTCTCCTCGTCGTTCATCGCCATCCGGTAGAAGGTCTCGCGGATGTCGCGGGCAGCGGCGATCGGGTCCGGATTGCCGTTGGGGCCCTCGGGGTTGACGTAGATCAGGCCCATCTGGACGGCGGCCAGCGGGCTCTCCAGCTCGCGGTCGCCGGTGTAGCGCTCGTCACCGAGCCAGGTGGTCTCCGGGCCCCAGTAGACGTCCTCGTCCGGCTCCCACTCGTCGACCCGGCCGCCGCCGAAGCCGAAGGTCTCGAAGCCCATGCCCTCCAGGGCGACGTTGCCGGCCAGCACGATCAGGTCGGCCCAGGACAGGCTGCGCCCGTACTTCTTCTTCACCGGCCAGAGCAGTCGGCGGGCCTTGTCCAGGCTGGCGTTGTCGGGCCAGCTGTTGAGCGGCGCGAAGCGCTGCTGGCCGCCGCCTGCGCCACCGCGGCCGTCACTGATCCGGTAGGTGCCGGCGCTGTGCCAGGCCATGCGGATCATGAAGGGGCCGTAGTAGCCGAAATCGGCCGGCCACCAGTCCTGCGAGGTGGTGAGTACCTCCTGGATGTCCCTCTTGACGGCCGGGAGGTCGAGGGCGTTGAACGCCGCGGCGTAGTCGAAGTCCGCGCCGTACGGGTTGGCGACGGCGGGGTTCTTGGCCAGGATCTTCAGGTTCAGCCGCTCCGGCCACCACTGGCGGTTCCCGCCGCCCTGCGTGGGGTGGAGCGCGCGCCCGTGGTTGACCGGGCAGCCGCCCGCGCTCGCCTCTACGCCGGTTGCATCGTGGTTCTCAGACATGGGAATCCTTCCCTACAAGGCGGATCACGGTGTCTTTCTGCTACCTACGGCACCTTCTGCTATTGCCCAGGCTAGCGCCGGAGCCGATCCTACGATGGACGGAATCCAAGTCAAGAAAGCCACCAAACCCGTATCCGGTCGGGAAACCGACCCCAGTGGATGTCGATTGGTAAACTCCGGTCCTCCCCATGACCTGAATAGGTGAAACCGTTATGAGTGACCTGCTGGAGCGGCTGCGCGAGCGCGGCTGGCGCCTCACTTCCCAGCGGCGCGTCGTGGCCGAGGTCCTGGACGGCGAGCACGTGCACCTGACCGCCGACGAGGTGCACGCCCGCGCGGCCGACCGCCTGCCGGAGATCTCCCGCGCGACGGTCTACAACACCCTCGGCGAGCTGGTCACCCTCGGCGAGGTCATCGAGGTGTCCACGGACGGGCGCGCCAAGCGCTACGACCCCAACGCGCACCACGCGCACCAGCACCTGGTCTGCACCGGCTGCGGCGCCATCCGCGACGTCCACCCCGTCGGCGACCCGCTCGCCGCCCTCCCGGCCGAGCAGCGCTTCGGCTTCACCGTCTCGGGGGCCGACGTCACCTACCGGGGGCTCTGCCCGTCCTGCACGGGCTGACCGTTCCCGTTCCCGGGGCGGCCCGGGTCCACGCGTACAGCGTGCCGGTGTTGGCCGCGCTCCGGCCGCTGGCCCGGCTGGCGGGTCCGCGGGTGCACGTCGCGCCGCTCGTCGGGCTCTCGGTCCTGCTGTGGGGCGCGACGCTCGGAGCCGGAGCCGGAGCCGGGGCTGGGGCCGGGGCCGGGGCCGGGGCCGCCGTGGTGTACGGGCCGGGCGCTGGCCTCGCGCTGCTCGCGCCGGGCTTCCTGCGATGGACCGCCCGGTGCGCCCGTTGATCAGTGGGTGCGGGTCAGGGTCCCGGAGCCGCCGCGGACCTCCAGGTGGAGGGTTCCGTCCGGGTTCAGCGAGTACACCCGCGGCGCCGAGTCAGGGGTGCACGCGGTGCCGCCCTGCAGGGCCGAGATCTTGAGCACGATCTCGGTGCCGGTCACCGATTCCAGGTAGTCGGTCCCGGTGCAGGTCAGGCCGCCGGGGAAGATGGACTCGGCGGTGGCGACGATCTGGTCCACCTGTCCCTGCTTCAGGACGACCCGGTAGGTGAGCGAGCCGTAGACGCCCGGCTCGGTCAGGACGCCCGACCACGAACCGAGGTATCCCTGCGGAATCGATCCGGCCGGGGACGGGGCGGCGGGCGGGGTGGTGGCGGGCGGGGTACTGGCGGCCGGGGTGGCGTTCCGCTGGGCCGGCGTGCTCGGTGCGACCGCCCCGGCGCCCGCCTGCGCCGGCTGACCGGTCGGGGGTGGCTGGCCGTCCGTCGACGTGGCGTCGGACTTCGACAGCCACAGGGTGGCCCCGACCGCGATGGCGGCCACCAGCACCGATGCTCCGAGCGCTGCGGGCCAGCGGCGTCGCGCTCGCGGGACGGACGGCTGGGTCTCCGGCGCCGCGGACGACGGTGGAAACCAAGGGGCCGGGGCCCGGGGCGGGGTCGGCGGAGCCGTGTAAGGGGCGGTCGGGGCGCCGAAGGCCCCGGTCGGTGCGCCCACGGCGGTCGCGGCCGCAGTGGGCGGCGGCGCCTGGCCCGGGAGGGGCGGCTCGGGCACGTGGTCCAGGTCGATCACCTCCACCGCCCGTCGGCTCACCGCCGCCGACAGGCCCGCGGGCAGCCAGGCCCCGCCGCCCGGCCGGGCCATGCCGGCGCCGGCCGCGTCGAGCCGCTCGGCCAGTTCCCGCGGCCCCGGCCGACGCGCCGGGTCCTTGGCAAGGCAGGCCGCCACGACGGCGTGCAGCTGCGGGTCCAGGCCGGTCAACTCCGGTTCCTCGTGGGCCACCCGGTAGAGCAGCGCCTGCACGCCGAGGCCCTCCCCGAAGGGCGCCTCACCGGTCGCCGCGTACGCCAGCACGGCGCCCAGCGAGAAGACGTCGGACGGCGGGCCCACGGCCGTCCCCCGGGCCTGCTCCGGCGACATGTACCCCGGCGAACCGATCACCGAGCCGGAGCGGGTGAGCGCGCTGGTGGCGTCCAGGGCCCGGGTGATGCCGAAGTCGATCAGCCGCGGGCCGTCCGGAGCGAGCAGTACGTTGGACGGCTTGACGTCCCGGTGCAACAGGCCGAGCGCGTGCACCGCCGCGAGTGCCTCCGCCAGCCCGACGCCCAGCAGGCGCACCGAGTCGACCGGAAGCGGCCCGAACTCCCGCACGGCCGCGCCCAGCGCCGGACCGGCGACGTAACCGGTGGCGACCCACGGGTGGCGGCCCTCGGTGTCCGCGTCCAGCACCGGCGCGGTCCAGCGGCCGCCGACCAGCCGGGCCGCCTGGACCTCCTGCCGGAACCGGGCCCGGAACTCACCGTCCTCGGCCAGCTCCCGGCGGATCACCTTGAGGGCGACCGTCCGGCCCCCGGCCGTACGCCCCAGGTACACCCGGCCCATGCCGCCCGCGCCCAACCTCCGCAGCACCCGGTACTCGCCGACCTGCCGCGGATCGTCCGGCTCCAGTGGCTCCATCCCCTGCTTCCCTCCCCGCCCCGCCGGCCCCTCTTCCCGGCCGGCCCGGGGACGACCGTACACCCGTCCGCGCCGGGTCAGGACGGTACAAGATCCTTGTTGTCGGGAAGTTGTGACGCTCCGTCGGCAGACCGCGCGTGGGCGGCGCGCGAGGGCTTCCGGGCGCGGAGGGTCCGGGTGGACGACCGGTCCGCCCGGTCGGACGTGGTCCGCCCCCGGTTCCTCACGGGGCGCCGGCCCCGCCCCGGACCTCAGCCCGCCAGGCCCGTCAGCCGTTGCGCCACCGCGGCCGGGTCGGGCATCTCCGCGATCTCGACGCTGACCTCGCGGGCCGTCCGGGCCAACGCGGGGTCGGTGAGCAGGCGGTCCAGCAGGGCGGGGCCGATCTCCTCGGCGCCCGCGCTCAGGCCGGCGCCCCGGTCGCGGACCGCGTGAGCGTTGATGAAGCGGTCGGAGCCGTCGGGCAGGGCGAGTTGCGGGACGCCCGCGTCCAGGGCGGCGAGCGCGGTGCCGCTGCCGCCGTGGTGGATCGCGGCGGCGCAGGTGTCGAGCAGGGCCCGCCAGGGCACCCAGCCGTACGCGTGGACGTTGTCCGGCAGGGTGCCGAGGGTGGCGAGGTCGAGTTCGCCGGTGGCCAGGACGAAGTCGGCGTCGACCTCGGCGGCCGCCGCGATCACCCGCTCGATCCTGGTCAGGCCGTCGGTCTTGGGCGGTACGGTGCCCAGCGTCACGGCCACCCGCGGACGGTGGCCGGACGCGGCCAGGGGCTCGGGGAGGGAGCCCTCGCCGTTGTAGCCGACGGGACGCAGCGTGTGGCCGTACGGCTCGGGCCCGGCCATGCTCGGCGGGGCGAGGTCGAGGGTGGCGGCCGGTTCGGGCAGCGGGTCGACGCCGTGCCGGGCGAAGGCGTCCGCCATCTCGGCGAGCATCAGGGCGCGCAGGCCGGGCGTGCGGACGAAGCCCAGGTCGTGCTGGACCGCGGGAACGCCCAGGGCGGACGCCGCGAGGAGGGCCACCGGGAACAGGTACTCGTACACGACGAGGTCGGGCCGCCACCGCGCGGCGAGTTCGACGGCGGCGTCGGCGACCCGGCTGTTGACGTGGGCGGCCAGCGGGACGAAGGCCTCCCGGTCGGCCGCGTTGGTCTCGACGACCCGTCGCATCAGGTCGGGCCGCTCGGTGCGGCCTGCCTCACGGATCTCGCGGCGCCAGTCCACGCCCTCGGCCAGCGGCAGGTACGGCAGCCCGGACTCGGCGACCGGCTCGCCCCCGTCCATCGAGGCCACCGCGACCTCGTGGCCGAGCTCGCGCATCGCCCTGGCCAGCGGGACCAGCGGGAAGAGGTGTCCGACGCCGGGGGCGCCGGCGAAGAGTACGCGCATCGAAGAAACCTCGGAAGTCCGGTGGGAGGGTCAGCCGGTGGGACCGGCGGGGCCGGCCGGTGGGAACCGCAGGCCGGCCGGTGGGAGCGGCGAGGCCGGCCCGCAGAACGGCGGATCGGCCCGCAGGGGGCGGCCGGTCAGCCGGCGGCGCGGTGCAGGGCGGCCTCCAGGCCGTTCAGCACCGCGGTGCAGTCGCGTTGCAGGGTGTCGGCGTCGACGGCGCCCAGCAGGTAGACCCCGAGCCAGTTGCGTGAGCCCGCGGACGGATCGAAGGCGGGCACCGGTCGGCCGGCCGGCATGGCGAAGGCGGGGACGGCCTCGATGGTGCTGCCCGGGGAGAGCATGCTCTGCCAGTCCACGGCCTCGGGGTTCCAGACCGGACTGGTCCGCCACGGCACCCCGGCGGCATCGGCCGGAACGACGGCCACCGAGGCGGCGGCCCGGAGTCCTTCGGTGAGCATGGCCGCGGGGTAGTCGACCCGCTCGCCCAGCAACTGCCGGACCAGCATGCCGATCGGGTCGAGCCCGAACACCTCCTGGACCTGCCTGGTCGTCAGCAGTCCGCCGAACCGGGCCGCGGTCTCGATGACCACCAGCTCGCCGTTCGCCATCAGCTTGAGCTCGGTGTGGGTGCCGCAGTTCTCCAGCCCGAGCGCGTCGACGGCCTGCCGCGAGACCTCCTCGATCCGGCGCTGCAGGGGCACCGCCATGACGGAGGGCGAGGTGCTGGCCACCTCGACGAAGGACGGCACGGTCGGCAGCTTGGCGGTGATGGCCAGCGGGCGGTAGACGCCGTCCGCGACGATCCCCTCCACGCTCACGTAGTCGCCGTAGCCGGGCTGCTCGTACCAGCCCTCGGTGGAGCCCTGGGCGATCTCCTCGACCAGCCGGTCCCGGTCGGTGTCCGGCGCGTAGAGCTCGTTCATGCCGACCCGGCTGCCGGCCCGGAGTCCGCGCTCGATCTCCTCCCAGGCCGGGGCGGCGTCCGCGGCCGACTCCAGCACGATCTGGGCGACCGAGCCCGCGCCCCAGGCCGGCTTGAGCAGCAGCGGGGGCGTGAACCCGGCCAGGGCGGCGTCGAGGTCCGCAAGGCTGTCGACCCGGCGGAACCCGGGGACCGGCACCCCGGCGGCGGCCCACGCCTCCCGCATCAACCGCTTGTCGCGGGCCCGGATGATCCCCTCGCCGGCGCCGGCCAGGCCGAGCCGGCGCGCGGCGTGCGCGACGGCGAGCACCGCGAACTCCGAGAGCGTCAGCACCGCGTCGGCTCCGATGGACTTCGCGTACTCGACGATCAGCTCGACCAGCTCGTCTCCGCGTGGCGCGTCGCTGACCGTCTCGATGCTGGTGCAGCTGGGCCGCCAGAGCTCCTCGGCGGTGGTGGGCAGCGGCGCCAGCGCGAGGACGTGCAGTTCCCCGCAGGCGGCGATGCGCGGGAAGGCGTAGTCGAGCGGGGCTCCGCCCTTGACGTAGACGTACAGGATCCGGTTCACGGTGCTGTCTCCTGGGGAAGTTCGGTCGGTTCGGGGCGCGTTCGGCTCCGGGGCGCGCCCGGCCGGTGCGGTGGCACGCGGCCGGGCGGGCGCCGCACGGCAGCGACGCGCGCGGCCGTGCCGTCGCGCGCGGCCGGTGTCAGCCGGCGGTGCGGAAGGGGCGCAGCTGGAGCAGGCTGATCCGCTCGTCCTCGATCGCCCACTCGACGTCGACCGGGGCCGCGTAGCTCTCGTCGGGCGAGAAGTGCGACTGCAGCAGCCGGCTGATCAGGGCCAGTCGGCCCACGAGGGCCTTGGTCCCGGCGTCCAGGTCGGTGGCGGCGGCGCCCAGCGAGACCGTACGGCTGCCGCCCTCCATGGTGTTGCAGAGGTACTGGAGCGGGGCGCCCTCACCGTTGACCACCTCGGTCACCGAGCGCGGCGAGATGTTGAGGTAGACGCTGCGGAAGTCCCGCGGACTCAGCGGGTCGCAGGTGACCAGGACACCGCCGACGGTGGCGCCGACCTGCTCCTGCACGACCACGCCCATCCGGCAGCGGTCCAGCGGGATGCCGGCCTGCTGCCGCAGCAGTACGGCGCGCGGCGACAGCAGCGAGGCCCAGACCTCCCGGACGGCGTCGACGACCGCGTCCGTGCCGCTGACGTGCGCCACCGACTCGTAGAGCCCGGCGGCGGAGAAGCCTGGCAGGTCCTCGGCGTTGGAGGAGCTGCGGACGACCAGCACCGGTGCGCCGTAGAGGTGCAGGTCGAGGGCCCGGTCGAGCTCGGCGCGGGACGCGTCGGGCAACGGGGTGGTGCGGATCAACCGCTGGGCCTCCCGGCAGAGCCCGCTCGTGTCCGCCGTGCCGTCCCGGAGCGAGGCGTCGAGCCGGTCGAGGACGTCCCGGAGCTCCGCGGAGGAGTCGAGGAAGCGCTGCTGCAGGGAGAACGGCAGCACGATCCCGCGCGGCACCTGGGCGTACTCCTTCACCAGCCGCTGCGCGGCGGCCGTCAGCTCGACGTCGTCGGCGTCCTCGGGGAGGCCGAGTTGCCGGGCGAGGTAGCGCATCAGGTTGTCCCGGGGAGGCCGCGGCACGCGGTAGAAGCCGAGCCAGCGCGGGGACCCGTGCTGCAGCAGGTGGGTGAGCTCGCCGAGGTTGGCCGCCTTGGTGCCGAACCGGACGTGGTCGCCGGCCCGCAGCCCGGTCAACGGCGTGATCGGGGTGGGCATCAGGTCGGGCGGGTCCACGGTGACGCGTTCGGCCCGCGGTGCCGGCGCCGGCCGGTCGCCCGCCGGGCGCGGCGGTGCGGCCTCCAGATGGAGGTCGGTGCCACCGGCCTCGACCCGGTAGCGGACCCAGCGGCCGGCCAGCCCGTCCCGGTCGATCCGCTGGGCGGCGCCGATGCCCACGGCGTTGGGGATCCGCCACCCGGAGGCCATCACGTTGATGTGCGAGAGCGGGGTGGTGTGCTCGGTGTGGATGATGCCGGCCACCCGGGGGATGTCCTCCGGCACCCTGGG
The DNA here is from genome assembly GCF_044329365.1 of Kitasatospora sp. NPDC017646. Classification (NCBI taxonomy): domain Bacteria; kingdom Bacillati; phylum Actinomycetota; class Actinomycetes; order Kitasatosporales; family Streptomycetaceae; genus Kitasatospora; species Kitasatospora sp. NPDC017646. The sequence continues at coordinate 185,827 of NZ_JBIRJC010000006.1, read as the reverse complement.
CATGACCACGATGTCGTGCCACGCCAGCGGCTCGCCGTCCGCCCGGTACTCCTCCTGGGAGGAGTACACCCGCAGCCGCCCGTACGCCTCACCGGCGTTCAGCGGCACGAACGCGGCCGTCGAGTACAGCTCGTGGGACAGGACGCGGGGTATCTCACTCTCCGGGATGTCCGCGACGTACTCCTCCTGCCGGTGGTTGGCCGGTTTGAGGACCAGCGGCAGCGACGGGTCGATGTGGTCGCGCACCCGGTGGTAGAAGGAGCGCAGCATGTCCCGGTCCATGGTGTCGACGTCGACCGTCTCCAGGGACAGGAACGCACCGGCTGCCCGGCCGTCCGGGTCTTGCGTGTCCGCACCGTGGCGGGTGTGCAGGGCGAGGGTGCCGAGATAGAAACGGCGGTCGGGATTCCGGTAAACATCGTCATTGAACGAATCGAGCCCGCGGGCGAGTTCGTCGATCGACATGCCGAGTATCTCGCACGCGATGTAGCGGACGTGGAGCATGCCGTCCGCACTGTCGATGAAGTGGAGGACCGACTCGGCTCGGTCGAGCACGATTTTCACATAGGGGTAGCCGCCGACCGTGCCGGCGAGCTGGGAGAACTCCTGGGTGGTGAGCTTTTCGCCGGTAAGGCGGGGCCGCGTGGTCGCTTCGTCGCGATCCGAACGGGTCATGCGCACAGTTCAGCCATTCGTCATCGTGGACACGATCGGTGTGCACCAGGTCAGAAGGTGGTACGGCTACAGACACACTGCCATCAAGTCCGAACTTCTGACGAATGATCAGACGACATCAGGCCACTGCGGAGTGTTTCGGCCAGATTAACCACCGCCACAGTGGAACCTTCGGGCCAGGTCATGCCGTGGCAAAGATCACACAATAAAGGGATCCGGTTGATCAAATAGCTCGAAATGCGCTTGAAATGTTGATTCTCGTACGATCTCGCGGGAAGATCCACCTCGGTTGATTATCTGTCATGTTCAGCGCCGAAACGCCGGACCTGCGGGGTTGCGGCGGCCCGGTGCCCAACGAATGCGCGGTTCCTTCAACCCGTTCCGGACGTTCGGGACCAGCCGTCCCGGTGGCTCGTCGGAGGCGAGCTCCGGACCGGGCAGCTCGGCCGGAATCGGGCGGAGCGGGGCCGTCGCCCGGAGCCTGGCCGGCCAGGTCGGAGGTGCCGCGCCGTGCGGTCGCATGCCCGACCCCGTCCGCAGGCGGCAGTGGCTGGTGTGCCGTGATGATTGATGTATGTGTGCACAGGCGGATCACGGACCGGCCGACACCCGCCACCGGGCGTTCGGGGTCGCACCGCCGCACGTCGCGGCGCCCTCCGCGGCCGTCGGACTCCTGCCGCCGACCGGGCGGATGCCCTCCGGCACGCTGACGGACCCCCCGCTCGTGGGGCCGCGGCGGTCCGCTTCGCCCGCTCGGGCCCGGCCCGTTCGCCGCTGTCCGTCGTTCGACCGGGCGCACCGCCACCGGAGCACGCGGTGAGGCTCCCGCGCCGAGGCGGGGCCGACCGGCGGCGTCGGACGGAGCCGGACGGGACGGAGCCGCAGGTGCCCGCCCAGCCCGCCTGGATACGCTGGCTGCCGGTCATCTACGTCGCGACCGTCCTGGCGCTGGAGCCGATCACTCCCGTGCGGTGGCCGGTGAGCTTTGTGCTCATCGCCCTGCCCGTGGTCGCCGCCTTCGCCCACGGTCCCGCCTTCGTCGCCGCCGTCACGGTCTTCGCCATGGTCTTCGAAGGCGTTCTGGCGGGCACTCCGTGCTGTGCGGGCCGCGACGTGGGTTACCTGTGGGAGCGCCACTACGTGGCCACCTACTTCTCCACGGCACTGGTCGGGATGCTGGGCGCCCTTCTGGCCGCCCACCGCACACGCCGGGAACGCACCCTGGCCACCGTACGCTCGGTGGCCGAGACGGCGCAGCGCGTGCTGCTGCGTCCGGTCCCCCACCTCCTGGGCCGCATCAGCATCGAAACCCTGTACCTCTCGGCAGCCGCGGAGGCCCGGATCGGCGGCGACCTCTTCGAGGCGATGAGCACCTCGCACGGTGTGCGCCTGCTGATCGGCGACGTCCGGGGCAAGGGCCTGCTCGCGGTGGAGACGGCCGCGGCGATGCTGGCCGCCTTCCGCGAGGCCGCCCACGACGAGCCCGATCTGCCCGCGATAGCGCGTAGATTGGAGCGGAGCATGAGCCGCCGGGCCGCCCAGCTCCCCGGCGGCGAGGAACGCTTCATCACCACTGTGCTCGCCGAGATTCCCAGTGACGAGCCCGTGGTCCGCATCGTCAACTGCGGTCACCCCCCGCCGCTGCTCATCGACCAGGGCCGGATCAGCGAACTCGTCCCGCGTGATCCGTCACCGCCTCTCAACCTCGGTGTGCTGCTCGGCGGCGACTACCACGTCGACGTGGAGCCCTTCCGTCCGGGCGACCAACTGCTGCTGTACACCGACGGCGTCACCGAGACCCGCGATCGCACCGGAGCCTTCTACCCGCTCACCCAGCGTGTCCGCGACTGGACCGCCCTTTCGCCGCGCGAGCTTCTGAACCGCCTGCACCGGGACCTGGTCGCGTACAGCGGTGCCGGCCTCGACGACGACATCGCCGTGCTCGTCGCGCACCGGCTCCCGGACGGGGAGGAGCCGGGCCCGCACGGCGACAGCGCCCTGGACGAGTCGGATGGCGGAGCTCGACGGCAGCGCCGACGGCGCGGGGCGGCGCTGGGCCGCCACCTCGCAGCAGCCCGTCTCCGACGGCCGCACTGACGCGACCTGACACACGGACCGCGTCAGCACCGCCCTCGCTACCTGCCCCAGATCGTCCGGTACGCCAGGCGGTAGCCCGCCGGGTCCCAGGAGGTTGCTCCGCCGCTGTCGGCGGCCGTGGAGATGTGGACCGGGGCGGCGTAGCCGCTGGCGGGCTGGTGGGAGAAGGCGCGGTTGAACTCGTCGACGATCTGCCAGCCCTGCTCGGTGAGGGGCTCGGGAACGGTGGCGGCCTGGAACTGCCTGCTGTTGATGCGCTGGAAGGCCGAGGGGTCGCCGTCGCCCGCGCCGATGTTGTACGGGGCGGCGTTGCCGGGCCTGCCCGCCGCGCGCAGGGCGGGAGCGGCGTCGGCGAAGTACAGGTCGTTGATGGCGACGGAGTGCGTCCACTGGCCCTGGAAGCGGGCGAGGAGGGCGGAGACCGCCTGGGGGGTGCGGCTGGTCGCGTCCGGGATGGGGATGTTCTCGGAGGCCAGCAGCCTCACGCCGGGGCAGCTGGCGAGTTCGTCCTTGATCAGCTGCGACTTGTTCCTGGCGAACGGGACGGAGTCGTCGGTGAAGACGACGACTCCGGCGTTGCCGTTGGACTCCGCGATGACCCAGTCCGCGCTGAGCCGTGCGACGTCCCCGACGCTGGTGGTGACGTTGCTGAAGAGCGGGGGGTTCGTGCTCGGCCCCGGGGCCGCGACCGCGTGCCAGCCGATGAGCGGGATGTGTGCCGAACCGGCCTGCGCGACCTGCTGTGCGGTCAGACCCGGGTCGAAGCCGCCGATGACGATGCCCGAGGGTTCGAGGTTGACCGCCTGGCCGAGCGCCGCCTGGATGCCGGCGGGCGTGCCTTGCCCGTCGATCACCCGGACGCTCCAGCCGATGACCGTCGCGGCTTCGATGACGCCCTTGGCGACCCCCACGACGCCGGGGTTGGTCATGGTCTGGGCAACGTAGACGATGGTCCTGCCGGGAACCGCCCTGGGGCCGCTGGTGGGGCCGTTCCAGGGGGCGTCGCCCTGCTCGGCCTGCTGGACGCCCGCCTTCGCCCTGGCGAGGGTGGCCGCCGGGCAAGCGGCCCTCGACGGCCCTGCCACGGGAGCCCCGGTCCCGCTCGACAGGCCGCGCTGGCAGCCGTCCAGGGCGGTACCCGCCGTTGCCAGCACGACTGCTGCCAGCACAGCCGCGGCACCGCGCTTCATGGCGTGTCCCGGGAGGCCGTCACGTCCGTCGACGGCGGCGTGACCGAACCGCGGGTCCCGGCGCCACCGGCCCGCAGTCGACGGCGTGCGGAGTAGCCGGCCAGGCCGACGGCGAGGAGCAGCGTCGCCCCGTTGAACAGCGGCACGGCCCAGAAGTCGGCGCCGAGTTGCCCGATGCCGGCCAGACCGATGGCGAGGACGGCGACGGCGACCACGGTGCCCAGGGCGTTGGCGCGACCGGGTTTGACGGCGGTGGAGCCGAGCAGCGCGCCGACGAACGCGGGCAACAGGTACTCCAGGCCGACGCTCGGGTTGCCGATCTGCTGCTGCGCGGCGAGCAGGACACCCGCGAAACCGACGACCAGGCCCGATCCGGCGAAGGCGTAGACGCTGTAGCGGCGGGTGGGGATTCCGACGAGTTCGGCGGCCCGCAGGTTGGAGCCGATGACGTACAGGTACCGGCCGAGCGGCAGCCGCTCCTGTAGCAGCCACAGGACGGCCGCGAGCGCGAGCACGTACGAGGCGGACACCGGCAGTCCGAGAAATGTGGAGTCGTAGAGGTCGGTGAAGGCGACCGGCAGGCCGCCCGGCCCGGGGAGGACCCGGGCGCCGCCGGTGATCCAGCCGGTGAAGGCGTACAGGATGCTGCCGGTGCCGAGCGTGGCGATGAAGGAGTCGATCCGCCCGAACTCGACGATGACGCCGTTGAGGGCTCCGAAGGCCGCTCCGCCCAGGATCACGGCCAGGCAGGCGAGCGGCCAGGGCCAGTCGCCGTCGACGACGAGCCGCAGCACCACGACGTGCGCGAGACCGAGGCCGTAGCCGATGGACAGGTCGAAGTTGCCGGTGGCGATGGGGATCGTCGCGCCGAGCGCGAGGATGGCGGGGATCGACTGGTTGGCCAGGATCGAGGAGACGTTGTCGAGGGTGGGGAAGGTGTTCGGCCGCGCGAGGGAGAAGATCAGGAACAGCAGGACGGCGAGGACCGGCAGGCCGTAGCCGCCGATCAGGTGTCCGCGCCGACGGTGCTGCGGGGGTCGGCGGGAGCGGGGCTCGCTCATCGGTCCGTGCGCGTGTCGCCGTCACCGTCGGTGACGGGCGGCATGGCCGAGGCGGCGGAGGTGAGCTCGGTGACGGTGAGGGCCGCGCCGGCCAGCTCCGCGGTCACGGTCCCGCGGACGAACACCAGGGCACGGTGGCACACGGTGGCGACCTCCTCGAAGTCGGTGGAGATGAGCAGGACCGCGAGGCCGTCGGCCAGCGCCCGGTCGAGCAGGCGGTAGAGCTCGGCCTTGGCACCGACGTCGATGCTGGCGGTCGCCTCCTCGAGGACCAGCAGCCGCCGGTGCGCCCGGAGCCACCGGCCGACCATGATCTTCTGCTGGTTCCCGCCGGACAGCGTGGCGATCGGTGCCTCGCTGTCGCGGGGTTGCACCGAGAACCGCTCGATCAGGGCGGCGGCCTGGGCCCGCTCGCGCCGGGGGCTGATCCAGTGCAGCGCCGACCGGCTGCCCGCCCGGGGGTTCGCCAGGAAGTTCTCGCGCACCGTCAGTTCGGCGGCGCACCCCTCCTGCCGGTTGCCGGTGACCAGGCCGACGCCGGAGTCGACGGCATCGGCGACCGTGTGCGGGGCGTACGGTCGGCCGTCGAGCAGGGCCCGTCCGCCGAGGATCGGACGGGATCCGGCGAGGGCGCGGCCCAGGTCGTGGTGGCCGGCGCCGGTGACGCCCACCATGCCGAGGATTTCACCGGCGCGCAGTTCCAGGCTGACCGGCCCGGCGTCCGGGGTCCGCACTGCGTCGAGGCTCAGCACCACCGGGCCCTCGGCAGGGGCGACCGGGGCGGCCCGGCGGCTGACCGGTTCGCGGCCCACGATGTCGTGGACCAGGCGCAGGCGGCTGTGGCCGGCGAGCGGGCCGGAGCTGATCAGACGGCCGTCGCGCAGGACGGCGAAGGCGTCGGCGACCTGGTACACCTCGTCGAGCCGGTGGGTGACGTAGACGATGCCGTGCCCTCGGTCGCGCAGGGCGCGCAGTACGGCGAAGAGCCGGGCGCAGTCCGCTGCGGGGAGGCTGGCGGTCGGCTCGTCCAGGACGATGAGCTCCGCCCGCGTCGCCAGCGCGCGGGCGATGGCGACCAGCGAGCGCTCGGCGGGGGCGAGGTCGGCGATGCGCGCGTCGGCGTCGAGGTGCCCGGCGATCAGGGCGAGGGCGTCGGCGCAGCGCTCCCGGGTCCGCCGCCAGGAGACCAGCCCGTGACGGCGCGGGTAGCCGGCGACCAGGGCGATGTTCTCGGCGACCGTCATCCACTCGACGAGACCGAGGTCCTGGTGGATGAAGGCCATGCGACGAGCGGCGGCCTCGGTGCCGAGCGGGTGCCCGGCCACCGTCACCTCGCCCTGGTCCGCGTGGTGGATCCCGGCGAGTGTCCGGATGAGGGTGGACTTGCCGGCGCCGTTCGGACCGAGCAGGGCCAGGACGCTGCCGCGACGGATGTCGAGGTCGATCCCGGCCAGCGCCGGAGTGCCGCCGAACCGTTTGCCGAGACCGCGGATGCGGACGAGTGGGCCACGGCGCGGGGGTGGACCCGCCAGGAGATCGGAGGTGTGGTGCATGGACCACCGTTCCTACCAGCTCGGCCCGGCCGCCGTGGTGTCGACGCGCCACGGCGGCCCGTTGAACTCCGGAGGGCGGGTGATGCCCGGAGGCCGGGTCATCCGATTTCGGGAATGTCGGCGAACTGGTTCTCGGAGAAGTGGCTCTCGAAGAGGTCGGGGACGCCGTCGGACGCCTCCAGGGCGCATTCGGCCCAGATGACCTTGCCCCTGGACGTGTAGCGGGCGCCCCAGGCCTGGGTGAGCTGGGCGACGAGGAACAGGCCGCGGCCGCCCTCGTCGGTGGTGGCCGCGTGGCGCAGGTGGGGGGCGGTGCTGCTGCCGTCGGAGACCTCGCAGATCAGGGTGCGGTCGTGGATCAGACGGACCTGGATGGGCTCGGTGCCGTAGCGGATGGCGTTGGTGACCAGCTCGCTGAGCAGCAGCTCGGTGACGAAGGCGACCCCCTCCAGCCCCCAGTCGCTCAGGCGGCGGGCGGCGGCGGCGCGGATGTCGCCGACGCGGGCCGGGTCGGCGGGCAGGTCCCAGGTGGCGATCCGGCTGGGGTCGAGGGCGTGGGTGCGGGCGACGAGCAGCGTGACGTCGTCGGCCGGGTGCTCGGGTACCACGGCCTCCGCGACCGTGCGACAGATGTCCTCGGGTGAGCGGTTCGGGTGGGCCAGGGCGGTGCGCAGGCGGTCGAGGGCCGCGTCGGGGTCGCGGCGGTGGTCTTCGAGGAGTCCGTCGGAGTAGAGGATCAGCTGACTGCCTTCGGGGAGGTGCAGCTCGGCGGTTTCGAACGGCAGGCCGCCCAGGCCGAGCGGGGGCCCGGCGGGGAGGTCGGGGACGGTGACCGTGCCGTCCGGGTGGATCACCGCGGGTGGCGGGTGACCGGCGCGAGCCAGCGTGCAGCGCTGTGAGGTCGGGTCGTAGACGGCGTACAGGCAGGACGCGCCGATGATGCCGTCATGGCCGGTGGCGGGCTCCGTGCCGTCCTCGTCCCGGTCCAGGCGGCCCACGAGGTTGTCCAGGTGGGTGAGGAGCTCGTCGGGGGCGAGGTCCAGTTCGGCGAAGTTGTGCACGGCGGTGCGCAGACGGCCCATGGTGGCGGCGGCGTGCAGTCCGTGGCCGACGACATCGCCGACGACCAGGGCGACCCGGGCGCCGGAGAGGGGGATGACGTCGAACCAGTCCCCGCGCACCCCGGACTCGGCGGGCAGATAGCGGTGGGCGACGTCGAGGGCGCTCTGCTCGGGCAGGCTGCGTGGGAGCAGGCTGTGCTGCAGGGCCAGGACCATGGCGTGTTCGCGGGTGTAGCGGCGGGCGTTGTCGATGCAGATGGCGGCGCGGGTGGCGAGCTCCTGGGCCAGCGAGCGGTCGTCGTCCCCGTAGGGGGCGGGGTTCCGGGCGCGGTAGAAGCCGGCGATGCCCAGCACGACGCCGCGGGCCAGCAGCGGGACGGTGATGAGGGAGTGGACGTCGTGCGCGAAGAGACGCTCGGCCGCCTCGCGGTCCTGCGAGATCCAGCCGGCGGCCTCGCGCAGATCGGGTTCCAGCACCGCCTGCCCGCTGGCCAGGCAGCGGCGGTGGGGCGTGGTGGGGCTGAGGTCGACCCGCCCGCCGACCGGGTAGAAGGGGCAGTCGGTGCGGATGCCGTGGACCACCGTGCGGTGCAGCTCGCTGACGGGGTCGCTGGGCTCCTCGCCGCGCAGGACGGTCTCGGGCAGGTCGATGGTGACGTAGTCGGCCAGCCTCGGGACGGCCATCTCCGCGAGTTCCCAGGCGGTCCGGGTCACGTCCAGGGTGGTGCCGATGCGGGTGCTGGCCTCGGACAGCAGCTCCAGGCGGCGGCGGGCCGCGACGGCGTACTGTCCCACGCCCGGCTCGCCCAGCAGCAGCAGCCTGGTGGCCCCGCCGGGCCCGGGGGCGCACGGCGTCTTGTCCCCGCGGTCCGGTGCGCCGACCTCCGGCGGCCGGAGCGGTGGGACGGCGGCGGTCATGGTGGGCTCCTGGACGCCGACCGGCCGACCGGCCCGGTCGGGGGCGGCGGGCCGGGGCGGCGAGTCGCCGTGCAGGACCGCCTCGATGACGAAGCCCTCCACCCCGGACGGGCTGGTCACCGGGCGGCTCAGCAGGGTGACCAGCCGGCCCCGGGAAAGGGTCACCTCGACCGCGGCACGGCGGGCCGAGGAGATCAGCTCGGCGGCCATCTGTTCGAGCAGTGTCCGGTCGTGCCGGTCCAGCCCGCTTCCCAGCTCGTCCAGACCGACCGGGCGCCCGTCCTCGGCCGCCTGGTCGGTCTGGGCGCGGCGCCAGGAATCGAGGTACGCGCGCAGCAGGGTGCGCTCTCGCGCCGAGCTCTGCGCCAGCAGGCGCCGCTCGATGGCGGTGGCGGCCCTGCGGATCAGGTCCACCATCTGCGGGTCCGCGTAGACGGGCGGATAGCCGAAGCAGAGGATGCCCTCGATCCGTCCGCTGAGGGGGTCACGGACGGGAATAGCCGTACAGGCGTTCGACTGGCCACGCTCGGCGAAGTGCTCGGCTCCGGAGACCTGGATGAGCCGCCGCTCCGTGAGCGCCAGCCCGATGCCGTTGGTCCCGCCGTACTGCTCGGCGAACACGAAACCCGGGGTGCTCTGGTTCGCGGGCAGCTGCCCGACCATGGACGCATCGCCGAAACGGCGCTGCAGCACCACCCCGTCCGCGTCGGTCAGGGCCACGTTCATCCGGCTGCCGGCGAACCTGGATGCCAGCCGGTCCAGCACGGGCCTGGCCGCGCGAACCAGCCGGCCGTCCAGATCGATGTCCGGCCGGTACGGTAGCTCGGACCCGCACGGGGAGACCCCCATCGACTGGCAGCGTTGCCAGGAGTTCAGGATCAGACTCCGCACGCCACCCTCGACCGGTTCACCGAGCATGAACCGCTCACGGGCCCGTACGGGGCCGACCCCCGCCGCATCCGAAGCTGTCATGGCCGCCACAGCGCTCACATCTCCACGGAGCTGCACCCTTCGATGCAATATTAGGACTTTGCCCGCTTTGCGGTGTTCGCCGCCGGATCGCGCGCGCTCCCCGAGCACGGTGGCGGTACCGCGACCGTCACCGCATCATCGGCAGAGCGGGGGTCGGGTTGAGGAGTGCCATGACCAGTGCCAACGGGCCGGCGATGACCCGGGACGAGTTCGACGCGCTCTTCCGGCAGCTGCGCCGCGCGCAGCTCCCCGGACCGGTCGAAGCGAGGCGACGGGTGGCGGCCGCCGGCCTCGTACGCACGGGTGAGGTCGTCGCCATGGGGCGGCCGTGGGACACCGTGCCGGGGCCCGACAACCACAGGCCGGCACTGCACCAGATGACCGAACTGGCGGACGTCACGGCCCCCGAGCCGACCGTGCACCGGGACTTCATCGCCTCCGACTACCACGGCAAGGCGCAGACGCACCTGGACGCGCTCTGCCACATCGCGTACGGCGGACTGCTCTTCGCGGGAGTGCGGGCGCGGGAGGTGTTCTCCTCGCAAGGTGCCGCCTACGGCGCGGTGACCGACCTGCTGCCCGGGCTGGTGGGGCGAGGAGTCCTGCTGGACGTGCCACGCCTGCGCGGCACGTCCTGGCTGGAGCCGGGAGAGGCGATCGGCGGCTCGGAGCTGCTGGTCTGCGCCGAGGAACAGGGCAGCCCGCTCCGCCCCCAGGACGTCCTCCTCGTCCGCACGGGCCACCTCGCCCGACGGCGGCGGCTGGGCGCGTGGGACCCGGACGACCTCAGCGCGGGACTGCATCCCGGCGCGATGCGCACGCTGGGTGAGTCACGGGCCTCGGCCCTGGGCAGCGACGGCGACAGCGACGTACGCCCGAGCCCCGTCGACGGCGTCCACTCGCCGGTCCACGTGCTGGCCATCACCGCCCTGGGCCTGTCTCTGATCGACAACCTGGACCTGGAACCGCTGGCCGAGGCGTGCGCGCGCACCTCACGATGGGAGTTCCTCCTCGTCGCCGCACCCCTGAACATCCCCGGCGGCACCGGCTCCCCGGTCAATCCGCTCGCGGTCCTCTGAGCGCTCCGGCGAGGATGCGGGTGATACCGGTGGTTGCAACCGCCCGGACAGACCTGCGCTCGCCGACCCCCAGGAGCACAGTGGGGATATGGAAGTCCGAGCACGCGCGGCCCGCCACCAGCAGCGCGGGCAACGGGGCTGGGCGCTGCTGCTGATCCCGCTCGCCCTCATCGCGGCGATCACCGTGGTCGATCTCCACTCCCCCACCAGCATCCACCTCGGTCCGCTCCTGGTGATCGCCCCCGCCCTCACCCCCTCGTTCGCCGGGCTGCGCCCGACCGCCCTCGTCGGAGCCCTGGCCGTCGCCGCCCAGGTCCTCATCGCCTTCCTCCACGGTGGCATCACCACCAGCAACCACATCGCGCAGATCGTCGCGCTGGCCGTCCTGTGCGTCCTGATCGTCATTTTCACCGGCGTCCGCGACCACCGGGCCAGACAGCTCGCCCGCGCCCAGTCGGTCGCCGAAGCCGCACAGCGCGCCCTGCTGCGCCCGCTGCCCGAACAGATCGGGCCGCTCCAGATCGCCACGATGTACCTCGCCGCCGAGAAGGAGACACAGATCGGCGGCGACCTCTACACCGCCACCCGCACCGCGGGCGGAACCCGCATGGTCATCGGAGACGTCCGGGGCAAGGGCCTGGCAGCCGTCGGCGAGTCGGCCCTGCTGGTCAGCGCCTTCCGCCTCATCGCCGCACAACACGACACCCTGACGGACCTGGCGTCCACGCTCGACCACAACGTGGGGCGCTACCTCACCGACTTCGCCCAGGAGAGCGGCGACATCGTCGAGCACTTCATCACCGCGATCCTGCTCGACCTGCCCGACGACGAGCCCGTCGCCCGCATGACCAACTGCGGACACCCTCCGCCCCTCCTGCTGCGCGACGGCCGCGCGCTGCCCGTCGAGTCCGTTCCGCCCGCTCCGCCCCTCGGCGTGAACGACCTCGGCGACGGCAGCTACCCGAGCGACGACTTCCCGTTCGAACGAGGCGACACGCTGCTGCTCTACACCGACGGGGTCACCGAGGCGCGCGACGACACCGGCGAGTTCTACCCGCTCGCCGATCGCGCCGCCCACTGGACCAAGTCCTCCCCCGAGGCACTCGTCAACCACATCCGCCGCGACCTCCTCGCCCACGTCGGCCACCGTCTCGACGACGACGCCGCCGTCATCGCCATCCGGCGCGCCGAACCCACCGCCGCCCACGCCTCCGGCCCCGCCGAGCCCGGACGAAACCCGCCCCCTCCGCGAGAGTGATCCGACGCCGAACCGAAAGGGCGGTGCCGGCCGCCCGTGCCACTCGATGGATGTCATGAGGCGGATACCGGTCCGCCGGGCTGCCGCCGGCAGCGCGTCCGTTACCGCCAACACATGCGCAGGTCCTTCAACCCGTTCTGGAAGTTGGAGACGAGTCGCTTCGGCGGTGCTCCCGGAGCGAGCTCCAGGCCAGGCAGCCCGGCAACGACACGACGGATCAGGGCCGCCATCTGGACCCTGGCGAGTCGCGCTCCTACGCAGAAGTGGGGGCCGAAGCCGAAGCTGACGTGATCGTTCGGCATCCGGGCGACGTCGAGGCGGTCCGCGTCATGAAAGACGGACTCGTCTCGGTTGGCGGAAGCGTGGTAGACGACCACCTTGTCGCCGGCGCGGATCGGCTGACCGGCGAGCACCACGTCCCGGGTGGCCGTGCGCCGGAACTCCAGCACCGGCGGCCAGAACCGGAGCATCTCCTCGACCGCCGGGGCGACCAGGTCCGGCCGTCGCGACAACCGGACGTACTGGTCGGGGTGGATGAGCAGGGAGTACAGACCGCCGGGCAGACCGTTACGCAGCGTCTCGTTACCGGCGACTCCGAACAGGAAGAACATCGTCTCGAACTCGTCAGCACTCAGTCCGGCTTCCCGCATCCGGGCGACGATGCTGCCCGGTGGTGGCTTTTCGGCGAGCGCGTGGGCGTAGGCGAACATGTCGGCGAGGGCGGCGCGAGAGCGCGGGTTGAGCGGGCGGCCGTCGCGGGTGGTGAGGGCGGCGGGCCGGTGGACGAGCGCGGTGCGGCCCATGTCGGTGAGCTGGGACGGGTCGGCGGTACCGGACCGGGCGTAGTCGGGATCCTGGTAGCCGATCACACGGTTCGACCAGTCGACCAGCAGCTGCCGGTCCTGCTCCGGCACGCCGAGGATTCGCGCCAGCGTCCACACGGGCAGGTCAGCGGCGATCGGCACGAAGTCGACCTCGCCCAAGGGCCGGATCGCCTGGACGAGTTCGGCCGCGCGCTCCTCGATGGCCGTGGTCAGCTCGTGCAGCGCACGCGGCGTGAACGCGGCCGCGACGGCCCGGCGCAGCCGGGAGTGGTCGGGCGGGTCCTGGTTGAGCATCATCGCCCGGGCGAACTCGAGATCGGCCCGGGTGTCGGGGTCGCGGATCTGGGTCGCGCCGAGGTACGAGGAGAAGTCCTCCGGGCTGCGCAGCACGTGCTTCACGTCCGCGTGCCGCAGCACCGCCCAGTACCCCGGGCCGGCCGGCCACTCCCCCACCACCGGCTCCTCCACCCAGCAGACCGGCGCCTGCGCCCGCAGCTCACGGAACAGCCCGTACGGCACGCCCTCCGAATACGTCCCGGGCAGGAAGATCCGGTTCACCCGCGCCTGGTCGATGCCCATGGCTGCCGACCGTACGCCGCAAGCCGGCGGCCCGCCAGGATGCGGGACGTCGCGGGTGCACCGATCGGTGCCCGGCATCCCGTAGGGTCGGCCAATGGCGAAGTACTTCGACGTTCACCCAGAGTCCCCCCAGCCGCGGACCATCAGCACCGTGGCCGACAGCGTCCGGTCCGGGGCCCTCATCGCGTACCCGACCGACTCCTGTTTCGCGCTCGGCTGCCGGCTGGACAACCACGAGGGCCTTGAGCGCATCCGCTCGATCCGGCGCCTCGGCGAGCGCCACCACTTCACCCTGATGTGCGAGGACTTCGCCCAGCTGGGGCAGTTCGTCCAGCTCGACAACTACGTCTTCCGGGCCGTCAAGGCGGCGACGCCGGGCAGTTACACCTTCATCCTCCCCGCCACCAAGGAGGTGCCGCGCCGGCTGCTGCACCCGAAGAAGAAGACGGTGGGCGTCAGGATCCCCGACCACGCCGTCACCCGGGCGCTGCTCGCCGAACTCGGCGAGCCGCTGGTCTCCAGCACCCTGATCCTCCCCGGCGAGGACGAGCCGATGACCCAGGGGTGGGAGATCAAGGAGCGGTTGGACCACGTGCTGGACGCCGTGGTGGACTCGGGCGAGTGCGGCACCGAACCGACCACGGTGATCGACTTCTCCGGCGGCGAGGCGGAGATCGTCCGGCGCGGGGCCGGTGATCCCTCGCGCTTCGAGTAGGGGTCCGCGCCGGGTTCAGCGGTGGCGGAGGTCCACCAAGGCCCCCGCCAGGCCGCCCAGGGAGACGGCCGGGATGACCGACGCGTCCCAGGGCCGACCTGCCGCTACTCCCGAGATCACCACCAGGGCGACGGTGGTCACCGCCGTCGCCCGTGCCGGGAGCGATCGCGGGAGCAGCTGTGAGGGCTTGCCGTTTCGCCGTCGTCGGGCCAGTTTGATGACGAGCAGGAGTACCGCGACCGTTAACAACGGCGGCACCATGGCGTGGGTCATGTCCTCAGGATGTCATGGACGGTGATGAGTTGTTCGAGTTGGGTGGGATCGTCGGTCCGGAACAGGGCCGTCTCTACGGCGAGTTGGAGCTCAGGACCACACAGCCGAGCGGTGAGGTCCTGATACGGGGCGCGCTGTTGCTCCCAGAAGGCGTTCGAGGGCTTGAGGCCCCCGGAGAGGGCGAGCTCGTGCAGCCGCTCCACGGCCGTCGGGGTCGCCAGGCGGCCCCATTCTGCTAGCCGGGCTCCGGTGCCGTTACGGGGCCTCCGGCCAGTCGCTCCAGCCGGCCCGGGCACGCTCGACGCCGACCGTGTACGTGATCGGGCCCTGGTCGGGGCCCCACCCTCGCGGCGGGAACAGATCCGCCCGCCGCCGGGTTGGGGCAGGACGACGAGCTTGTGCCACACCCGAACAGCGAGGGGCTTTCCCATGAAGATCGGCATCATCGGTGCGGGCAACATCGGCGGCAACCTGACGCGGCGTCTGACCGCCCTCGGGCACGAGGTCTCGGTGGCGAACTCGCGCGGTCCGGAGTCGCTGAAGGCCCTGGCGGAGGAGACGGGCGCCAAGGCGGTGACGGCCGCCGAGGCGGCGAAGGGCGCGCAGGTCGTGGTGGTGACGGTGCCGCTGAAGAACGTGCCGGACCTGCCCGCTGGGCTTCTTGACGGCGCCGCCGAGGGCGTGGCGGTGATCGACACCGGCAACTACTACCCCAAGGAGCGGGACGGGCGGATCGACGCGATCGAGGACGGCGGGCTGACGGAGAGCCGCTGGACCGAGCAGCACCTCGGCCACCCGGTGGTGAAGGTGTTCAACGGCACCTACGCGCAGGACCTGTTGGACCGGCCCCTCCCGGTGGGGGACCCGGAGCGGCTGGCCGTGCCGGTCGCGTCCGACGACGAGGCGGCTAAGCAGGTCGTGCGGGCGCTGGTCGACGAGTTGGGCTTCGACACCGTGGACGCGGGCGGCATCGACGACTCCTGGCGCCAGCAGCCGGCCACCCCGGTGTACGGGCTGCGCGCCGGGGTCGAGGCCGTGGAGCGGGCGCTCGCGGAGGCGTCCCCTGAGCGCCCGGCGGCCCACCGGGCCTGAGCCGGCGTAGCCGGCGCGCCCTCCGGCCGGTACGGCGGTGAGGGCGCGCGGCACGATGCACCCGGCCGCACGGGAGGCGACGGTGACTGCTGCGGTGACGGCCGCGGTGACGCGGTCCGCGGGCCGGTCACCGCACCGGCCGTGGCCTAGGGTCCCGCTCCGGAGCTGCCCCGCACCACCAGCTCGGTGAGCAGCTCCACACCCGTCGGCGGCGGGGTGGCTCCCCGCACCTGGTCGAGCAGCCGCCCGACCAGCGCGGCGGCGATCGCCCCCAGCGGCAGCCGCACCGAGGTCAGTGCCGGGTGCAGATGGCGGCAGAGCGGCGTGTCGTGGAAGCCGGTGACCACGACCCCGCCCGGCCCGACCGCCAGGCCCTCCGCCCGCACCGCCTCGTACACGTCCAGCGCCAGCAGGTCGCTGCCCGCCGCGACGGCCGTCGGCCGCTCCGGTCCGCGCAGCAACTCCCGGACGGCCGCCGCCTCCGGCCGGGCGGCGGTGACGGTGACGCTGCCGGCGGACAGTCCCAGCCGGCGTGCCTCGGCCAGGAAGCCCGCCCGGCGCGCCGCCATCCACGGCAAGTCCTCGGAGGCCCCGAGGTACCCGATCCGCCGGTGGCCGAGCGCCGCGAGGTGGCGCACCACGGCGGCCATCGCCGCGTCGTTGGCGATGTCCACCCAGTGTTGCGGCTGCGCCGGCCCGGTCCGGCCGAAGGTGACGAACGGGACGCCGAGCCGGGCGACGTGGTCGACCCGGGCGTCCGCGGCGAGCACGTCCGCCAGCACCAGCCCGTCCACCTGGCGGGCCGCCACCAGTTCGTCGATGGCGGCCGCCGGGTCCGCCGCGCCCCGGAGCGGGCGGAACAGCAGCACCCGCCAGCCCTGCTCCCCGGCCGCGTCGACCAGGGCCTCCAGGAAGCCGGCCATCAGCGGGTTGGGGTCGTAGGGGTCGTCCACCGGGGCGAGGTAGCCGATGGTGCGCCTGGCGCCGCTGCGCAGCGAACGGGCCGACTGGTCGGGCTGGTAGCCGAGTTCGCGGATCGTCGTGGTCACCCGCTCCAGCGTCTCCGGGCGGACCCGGTGCGGGGCGTTGAGCGCGTTGGACACGGTCTGCCGGGAGACTCCGGCCGCTCGGGCGACCTCCTCGATGGTGGTGGCGCCGCGCCGCGGCCGGCGTGCTCCCTGCATGCGGTCCTCCAGTCGTGGTGCTCGGTGGTGCCCGTCGAACGGTCAGCCGCGGGACAGGGTCAGCAGCCCGCCGCGCGGTACGGGGATCGGCGCGGCGAGGCCGAGCCGGACCTCGCCCCGGCGGACGATACGCCCCCGGGCGTCCCGCACGGTCGCCACCGCCGCCCCGCTGCCGCCGGTCAGCCGGACGTCCGGGTCGGCGTCGGCGTTGGCCACCAGCAGGGTCCGCCAGCCGTCGCCGGAGGCGTCCACCGGCAGGGCGGCGTAGCGGGCCACCGCGACGGTGTCCCCGCCCAGCGCCGTCACCAGCGGGTACCCGAGGTCGGGGCGGGACGGGCGGAGCTCGCCGAGCTGCAGGGTGTCCAGGTGCTCGCGGAAGACGCCGAGCCAGAAGGCGATCGCCTCGCGCTGGGCCGGGCTCTGCGCGGCGAGGTCGACGGAGACCTGCGGCACCGAGAACAGCACGTTGATCAGGTGGCAGGCGATCTGCTCCGGCGGCTCGGCCGGGTGCCACATCAGCATGTCGGAGTGGACCGGGACGGGCCCCGCGGCGAGCCGCAGGTCGACGGTCCGCTGCCGGTTCTCCTGCGGGCCGAGCGGGCAGTCGGTGGCGCGCACCATGGTGACGTACGGCCACAGGGCCGGGCTGACGTACGGCTGGCGGTACTCGACCATCGCCTCCGGGTTCGCCGCGGTGATCCGCCGACGGATGGCGGCGAGCAGCCGCTCCACGCCCTCGTCCACGCTCGCGCAGTCCGCCTCGGGGCCCGCTTCCGGGACCGGACCGCGGGAGAACCAGTCGACGAAGTCGACCTTGAGCCCGTCCATGCCCCACTCCTCGACGGCGCGGGCGAGCCGGTCGGTGAGGAAGTCGCGGACCTCGGGGTAGCGCGGGTCGGCCACGACCGCGCCCAGGTGGGCGGCGTCGGCGAGGGCGTGGCGGCCGAGCTTCCCGAAGGCGGCGCTGTCCTTTCCGATGAACGGCAGGGCGTACCAGAGCAGGTAGCGCACGCCGAGCCGGTGCACCCGCTCGACGTGCGCGGCGGTGTCGGGCAGCGACACCGGCTCCCAGTCGCCGCAGTGGGCGTAGCCGCGGGTGCGGTCGGCGGTCATCCAGCCGTCGTCCACGATGATCACGTCCAGGCCGAGCCCCTTGCCGAGTGCGGCCTGGGCCTCGACGCCCTCGGGCGTGACGTCCTGGTGCATCGAGTACCAGGTCGAGTAGGCGGGCCGGCGGGCGGCGCCGGGGATGTCGGCGGTGCGGCCGCTCCCCCACCAGGCGGCGAGGTCGGCCAGGCAGCGGGCGAAGTGCCGGCCCGAGGTGTCGATCCGGACGGTGAGCTCGCCTTCGGCCTGGGCCCAGAAGCGGAACTCGCCGGTCTCCTCGACCACTCCGGCCCCGGCCAGGACGTCGGGGCGCTCGGCGGCGAAGGCGCACAGCGCGACGTCCCCGGTGCCGACCAGCGCGGCGATCGGGGCCCCGGCCGCGAGGCCGGTGCGGCACGGCGCGCTCCAGGAGGCGGGCAGCCAGCCGGTGCCGCGCGGTTCGGGCGTCCAGAAGGCGGTGGCGTCCACGCAGGGCACCCGCCACTCGATCCGTACCGGCCCCGTGTCCTGCGCGGTCACCTCGACCACGCCGTCCGCGACCGCCCGGGCGGTGGCCGCTCCGCTCGCCCTGAGGTCCAACCCCTCGGCGTCCAACGGGCGCAGCGCCTCGACGGCGGCGGGGGCGTGCGGCTCCCAGATGTCGGTCATGGTGCTCAGCCTTTCGTGGCGCCGGCCAGCAGGCCGGAGATGAACTGCCGCTGGAGGACCAGGAAGAGGACCATCATCGGCAGGGTGGACAGGGCGGTGCCGGAAAGGATCGCGCCGTAGTCGGTGGTGGCCTTGTTGCCGTACAGGGTCGCGAGGGCGACTGGCAGGGTGTGCATGTCGGGGCTGCGCAGGGCGATCAGCGGCCAGACGAACTGGTTCCAGGAGCCCAGGAAGAGGAAGATCGAGAGCGCGGCCAGCACCGGCCGCATGACCGGGACGACGACGCTCCACAGCACTCGGAACTCGCCCGCGCCGTCGACCCGCGCGGCGTCCAGGAGTTCGTCCGGCAGGCTGGTCAGCGACTGGCGCATCAGGAAGACGGCGAAGGGCACGCACAGTCCGGGCAGGACGATCGCCTGGTAGGAGTCGAGCAGGCCGAAGTTCCTCATCATCTTGAACAGCGGCACCAGCATGACCTGTTCGGGCACGACGAGGGTGGAGAGCAGCAGCGCGAACAGCAGGGTCCGGCCGCGGAAGCGGAACTTGGCGAAGGCGTAGCCGGCCAGCAGGGCGACGACCAGCGCGCCGACGGTCTGGATGCCGGCCACCAGCAGGGAGTTGCCGATCACCCGGAGCAGGCCGATCCTCCGGTCGAGCCGGTGCAGGTTGTCGCCGAGACCCCCGCCGGGCAGCAGGTGCGGCGGCCAGTCGAAGATCTCGGTGTCCTTGCGGGTGGTGGAGACCAGCAGCCAGTAGAAGGGGGCGACGGAGAGGCCGGTGAGGCCGGCGAGGAGGAAGGTCAGCGGCCAGCCGCGGGGTTTCCTGCGGTTCATCCTTCCTTCTCTCCCATCAGGCGCATCTGGACCGCGCCGAGCACGGCCACCAGCAGGGTGAGGGCGTACGCGATGGCGGAGGCGTAGCCGAAGTCGAAGTAGCGGAAGCCGTTCTGGTACAGGTACATGGAGACGGTCAGGGTGGCGTTGTCCGGGCCTCCGCCGGTCAACACGTAGGGCTCGTCGAAGAGTTGGAGTGTGCCGATGGTCGACAGCACGACGGTGAACAGCAGCACCGGGCGCAGGGCGGGGACGGTGATCGCGGTGAAGCGGCGGACCGGACCGGCGCCGTCGACCATCGCGGCCTCGTACAGCTCCTTGGGGATGGACTGGAGGCCGGCCAGGTAGATGACGGCGTTGTAGCCGGTGTAGTGCCAGGTCAGCACCAGGACGACCGCCATCCGGGCCCAGAACGGCTGGCCGAGCCAGTCGACGGCGGGCAGGCCGACGGCCTCCAGCAGCCGGTTCACCGCGCCGTCGTCGGTCCTGAGCAGGAAGGCGAACATCACGCCGGTGGCGACCAGGCCGGTGACGGCCGGCATGAAGACGCCGAGCCGCCACACCGCGCGCCAGCGCACCACGGCCGAGTTGATGCCGACGGCCGTCAGCAGGGCGAGCGCCAGCATCAGCGGGACCTGGACGGCGAGGATCTCGGCGGTGTTGCGCAGGGCCGTCCAGAACAGCGGATCGTCCAGCAGGCGGCGGTAGTTGGCGAGCCCGGCGGCGCGGGTGGCGGTACCGGCGCCGGTGGTGAAGGAGAGCAGCAGGGAGTCGACGACCGGGTAGGCCTTGAACACGCCGAAGGTGATCAGGGCGGGGGCGAGCAGCAGGTACGGCACGGCGGCGCGGCGCAGGCGGGCGGTGCGGCGGGTCCGTGCGCTCTTCCTGGCGGGTGCCTCGGCGAGCGCCACGGGCGGTGCGGCGGCGGTCATGCGATCGTTCGTCCGGTCTGCTGGGCGAGTTGCCTGGCGGCGTCCTGGAGGACGGCGGCCGGGTCGCCGGACTTGAGGAAGACCTTCGTCTGGGCGTCGCCGGCGAGCTTGAGGGCGCGGGCGTAGTCGCCGGAGTAGTTGGTGGGGTCGCCGCCGTCGACGGCCAGGTCCGCGAAGGTCTTCAGGACGGGCTGGCCGCCGAAGTACGGGTGGGGCGCGGCGTACGTCGGGTCGGCGTAGGCCGCGGTGAGCGCGGGGAAGACACCGCCGGCGGCGAACATGGCGTTGACCGAGGCCGGCCGGGTGAGCGCGTACTCGACGAACTTCCACGCGGCACGGCGGCGCGGGCTGGAGGCCGCGACGGCCAGGTGGGTGGAGTTCACCAGGGCCGTGCGCCTGCCGCCGGGGGTCACGGCCGGGGGCTTGGCGAGGCGCCAGTTGCCGCTCTGGTCGGGGAACTTGGCCTCCAGGTAGTGCGCGGCCCAGGCGGGCATCGGGGCGACGGCGAGCTTGCCCGCCTTCATCAGGGTCGCCCAGCCCTGGTCGCCGGGGGCGTCGGCGACCAGCCCGGCCGCGTCCAGGCGCTTGACGGTGGCGAGGGCGCGGACGTCCGGCTCGGACCCGAGGGTGACCTTCCCCTGGAGGTCGAAGTAGAACGCGCCCTGGAGCTGCATCAGGGACTGCAGGAAGTCGAGGTCGGGGTCGGGGTTGGCGGCCTTGTTGATGCCGATGAGGGAGATGCCCGGGTTGGCGGCCTTGAAGCGGTCGGCGACGGCGATCAGGTCGTCCCAGGTGGCAAGGGTGGTCGGGTCGATGCCCGCCTTGTCGAAGCAGTCCTGGCGGTAGAAGAAGCCGAGTGGGTTGACCTCCCAGGGCAGCGCGTAGACGTGGCCGTCCTTGCCGGTGACGACCGGCCACAGTCCCTTGGCGAACGCGTCCCTGTGGGTGTCCGCGCCGAACGCGGAGAGGTCGGCCAGGCCGCCGGGGAACTTGTCCAGGTAGCCGGGCAGGTAGTCGCAGCCGATGTGCAGCACGTCGCCGAGCCCCTGCCCGCCGGCCGCGAGCCCGACGGTGATCTTGTCCCAGATGGCCGGGTTGCCGATGTCCTGGACGTCGACCTTGATGCCGGGATTGTCCTTCTCGAACGCCGGGACGACCGCGCGCAGCGCGGCGGCGGCCGTGGCCCAGGACCAGACCGTGACGGTCCCGGTCTCGGCGTCCCCACCCGAGCCTCCGCCCGGATCAGAGCCGCCACCACAGGCCGCGAGGGCACCGCCGGCGGCCAGGGCGAGCAGACCGGCCCCGGAGGCGCGGATCAGGCCGCGACGAGAAAGGTGTGACATTGCATTCCTCCTGAGGGGATGGCGCCGGACGGAAGGAAAAGGGGGAGTGCGCTCGAGGCGTTCGCCGGTTTGAACGTTCAAACCCACAAAAAGAACCACAACCCAACAGGTTCGCACGAGCGGACACAGCAAACGCCCGCCCTCCCCACTCCGTCAACCCCTGCGCTCCCGAGGGCGGGCTCCGCAACCGTTCCGTTATGACCGAACAGCGGGCCCGGCCGCGGACCGGGACGCTCACCTGCCGTTCCTCGCCGCCTCCCACCCGGGCTGGGCATTCGACGGATGGCGCTCTTCCCGGGGGTAGGTCAGAGGTCGTTCTGAATTCCGACGAGCCCATTGAGGCCGGGCTGTCCCCACGCCTACACTCGCCCGGCCGTGACCTTGTGTCCCGGAGCCCCCTCGCGTACCCGGCGTCGCACGATCCGGCCCGGGTACCGGCCGTTGTCCCCCAACCCACCCTCGTGGAGGACCAGTTGAAGGCTCCCAGCATGCGCCGAATACTCCTGGCAGGGGTGAGCAGCCTGGCCCTCGCGGCCTCCGGCGCGCTCGCCGTGCCGACGGTCACCAGTGCGGAGGCCGCCGTCGGCTACCCGACGGTGCACCCCGCGGTGGCCGACTACACCCAGGTGTCGGCCGGCACCACTCCCCCCACCCCCGCCCAGTGCGCGTCGGCGGGCCGCCGCTGCTTCAGCCCGCAGGGCATCCGGGCCGCCTACAATCTGGGCCCGCTCTACGCCGGCGGCTTCGACGGCCGCGGCCAGACGATCGCGATCCTCGACTCGTACGGCAGCGACACCATGGCGCACGACCTGCACGTCTTCGACCAGGCCTTCGGCGTCACCGCGATGTGCGGCGAGGAGGCCGTGACCTGCCAGCCGGGCATGCCGACCTTCAGCGAGTTGCACGTCCAGGGCGCGCCGGGCACCACCGCGCCGCCGTCCACCAGCCAGGGCACCGGCCAGGAGAGCAAGGCCGCCTGGGCGCTGGAGGTCGCGCTCGACGTCGAGACCGCGCACGCGATGGCCCCCGGGGCCAACATCCTGCTGGTCAGCACCCCCACCGCCGAGACGCTCGGCGTCCAGGGCCTGCCCACCCTGATGAACGCCGAGCAGTACGTGGTCGACCACCACCTGGCGAACGTCATCTCGCAGTCCTTCGCCTCCGCCGAGGGCGCGTTCGCCGGCAGCCAGTCGATCGAGCCGCTGCGGCACGCCTTCAAGTCGGCGGCCCTGAACGGCGTCACGGTGCTCGGCTCCACCGGCGACGACGGCACGACCGGCTCCGTGAAGACCCCGGTGAAGTCGGGCGGCTCGACCCTCCCGTACCCGTCCGTGGAATGGCCGGCCTCCGACCCGCTGGTGACCGCCGTGGGCGGCACGTTCCTGTGCACCGACCCCGGCGCGACCGGCGGCCGGACCGTGGACAGCACCGACAACCCGGCCGCCTGCCGGACCAACGCCGGTGCGGCCGAGGTGGGTTGGAGCGGTTCGGGCGGCGGGTTCAGCCAGGTCTTCGACAGGCCCGCCTACCAGTCGGCGCTGCCCGCCGGCTCCACCGCGATCGGCACCAAGCGCGCCACGCCGGACGTCGCCCTCCAGGCCGCCCCCGGCACGGGCGCGCTGGTCTACCTGTCGCTGCCGCCGGACGGCAGCTCCGGTCTCAAGTGCGGTGGCACGCCGTGCAGCACGGGCTGGTACGACATCGGCGGAACCTCGCTGTCCTGTCCGCAGTGGGCCGGCCTGGTCTCGATCGCGGACCAGATCAACGGCGGCGGCCTCGGCCAGATCAACCCGGCCCTGTACAAGCTGGCCGCCGACCCGGCCGCGTACGCGGCCGACTTCAACGACGTGACCCTCGGCAACAACACCACCGACCCCACGGTGCCCGGCTACTCCGCCACCACCGGCTGGGACCCGGTCACCGGCCTCGGCACGCCCGACGCGGCGAAGCTGCTGCCCGACCTGGTCAGCGCCGCCCACGCGGGCTGAGCCCGGACTCCTGAGGACGTCGCCCCGTCGAGCCGCTCGCCGACTCGGCGGGGCGACGCCCCGCGCGCGACGGTGGCGGGGCGGCGCATGCCACGCTGCCCGGCGTGAACGCCCGCACCGGCTGACCGGCGCTGCGCGAGAAGTCGGCCCGGCCGACTTCTCGCCCGACCGTCGGCGGACCGGCGGGCCGGCCCGTGGACAGCGCCCGCGGGAGGGTGCCAGGCCGTCGGCTCAGCGGCCGACCTCCCGCAGGCGGAAGTCCTCGACCGTCTCCCTCCGGATCAGCAGGCGGGCGCGGCCGTTGCGGACCGCCGCCACGGCCGGGCGGCCCACCAGGTTGTAGCCGGACGCCATGGACAGCTGGTACGCCCCGGCCGCGGGCACCGCGAGCAGGTCTCCCGGGCGCACGTCCGCAGGCAGCGCCGCGTCCCGCACCAGCACGTCCCCCGCCTCGCAGTGGCGGCCGACCACGTCCACCCGCGCCGCGCCCGCGTCGGACCTGCGGCCCACCAGTCGCACGCTGTACTCCGATCCGTACAGAGCCGGGCGCGGGTTGTCGCTCATCCCGCCGTCCACGGCCACGAAGGTGCGGCCGTCCGCCGCGTGCTTCACCGACAGCACCCGGTAGACCGCGACGGCCGCCGGTCCGGCGATCGCGCGGCCGGGTTCGACGATCAGGTGCGGCACTTCGAGCCCGGCCTCCGCGCAGCGCACGGCCAGCCGGTCGGTCACCCGGACCGCGAACTCGGCGAGGTCGAACTCCGCGTCGCCCGGCAGGTACGTGATCCCGTGCCCGCCGCCGAGATCCAGCTCCGGCAGCTCCACCCCGTGCCGCTCCCGCACCTCGGCGAGCAGCCGCACCAACGCGTCCACCGCCCGCAGGTACGGCTCCACCTCGGTGATCTGCGACCCCAGGTGGCAGTGCAGCCCCGCCAGTTCCAGCCCCGGCTGGTCGAGCACCCGGGCGATCGCGTCCGCGGCGTCGCCGCCCTCGACCGGGAAACCGAACTTCTGCCCGCCGCCGCCGGTCCGCACCGCCGCGTGGTGCCCCGCCGCGATCCCGGGAACCACCCTCACCAGCACCTTCTGCGGAGTGTCCGCAGCCACCAGCGCCGCCAGCCGGGCGATCTCCGCCGGGCCGTTGATCACGATCCGCCCGACCCGCAGCCGCCGCGCCAGCCGCAGGTCCTCCGGCGACTTGGCGTTGCCGTGCAGCAGGATCCGCTGCGCCGGGAAACCCGCCGAGACGGCCAGCCACAGTTCGCCGGACGAGCAGACGTCCAGCCCCAGCCCCTCCTCCCCCACCCAGTCGGCCATCGCGCTGCACAGGAAGGCCTTGGCCGCGTACAGCACCTCGGCGTGCGGCAGCGCCCGCCGGTAGGCCCGCGCGCGGCTGCGCACCTCGCCCTCGTCCAGCACGTACAGCGGCGTGCCGAACCGCTCGGCCGCCTCGGCCAGCCCCACCCCGCCGACCAGCAGGTCGGCTCCCGGGCCGGGCCGCGCCGAGGCCGGCCAGGGGTCGCCGAGCGCGTCGGCGGGGGCGGAGGGAACAGCAGGGACGGCGAGCTGGGTCATGGTGGCACTCCTCCGGGTCAGTCTTCGAACCGCATCGCGATGCGGCAGTGCGTCGGGCGGCTGCGGTCGTGGCCGCTGTCCGGCTCCGGGGCCCGTACGGCAGGTTCCGGGGCCCGTACGGCAGGTTCCGGCTGCTCGGCCGGACGATCGACGAGCCGGACCGTCCGGCGTGGCGGAGGTTCGACGGCGAGGGCGGTGTCGTTCACTGCGAATGTCCCCTTCGGACGGTGGGCCGCTCGGCCCGGACACCTCCAGTGGAAACCCTCCGCACACCGACCGCACCCGCCCTTGACGCGGGCCGTACGCCCCGACGACCGTCCTTGACGCCCTCCTGACACGGCCTCGGAAGGGCCGTTCCCCGGCATCAGGGCGATCGACCCGCTGACCGGCTTCACGCCGAAGCCGGGTTGCCCCGGGTGGACCGGGGGCTGTCAGCAGGGCGTCAAGAAGCGTGTGACCGGCGTCATGGTGGTGTCAGCGCCGGTCCGGACGACGTGGTTCCGGGATTCACTGGAGGCATCCGGAGCAAGGAGCACCCGACCAGCAGAACTCGACCGGTGCGGGCCACCGGAGAGACGGAGGACAACGGCCATGACCGGGACCACCACCGCGAACACGACCGGGACCACCAGCGGAACCATCCGGGTGGTCGTCGGCCTGAGCGGATCACTGAGCAGTCTGGCCGCCCTCTACCACTCCGTCGGCGAGGCGGCCCGGCACGCGGCCGTGCTGGTGCCCGTCGCCGCCTGGGCGGCGGGCGACAAGGACGGTCCACACCCGCCGTCCGAGCTGGAGCACGCCGCCCGGCGGCGCCTGGACGTCGCGTTCGAGCAGGCCTACGGCGGCTATCCGTCCGGCCTGGTCATCCGCCCGATGGTGGTGAACGCCGAGCCGGGGCCCGCCCTGGTCGCCGCCGTCACCGGCCCGGACGACCTGCTCGTCCTCGGTGCCGCCACCCGGCGCCGCTTCGACCGGTTGCGCGGCCCGTCGGTGGCCCGGTACTGCCGCCACCGCGCGGGCTGCCGGGTGGTCGAGGTCTCCCCGTCGGCGCTGCTGACCCGGCTGGAGCTGCCCGCCCGTACGGGGGCGCCGCTGCCGCTGCTCGCCCGGTAGGCGGAGGTCGCGGACAGGGGTCACGACGGGTCCGGCAGGTGCGCGCTGAGCCAGCCGAGCGAGGGCGGGACCAGCCGGTCCCAGGTCGTGAAGTTGTGGCCGCCGGTGTCCACCGTCGCCTGGGCCACCACCAGCGGCGGCCGGGCCTTCGCCGCGAAGGCGGTGGAGTCGGCGTACGTGCTGCCGTCCTGTCTGCTGTCGGCGAGCAGCACGGTGAGCGCGGGCATCGGCAGGTGGGCGAGGCGCCAGTCGAGGTCGGCCTCGTTCCGGCGCTGCCGGCTGCCGCCGAAGAGGTCGCCGGTGGTCACGTCCTCCGCCGCCTTGAAGTAGCCGGAGAGCGAGACCGCGACCGGGAAGGTGCCCGGGTGCACCATGCCGAGCTTGACGGCGCAGTAGCCGCCGGTGGAGTCGCCCATCACGCCGAGGCTGCCCGGTCCGCCGAGCACCCGGTAGGTGGCGCGCAGGTCGGCGGGCACGTCGGTGGTGAAGTAGCTCTGCGCCTGCGGGCCGTGCGGGACGTCCTCGCACTCACTGTCCCGGGGCATGCCGGGCGAGGGCCGCACCAGGACCAGGACGGTCGGTTTCATCGCGCCCTTGCCCAGCAGCTCGAGTTCGGTGGCCGGGTAGCGCAGCTTGGTGACCAGGTTGGTGGCGTCCCCGGGGAAGCCGGTCATCACCAGGACGGCGGGGAAGTGCATGCCCTCGTCGCCGGGCTGGAAGTACTGCGGCGGCAGGTAGACGTATCCGTCGGTGCTCAGGCCGGTGGTGCCTCCGGGCAGCCGGACCCTGTCGAGCCGGCCGATCAGGGCCGGGTCCCGGCCGGCCGCCCCGACGCCGGTGATCTTGGCCGTGCCGAGCACCTGCACCCTGGCCGCTCCGCCGCCCGGGGCGGTTCCCGGGCTCCCGCCGGTCCCCGGAGCCGCGCCACTCCCCGGAGTCCCGCCGGTGCCCTGGACGACCCCGGCGCCGTGCTCGTGCCCGAGCAGGTCCGACCAACTGCTGTAGAAGACGAAGTAGTCGTTGACGGCGAGCCCGAGCACGACGAGCAGCGACAGCTGGGTGACGGCGATGGTGCCGAGCCGCAGGAACACCGCCGGCCAGCTGCGGACGGCGAGCCTCGGCCAGACCCAGAGCACGCCGAGCACCGTGAACACCGCCAGCAGCGCCGCCAGCGCCAGCAGCTTGTGACTGGTGAGTCCCATCGGTCCCGGCCTCCCCTACCACTGTGGACCACCGGCCGGGGAGTCCGCTCGCCCCGCTCACGGCAGCCGGGGCCTCTCTCCCCGGTGTCGGGGTCGACGGCGATCCGGAACCACTGGGAGTTGAAGGCCACCGAGCGCGGCGAGCCGCCCCAGTGCCCGGCGGCGGAGAGTTCCATCCCGCGGTCGCGCGCGGCCTCGTACAGCTCCTTGAACGGGACGGTGCGCCCCTCGCACTCCACCGTCTCCGCTCCGAGCCGGACCAGGGCGCGCGTGCTGCGGGCGTGGTCGGCGGCGAAGGGGGCCAGCCGCTCGGCCAGCGCGTCGGCGACCCGCTGTCCGACGAAGCGGACGACGTCGTCCAGCACCCGGGTGTCGTCCGGGTCCTCGGTGGGGTGCTCGTGCCGGGCGGAGGAGTAGAACCGCTCGGGCGCGTCGCGGTGGGTGAGCACGGCGTGCACGCCGGGGACGCGCAGGGCGGCCGTGGTGTCGATGGCGAGGATCCGGGCGTGCGGGTGCGGGGAGCGCAGCACATTCGCACCCGCTCGGCGCTGGTTGATCCTCCAGGGGGTGCCGCGGAACCGACCGCTCCGCGGGCGAACTTCGACAAGGGTGTCGAAGTTGACATGGCCGGGCTATGCTGTCGACAGGTCCGAAGGTGGAATTTGGCCCCCGTTAACAGAACTCCCGCACTTGGTTGAGTCTTTGACGGTCCGTCAACCCGGTGCAAGAGCCTTCACCGTCCGGCCCGTCCCAGCGTGCCCCTGTCCGCCCGCCGCCGTTGTACGGAAGGTGAGTCGCCGCGCCCGCTCCCACCCCCCGGCACCCCCGCCGAGGAAGAGGTTTCCCATGACGACGTCCCGACTCCTCCCGCGCCCCCGCCATGCGGCGGTCCTGCTCGCCGCCCTCGGCCTGCTCGTCCTGGGGGAGGTCGCCCTCGGCCTGGCCGAGGAGGAGGACCGCCCGGTCATCGGCGGCGCCCTGATCGGCGTCTCCTGTTCCGGCCTGCTGGTCGTCGCCGCGGTCCTGTTCAGCCGCTGGCTCGACGCCCGCCGCCCGCTCCCGCTCCCCCCGCAGGGCCCCAATGGGCGGGAGTACAGCGCCCGCGCGCTGGAGGGCTTTCCGATGGAGGCCGTCCGCCCCTTGCTGCTCGCCGAACACGCGCCGCAGCTGGGCCAGTTGTACTCGGCCTGGATGCTCGCCAGGACGGGCCGCCCGGCCCCGTGGATCGCCCGCCGGCTGGACCTGCCGCTCGACGCCGTCCATCTGCTGGTCGACGCCGCCCGCTCGAACGCGGACACCCCGTAGCCGGTGCGACGGCGCCGGACGGCTGCGGCCCCGGGAACGGCGCGCCGGCCCCGGCACCGCAACTCGCGGTGCCGGGGCCGGAGTCCGGATGCCCGGTCAGCTCTCGCGGGCCGAGGCGTCGTCGATCAGGAACGCGGTACCCGGGGTCGCGCCGGTCTCGTGGGAGACCAGCTTGAGGCCGATGGTCGTCCCCCAGCCGACCTGCCCGATGAACGGGGAGAGGTCCACCGACTGGTACTGGTAGCCACCGGTCGCGTTCTGGCTGGTCCAGGTCCTCACCGTGCCGAGCGGCTGACCGGTGTACTGGTCGATCGCCACCAGCGACAGCGTGTCGGGCGCGGAGCCGGAGGTGTTGGTCGACTCGGTGTCGAGCCAGAAGGAGAAGGTCGCCTGCCCGTAGCCCGGGTAGGTGTTGAGGTAGGTGGTGATGGAGTCGTCCGTCCCGGTGTTCTGGCCGAGCCAGGCGTACCACGAGCCCGCGTGCGGCGCGTGCAGGCTGGACGGGGTGATGATGTTGTACCCCGACGGGCCCCAGGAGTCCGTCATCACCGTGTGGTTGACGTCCGCCGAGCCGTTCTCGAAGCCCGGGTCGATGAGCTGCTCGATCCCGCCGCAGCCCGTTCCACCGCCCGCGCTGACGCTCTCCCAGAAGCCGGTGGAGGCGGTCTTGCCCGCCGGGTCCGTCGCCGTCACGTTGATCCGCTGGTAGCCGTTGGTCGCGGCGGCGGTGCCGGAGATGACCCCGCTCCTCGCGTCGATCGCCAGGCCCTGCGGCAGCCCGGTGGCGCTGTAGGTGAGGGCCGAACCGGTGCTGGACACGCCCACCGCCGGGATCGACAACGGCTGCCCGGCCTTGTCGGTCCGGTCGCACATCGTGCTCACCGACACCGGCGGGCTGGCCACCACCGGGTCCGAGGCCATGCACAGGTGGTCGGCGTTGGACCACAGGGTCTGCAACGGGAAGCTGCCCGTCGCCAGGTCCTCGAAGAACAGCCCGCCGTTGGAACCCTTGGGGATCCAGGCGCACTTGTCGCCGATCTCCTGGCCGGTGGCGTCCGTCCAGCCACCCGGGGTGTTCGGGTCGCTGACCGTCTCCGCGTACTCGTGGCCGCCGATGATCCCGTAACCGTCCAGCCGGCCCCTCGGGGTGTTCTCGCCGAACCAGTTGGTGCCGCACCCGGCCACGTCCGTCAGGTACGGCATGTTGGTGTAGGCGAGCTGGCCGTACGGCGAGCGCTGGAAGTCGTGCCAGGCGCAGTAGCCGAGCTCCTTCCACTTGTCCGGGTCCGTGCCCTGCGGCGAGTCGATCACGTACTGGACGTTGCGGTTCTGGGCCTCGGTCAGGTTGCCGAAGTGCTTGGCGGCGGCCAGCGCCTCGGCGCCGAGCTGCGGCTCGGTCGCGGCCTGCGGCGCGGGGGCGCCGTTGTCCACCCAGACGCCCGCGAGCACGCTGCCCTGCTGCGGGTAGGGGATGTGCGCGGACCCGGCCGGGCACTGCACGGAACCGGTGGCGATGCCCTCGCAGTACTGGGTCAGGACGGCGCTCCAGCCGTCGCCGGAGCTGCCGAGGCCCTTGAAGAAGTCCTGCTGGTACGGGGCGGCCTGGTCCGGGTCACCGCTCGCGACGGTGTCGCCGGACGCGTTGGTGGACGCGGTCCCCCACTGGGAGCCCCAGAGCACCAGGTAGACCTTGGGCGCGCCGATCACCACGCCGGTCGACTCCTGGCCGCCCTTGTAGGTGACCTGGAGGTCGTACTGGTTCGCGACGTTGCCGTCGCCGTCCTTGCCACCGGTGCCCGGGTCGGCGCCGTCCACCAGCTGCGGTGTCTTCTTGCCGCCGGTGTTCGCGGCGGCGACCGGACCGGTCCTGGCCGCCTTGGCCCGGCGCGGCCCGGACTTCTGCGGGGCGGCGGCGGTCTTCGGGGTGCCGGGCTGGACGGCGACGGTGGCGGCCTGCGTCGGGTGGGAGTCGGCCATCGCGGACAGCGGGCTGCTGAGCGCGGCACCGGCCAGGGCCGCCGCGAGCGCCACCAGGGCGGTGCGCGGGGCGCGTCGGGAGGTGCGGGATCGGAATCTGAACACGGGTCGGGTTCCGTCTCTCGTGACATGGGGGAAGGGTGCACGGTCTGCGGTACGCGTACGGAGCTGACAGCTCGTCAACCGGATGCGGCGGGGATGGAAACCGGATCTCGCCCGGACCGCTGTGCAATGCGCCATATGATATTTCACTGACCGGCGCACACAAGGCCCAAGCCCGCACGGGGGCAGGGATTTTAACTGCCCCTTACCCGACTCGACCCGGTCTTGGCGGTCCCGCCGTCAGGCCCGCCGACCCGCGTTCGCCTGCGCCACCAGGAACGGCACCAACCCGCGCTCCGCCAGCGCCGACCGCCAGGCATCCCGGGCCTGCACCAACTCCCCTGGTCCGCTCACCTCCTCCGGCGCCGCCTTCGCCCGCGAGGCCGCCCCCAGCAGCCCCAGCCCGCCCACCAGCAGTGACACCGCCGCCACCCCGGCGGCCACCCAGCCGGCCCCCAGCAGCGCGTGCCCCAGCACCTCCGTGTCCTCGGCCAGCCCCAGCACGTACCCGAGCAGCAGGAACACCACCGCGGCCGCCACCGCGACGATCGGCACGATCACCCCCAGCACCCCCCACCACCCCGACGCCCGCTCCCCCGCCGGCGCGGCCACCGGCAGCCGCGCCTCCGCATCGGCATCCGCCCGCAACAGCGCGTACCGCTCGTACTCCGGCGCCGCCGCGGCCAGCACGTACTCGGCATTGTCCCGCGCCGTCCGCCGCAGCCGCTCCACCCCCCGCGCCTCGTCCCCGCTGTCCCGCAGCGCCGCCACCACCTGCGGCGCGGCCAGCGCCCTGCCGAGTTCGGTCTCGAAGTCGGCCCGGTCCTGCTGCGGCAGTCGAAGCGGTCTGTCCATGCTGTTCCCCCGTTGTGCGGTTGCGCCAACCCTTAATTCTACAGAACTGTAGAACACGGGGTTATGACGGAGTAGCCCTGTTCAGAGGTGGATTTCGACGCTCAGGAGGGCTCGGCCATCGGCACCCGGGTCAGGGCGGCACGAATGGTCTCAGCGGGGTCGGGTGTGGGGATACCCCACTCCCGCAACCAGGCGGCGATCTGGGACATCGAATGACCGGTTCGCCTCGACAGCTCCAGCAGCCGGACCAATTGGGCATTCTGGACTCGGCTCACCACGAAGGACCTCGTTCCCGGACTTCTGAAGAGCTCCACCGCTTCGTCCAGAGTCAGTCCGGCAGGCAGATCGTCACAGGACACCGCGAGACCGCGCGAGTTCAGGTGCCGTACGAGTGATCTCGGGTTTCGGTGGAGAGCTTTCGCCGCCAGGATCACCCGCGCGAACGGAATGGTCTCCGTCACCCGCAGGCCGTTCCAGTTCATCGCGCTGTCGGCCGAGAACAGCTCTGTATCCAAGCGGGTGAAGGTCTTCGGTAGCGTCATCAAAAGGTCGATGCCGAACACCCGGTACCTGTCGACCACCGCAGCCAACGTGGTCTTGCGGGCCCGGGCCACGTCAAACAGCCGATCGTAGGTCAGCCGCGAGCTCCCGAAGAGATCCAGATCCACGACGCTCGCATCCGCCGGGATGGTGCACAGCCGAAATCCGCACTCCGTCAGCATCTCAGCGATCCTCGCTGGCTCGATGCCCAGCTTCGCGGCTGCCCGGAGGAGATGCCTCGCGGGCACATCCACAGCACGGCTGAGCCACGGGCCCTCACCATCAAGGTTTCGGCTGAGCAGCTCGATGAGCTCGTCCGACGGGTTCTGCGGCAGGCCCAAGCCCTCCGCCCCGACCCCGTACTGCCGGATCGTCGTGCAAACCTGATCGGTCGACATGCCAAGCAGCCGAGCCGCCTTGGCAATGTGCCCGGGCTCGACCGATCCTCCCGGCTGAGGGCCGCTCCAGAGCTTTCCTCCTCCTGTTCGCATCCAGAGGAACACGGAGTCCGAGTCCACGGCGATCGCAAGATCCAGGGCATCACGCTCAACGGTCCACCCAGCACGCACCTTGGCGTCTGCCGCGTCTGCAACAGAGATGTCCTTGATGTCGGCCAGGACCAGGAGATCGTTGACGGTCGCCCGGAGCTCACGCGGCGCCGTCCGCCGGTTCACCGTCCTGCGTGCGAGGACTCCGAGGCCCGCAGCCCTGGCACGCGCCTCCTCCTGCGAGATCTCGAGCTCCGTCATGAGGTCCGGGATCCAGTCGTCTCCCCACGTCGTGGCGCGCCAGGATCTGGAGTCGCCGTCGCGGTTACGTGGTGCCAGTACAGCGAGGTCGGACGGCATAGCAGCACGGACCCGGGCCACTGTTATCTCCGGACACAGGCTGACGACCTCCGCCGGTACCCGCTCACCTCCGTGAGCCATCAGCCGCCAGAGCAGGACGTGATCTGGAACGCCGCCGTAGACCTTCCGCCGAACCAGGTCGTCCTCTTCAGACTCCGTGAGGATCTCGGCATCCGGGAGGAAGACGCCCGTCCGGCTGGTGTCGAACGACACCCCGCCATGCACGAGCACCCTCCCGTTCCGCACGAGTGCGGCGGCCACCAGATCCGCCAGGCAGAGGCTGTCCTTCGCCAATCGCTGGATCCACTCCATGCTCAGCAGTTCCGAGTCATTGAGCACGAGTTCGCCCACCGCTGCCTCCAGCAGAGCCCGCACCGTCGGCGCGAGATCACTGATCACGCGTCGGCGATCGACCGACAGCTTTCCGGGCGCCAGGTCCCCGTTCAGGTTCACCACCGCCCCGGTCAGCCCGGCGCGTCCCCGGGAGAAGACGCCTCGGACGAGCTCCGGCTCGACCACCAGGCCGTCGACCAGCAGTGCTCCGCCCCGCTCGCACCACACCACCTGCGCACCGTCCGGAGCAGCCGCCCAGGGGACGAACCGGCCACCCGCGTTGAACCCGAATGACTCGTCGTGCGGGGCCTCCCGCGGCCTCAGCTCCTGCGCCTGCCACCCGGCCGTCCGCTCGCCGTGGACAACCGTCGTGTCGAACTCCGCTATGCCCAGGAGGCGTTCGAGGACGTCCAGGACGGACCAAGACTCCCCCAGCTCGATGTCATCCCGCAGGTACAGGCGGACCGTGGTGCCGGGTTCACACCCCTTCGCCGACCGCTCGACGATTCGGAAGAGGTGGCTGGGGCCGTAGATGGAGACCTCGAGCTGCGGACCCAGCTGGCCGGTGGCGTCCATGCGACAGGTGGTGACTTGAATCTCGTCGGCGAGCATGAAGTAGCTCAGCACACCGATGCCGAAGCGGCTGTTGGGGTACAGCTCTACCGGCGGGTCCGTCTTCCGCCACTCGGCGCGTTCGAGTTTGAAGTCGAGTTGCTCGGCGAAGCGGGCTCCCGCGTTGGAGAAGACGCCGCGCAGCTCGGCCTCGCCCATGCCGACGCCGTTGTCCTGGCATTCCAGGTAGGCGCGGCCGTTCTCGTCCACGTCCTGGCGGAACTCGATGCGGCCCTCGTAGGCGTAGTTGGCCAGCGGGTGCGTGCGGTCCAGATACTGGGTGCGGGCGCGGCGGTAGCGGCAGGCATCGAGGGCGTTCTGGTAGAGCTCGCGGACGGCGAGGTCCCGGTCGCGGTAGAGCTCGACGCCCATGAGGAGGCTGCGGACGCGGCGTTCGTCCAGGCGGAAGCGGGCCCAGCCGGTGAATGCGCCAGAGGCGGGGGCGGCCTTGTCGGAGGTGAGGCGGGTGGGGAGCGGGTGGTCGGTGAGGACGCGGCGGACAGCGTGGAGGAGTTCGTCGGCCCGGGCGGTGTACTCGCGCAGTCCTTCGACGACGGCCTCGTGATGGCATTCGGCACGGAGCACCGGCAGGTCGTAGGAGCCGCCCCAGGCGGCGTCCTCCAAAGTGCGCCGGAGTTCGGCGAGGTCGACCTCGTGCGGGATGCCGAGGTGTTCGACGACGATCTCCGGCAAGGCGGTAATCTCGATGGCGGTGCCGTAGGCCAAGGCCAGCAGCAGGGCCAACCGCGGCTCGCGGACGTGCTGTTCGCCCGGGGCCCGCAGGTGGTCGTCCGCGCTGAGACCGGCGAGATAGTCGCGGTTGCCGACATCCGGACCTCGCCGCAGGCCGTGCAGGAGGGCGCAGATGCGCTTCGGCAAGAAGGTCTCGCCGAGTTCGGCCAGCGCCGGCAGCTGGTCGAGGAGCTCGCGGACGCCGTCCGGGTCCGCGAGGTCCTCGTGCTGGGCGAGCCAGCGGTGGAAGAGCCACCACCCCAGCGGTGCCGCCGAGCCGGGCCGAGTCCGGGCACGATGCGCAAGCAGGTCGTAGGACTCGATGAACTGCTCGTATGCCGCCCGGTCGCCGTCGGCCTCCGCACTCGGCCGGAGGTCGGTCGGCCGGACGAAAGCCCGCGCGGCCGCCAGGCGCAGTGAGCGGACCCGGTAGAGGAACGGCATCACGACCAGCAGCGCCGCCTCTGCCGGGTACAGGTCCAGCGGATCGTCCCCGAGCAGCCAGCCGACCCGCTCGGCGAAGCGCACGGCGACCCCTGGATCCTGCCACGGGTCCTCTGCGGGCCCCACCTCGTCCCGCAGCCCGCCCAGCTGCCGTACCACCGCGAGCGCCACACTCCGGTACGGCTCCACCCCCCGGTCCGCCCGGACGTGACGCCAGGCGCGCGACTCCGCCGCGCACCGCGCCCAGGGATCGTCATCCGTGGGCCCAGGGGCCCGCTCGCCCTGGTGGAGGTGCAGGTTCTCGATGGTCCCGGCCTGCACGGCCGCCCCGCAGACAACGCCGCTCATCGAGTTCGACGTTTGGCTCACCGCTCGTTGCCCTCCCCATGTGCAGGGCAACGAGCGTAAGGCAATCGCTCCTTCGCCGCCGTCAGGACCGCGGCGAAGGGAGTCCATCTCACCGCCGCCGGAGCCAGACCGTCCAGGTCAGCGCCGAGCACAGCAGGTAGGCCGCCAGGAAGGCCAGGTAGGCGGTGTCGCCGTTGTGGCTGGCCTGGAAGGACTGACGGAAGGCCAGGTTCACCAGGACGCCGCCGAAGGCGCCGATCGCGCCCGCCAGGCCGATCAGGGCCGACGCCCGGCGGCGGGAGTCGGCCTCGGCGGCCGCCGGATCGGCTCCGGCGGCGATCGCCGCGTGGGCGAGGGCCTGGTAGTGGGCCGGGATCATCTTGTAGGTCGAGCCGTTGCCGATCCCGCTGAGCACGAAGAGCGCGATGAACCCGCCGAGGAACAGCGGCAGCGAGCCCGTCCGGGAGGCGGCGAGCACCACCGCCGTGCCGGCGCCCATGGCGGCGAAGGTCGCGAGCGTCACCCGGGCGCCGCCGTGGCGGTCGGCGAGGCGGCCGCCGACCGGGCGCAGGAGCGATCCGAGGAGCGGGCCGAGGAAGGTGAGGGCGGCGGCCTTGACGGGGGTGTCGAAGCGGTCGTGGAACTGCACCTGGAGCACCTGTCCGAAGGCGAAGCCGAAGCCGATGAAGGAGCCGAAGGTGCCGACGTAGAGGGTGGAGACGGCCCAGCCGTACGGGTCCCGGGCGACCTCGCGCAGCGCGCGGCCCTCGCCGCTGGGGGCCACCGGAAGGTTGTCCATCCGCCACCGGGCCCCGGCCGCCGCGAGCACGATCAGCGGCAGGTAGATCAGCGGCAGCAGCCGGGGGTGGGTGGCACCGGCGGTGGCCAGGACCAGCAGGCCGAGGAGTTGGACGGCGGGGACGCCGAGGTTGCCGCCACCCGCGTTGACGCCCAGGGCCCAGCCCTTGAGCCGGTGCGGGTAGAAGGCGTTGATGTTGGCCATCGAGGAGGCGAAGTTGCCGCCGCCGACCCCGGCCACGCAGGCGACCGCGAGGAGGGTGCCGTACGGGACGCCGGGCTCCAGCACCACCGCCGCGAGGGCCGTGGGCACGAGCAGCAGCAGGGCGCTGACCACCGTCCAGGTGCGGCCGCCGAAGCGGGCGACGGCGAAGGTGTACGGCAGCCGGAGCAGGGCGCCGAGCGCGGTCGGCAGGGCGGTGAGGGTGAACTTGCCCGCGGTGTCGATGTGGTACTCGGGGCCGAGGAAGAGGACCAGCACCGACCACAGGCTCCACACCGAGAAGCCGATGTGCTCGGACAGGACGGACAGGACCAGGTTGCGCCGGGCGATCCGGGCGCCGTCGCGCGCCCAGAACTCCTCGTCCTCCGGGTCCCAGCCGGTCAGCGGGGCGGCCGCTCTGGCCTCGACGGCGGCGGTCATGCCGCCGCCTCCGCGTCCAGGGCCCGGACCGGCCAGCGGCGCAGTACGGCGGGGGCGCCGTCGGGGGTGGTGTCCTCGTCCAGGCAGCGCCCGTCGGTGAGGTCGTACACCTGCTTGTACATCGGCGAGATGAGGGTCGGCCGGTCGCCGCGGCTGCCGAGCAGGCCGCGGGAGAGGACGGGGGCGCCGCTGAAGGGGTCGAGGTTGTCGACGGCGTACAGCTGCCCGGAGCTGTCGCGGAACAGCGCGACCTGGCCGGCCTCCGGGAGCAGCACCGCGACGCCGCGGCCGGGTTGGAGGTCGGAGAGGGTGCAGACGGTCTGCCAGCGGTTGCCGTCGTGGATCTGTACGGTCACGGGGTGAGCACCTCCAGTCGGGCCCCGGCGACCAGCACCGGGGCGTCGAGGGTGTGGCCGGCCTCGCCGGGGCGGGCGGGGCGGATCTGGCCGCGTTCGGGGACGAAGGTCACGGCGGGGTCGGGCGTGCCGGGGGCGTTGACGAAGGAGGCGAAGCGGCGCATCCGGTCGGGGTCGGCCAGGGTTTCGGCCCATTCGTCGCGGTAGCCGTCGATGTGACGTGCCATCAGTTCGTCGAGGTCGGCGGCGATGCCGAGCGAGTCGTCGAGGACGACGGCCCTCAGGTGGTCGAGGCCGCCCTCCAGTCGCTCCAGCCAGACCGAGGTGCGTTCCAGCCGGTCGGCGGTGCGGATGTAGAACATCAGGTAGCGGTCGATGGTGCGGACGAGGGTGTCGCGGTCGAGGTCGGCGGCGAGCAGGTCGGCGTGCCGGGGGGTCATGCCGCCGTTGCCGCCGACGTAGAGGTTCCAGCCGGCCGAGGTGGCGATGATGCCGAAGTCCTTGCTCTGCGCCTCGGCGCACTCGCGGGCGCAGCCGGAGACGGCGGCCTTGAGCTTGTGCGGGGAGCGCAGCCCCCGGTAGCGCAGTTCGAGTTCGATGGCGAGGGTGGTGGAGTCCTGGACGCCGAAGCGGCACCAGGTCTCGCCCACGCAGGACTTCACGGTGCGCAGCGACTTTCCGTAGGCATGCCCGGACTCAAACCCGGCGTCGACCAACTTGCGCCAGATCAATGGGAGTTGGTCGACGGTGGCGCCGAACATGTCGATCCGCTGGCCACCGGTGATCTTGGTGTAGAGGCCGTGGTCGCGGGCGATCTCGCCGATGGTGATCAGCCCCTCGGGGGTGATCTCGCCGCCGGGCACCCGGGGCACCACCGAGTAGGAGCCGTTGCGCTGGAGGTTCGCCAGGAAGTGGTCGTTGGAGTCCTGGAGGGCGCCCTGTTCGCCGTCCAGGATGTGGCCGTTGCCGAGGCTGGCCAGGATGGAGGCGACGGTCGGCTTGCAGATCTCGCAGCCCTCGCCGCCGACGCCGTGCCCGGCGAGCAGTTCGGAGAAGCTCGTCAGCCCCGTCACCCGGACGATCTCGTACAACTCGGCGCGGCTGTGGGCGAAGTGCTCGCACAGGCCCTGGACGGTGGAGACCCCGGCGGCCTCCAGCTCCTCCTTGACGACGGTGCCGAGCTGCTTGAGGCAGCTGCCGCAGCCGGTGCCGGCCCGGGTGCACTTCTTGACGGCGGTGACGCTGTCGGCGCCCTGCTCGCGGACGGCGGCCCGCACCGCGCCCTGGGTGACGTTGTGGCAGGAGCAGAGCACCGCCTCGTCGGGCAGCGCGACCGGCCCGGCGGAGCCCGCGAATCCGGCCGGCAGCACCAGCTGTTCGGGCGCGACGGTCAGCGGCTTCCCGGCGACGGCCAGCGGGCGCAGGGCGCCGTAGCCCTCGGTGTCGCCGACCAGGACGCCGCCGAGCAGCGCGCCGTCGGCACCGATCACCAGCTTGCGGTAGACGCCGCTGCGGCTGTCGCTGTACAGCACGTCGAGCGCGCCCTCGGCGCTGCCGTGCGGGTCGCCGAAGCTGGCGACGTCGACGCCGAGCAGCTTGAGCTTGGTGGACGTGTCCGCACCCGTGAAGCCCGTCCCCTGCTGCTCCGCGATGGTGCGGGCCGCCGTCTCGGCCATCTGGTAGCCCGGGGCGACCAGCCCGTAGACCCGCCCGTCGACGGCCTCGGCGCACTCGCCGATGGCCAGGACGGCAGGGTCCTCGGTGCGGCAGTGGGCGTCGACCACGACGCCGCCGCGCCGGCCGACCGGCAGTCCGCAGTCCCGGGCGAGCTGGTCGCGGGCGCGCACCCCGGCGGAGAAGACCACCAGGTCGGCGGGCAGCTCCCGGCCGTCGGACAGGGCGAGGCCGCGGACCCTGCCGTCCGGGCCGGTGAGCACGCCGCTGGCACCGGCGCTGGTGTGGACGGTGACGCCCAGCTCCTCGATCTTGCGGCGCAGCGCGGCGCCGCCGCCGTCGTCCACCTGGACGGCCATCAGCCGGGGCGCGAACTCGACCACGTGGGTGGCCAGGCCCCCGGCCCGCAGCGCGCCGGCCGCCTCCAGGCCGAGCAGTCCACCGCCGACCACCACGCCGGTGCGGGCGGTGGCGGCCTCGGCGCGGATGGCGTCGACGTCCTCGATGGTGCGGTAGACGTGGCAGCCGGGCGCGTCCGTGCCGGGCACGGGCGGAACGAAGGGCACCGAGCCGGTGGCCAGCACCAGGACGTCGTACCGGACTTCGGTACCGGACCGGGTGGTGACGGTCCGCCCGGCCCGGTCGATCGTGCTGACCGGGTCGCCCAGGCGCAGGTCGATGCCGTGCTCGGCGAGGAAGCCGGACGGGCAGAGCGCGAGGTCCTCCGGCGTGCTGCCGGAGAACAGCGAGCTGAGGTGGACCCGGTCGTAGGCGGGCCGGGGCTCCTCGGCGAGCACGGTGACCCGCCACCCGCGGGCGGCCGGCTGCTCGCTCCAGGCCTCCAGGAAGCGCTGGCCGACCATGCCGTGGCCGACCAGGACGAGGTCGCGGACCGTACGGTCGTCCGCCGTCATCCCAGTACTTCCGGTCATCGAGGGACTCCTTGGGTGAGCAGGTGCAGGGGGTGGCCGGCGAGGGCTCCGCCGTCGGCGAAGGCGCCGGCCAGCGCGTCCACGGTGGCCAGGTCGCCGAGCAGGATGGCGCCGACCAGCCGGTCGCCGCGCAGGACGAGCTTCTTGTAGCTGCCGCGAGTGGCGTCGGTGAGCCGCAGCACGTCGAGTCCGGGGTCGAGGGTCTCGTCGACGGCGCCGAAGGCCGCGTACTCCAGGTCACCGGTGCTGAGCCGGGCGCGCGGGCTGGTGCCGGAGTAGCGCGCGTCGGGCTCGGCGCCGGAGAGGCGGCGGGCCAGCACGTCGGCCTGTTCCCAGGCGGGGCCCGCGAGTCCGTGGACGGTGCCGCGGTGCTCGGCGCAGTCGCCGATCGCGGACACGTGCGGGGCGGCGGCCAGCCGGTCGTCCACCAGGACGCCCGTGGCGACGGGCAGCCCGGCGGCGTGGGCGAGCGCCGTGCGCGGGCGGGTACCGCAGGCGAGCACGACCAGGTCGCAGTCCAGCCGGTAGCCGCTGGCCAGCTCCACCGATCCGGCGCGCTCGCCGCCGTGGACGGCCCGGGCGCGGTTGCCGGTGTAGCAGTCGACACCGAGCGCCTGGAGGCGTTCGCGCAGCACGGCGGCGGCCTCCGGATCGAGCTGGCGCTCGATCAGGTGCGGTGCCTGGTGGACGATCTCGGTACGGACGCCGAGCGCGGCCAGCGCCCGGGCTGCGCTCACGCCGAGCACCCCGCCCCCGATCACCACCGCCCGCTTCGCCCCGACGGCCTCCTCGGCGAGCCGGGCGCAGTCCTCCAGGGTGCGCAGCGTGTGCACGCCCTCGGCCAGCCCGTACCCGTCGGTCCGGCGCAGCCCGCGCACCGGCGGGAGCGCCGGGTTGGCGCCGGTGGCGAGCACCAGTTCGTCCCAGGGTTCCACGGTGCCGTCGGCCAGCCCCAGGGTGCGGGCCCCCAGGTCGAGGGCGACGACCTCGCAGCCGGGCCGGACCGAGGCCCCGCCGAGCGGCAGCGCGATCGACTCGGCGTCGTAACGACCGATCAGCACCTCGGCGAGCAGCACCCGGTTGTACGGGGCTCGCGGCTCCGCGCCGTAGACGGTCACCGCGCCGGCCCCGCCGAGGGCGGCGTACCGTTCGGCGAAGCGGGCGGCCGCCATGCCGCCTCCGACCACGGCGATCCTCATGTCGTCACCTCCAGGTGGGCGCGCTCGACCCGGACGGCGCAGAGCTTGAACTCCGGCATCCGGGAGACCGGGTCGAGCGCCGGATTGGTGAGGCTGTTGGCGCGGCCCGCGCCGGCCCAGTGGAAGGGCATGAACACGGTGTCCGGCCGGATGGCGTCGGTGATCCGCGCCGGGGCGACGGCCCGCCCGCGCCGGCTGGTGACCGCGACCGGCTCGCCGTCCGCGACCCCGAGCCGCTCGGCCAGCCGCGGGTGCAGCTCGACGTACGGGCCGGGCGCGGCCCGGTTGAGCTCGGCGACCCGGCGGGTCTGCGCGCCGCTCTGGTACTGGGCGAGCACCCGGCCGGTGGTCAGGTACAGCGGGTACGCCGCGTCCGGCTCCTCGGCGGCCGGGCGGTGGGTGACCTGGACGAAGCGGGCCCGGCCGTCCGGGGTGGCGAAGCGGTCCAGGAACAGCCGCGGGGTGCCCGGGTGCTCCTCGGACGGGCAGGGCCAGAACACCCCGTCCTCGGCGGCGATCCGCTGGTAGCTGATGCCTGCGTAGTCGGCGTCGCCGCCGGCCGAGGCACGGCGCAGCTCGGCGAAGGCCTGCTCGGCCTCGACCGGGAAGCCCTCCGGCACGCCCAGCCGGGCGGCCAGTTCGCGCAGCAGCCACAGCTCGCTGCGCACCCCCTCCGGCGGGTCGAGGGCGCGGCGGCGCAGGGTCACCCGGCCCTCCAGGTTGGTGGTGGTGCCGTCCTCCTCGGCCCACTGGGTGACCGGCAGCACGACGTCGGCGAGCCGGGCGGTCTCGGAGAGGACGAGGTCGGCGACCACCAACAGGTCCAGCGCGCGCAGCCGTTCGGTGACGTGCCCGGCGTTGGGCGCGGAGACCGCCGGGTTGGAGCCGGCCAGCAGCAGCGCCCGGACGCCGCCGGGCTGCCCGAGGCCGTCCAGCAGCTCGTACGCGGACCGGCCCGGGCCGGGGATCGACGCGGGGTCCACCCCCCAGACGGCGGCGACGTGTTCGCGCGCCGCCGGGTCCTCGATCGAGCGGTAGCCGGGCAGCTGGTCGGCCTTCTGGCCGTGCTCGCGCCCGCCCTGGCCGTTGCCCTGGCCGGTCAGGCAGCCGTAACCGGCGTACGGGCGGCCCGCGTTGCCGGTGGCCAGGCACAGGTTGATCCAGGCGCCGACGGTGTCGGTGCCCTTGCTCTGCTGCTCCGGGCCGCGCGCGGTGAGCACCATGCCGGTGGCGGCCCCGCCGAACGTCCGCGCCGCCGCGCGGAGTTGGTGGACGGGGACGCCGGTGATCCGCTCCACCCGGTCCGGCCAGTGGGCCATCGCCGACTCGCGGGCCGCGTCGAAGCCGGTCGTCCGCCGGTCGATGAACCCGCGGTCCACCAGGCCGTCCGCGATCACCAGGTGGAGCAGGCCGAGGGCGAGCGCCAGGTCGCCGCCCGGACGGGGCTGGAGGTGCAGGTCGGCCAGCTCCGCCGTCCGGGTGCGCCGCGGGTCGACGACGATCAGCTTTCCGCCGTTCTCGCGCAGTTCGCGCAAGTAGCGAACGGCCGGCGGCATCGTCTCGGCCGGGTTGCCGCCGACCAGGATCAGGCAGCCGGTGTGGGGGACGTCGGCCAGCGGGAACGGCAGGCCGCGGTCCAGTCCGAAGGCCCGGCGGTGCGCGGCGGCGGCCGAGGACATGCAGAACCGGCCGTTGTAGTCGATGTTGGCGGTGCCCAGCACGACCCGGGCGAACTTGCCCAGCAGGTACGCCTTCTCGTTGGTCAGCCCGCCACCGCCGAACACGCCCACCGCGTCCGCACCGTGCTCGGCCCGGGTCCGGGCCAGCCCGGCGGCCACCCGGTCCAGCGCCTCCGGCCAGCTAGCCGAGCGCAGCGGTGCGCCGGGCCGGTCGCGCAGCAGCGGACCGGTCAGCCGGGCGCCCCGGGCCAGCAACGCGGGCGCCGTCCGGCCCTTGGCGCACAGCGCGCCCCGGTTCACCGGGAACTCCGGGCGCTCCAGCACCTCGACCACCGTGTCCGCGCCCGGCGCGTTCGGGCCCACCGCATCAGGGCCCGGCGCACTCGGGCGCAGCGCACTCGGGCCCGGCGACAGCCGCATGCCGCACTGCAACGAGCAGTACGGGCAGTGGGTGTCGGTGGCCGCGGCGAGGGCGGCGGGGCTGGTCGGCGTCATGCCGAGAAAGGTCGCCGCCCGCTGTTTCACGACCGCTTCGACCGTGTTGCGGCCGCGGTACACCTCGCTCACGCCGCCCGGCCGCCAGGGTGCACGCCCCGACATCTGACGTAACCGCAGAGGCATCTTCGCTTACCGGCAGGTGACGGCCGGGCAATGCCCCCGTAACACGCGCGGCGGAGGCTGGCCCGCATGGCACCGACCCTCACCCCGCCAGGACCGCTCACCGGCTTCATCGTCGGCGTCACCGCCGCACGCCGCCGCGAGGAGCTCACCGCCCTGCTCGCCCGGCGCGGCGCCCAGGTGGTCGAGGCACCGGTGCTGCGCATCCTGCCGCT
The DNA here is from genome assembly GCF_044329365.1 of Kitasatospora sp. NPDC017646. Lineage (NCBI taxonomy): Bacteria > Bacillati > Actinomycetota > Actinomycetes > Kitasatosporales > Streptomycetaceae > Kitasatospora > Kitasatospora sp. NPDC017646. The sequence continues at coordinate 142,345 of NZ_JBIRJC010000006.1, read as the reverse complement.
CGCCGACGACCTCGCCCTGCGCGAGGCCACCGAACGCTGCCTCACCGCCCCGCTCGACTACGTGGTCGCCACCACCGGCGTCGGCTGGCGCGGCTGGATGAGCGCAGCCGAGGGCTGGGGCCGGGGCGCCGCCCTCGCCGAGTCCTGCCGCGGCGCGGTGGTCCTCAGCCGCGGCCCCAAGGCCACCGGGGCGGTGCGGGCCAGCGGACTGGACGAGCGCTACTCCCCCGCCACCGAAGCCACCGACGAACTGCTCACCTGGCTGCTCGCCCGCCCGCTGGCCGGGTGCCGGATCGCCGTCCAGGAGCACGGCGTCCGCCTGGACTCCTTCGCGACTGCGCTGCGCGAACGGGGTGCCGAGGTGATCTCCGTCCCCGTCTACCGCTGGGCGCCGCCGGAGGACCCGGGCGCGGTGCGCAGGCTCCTCGACCAGACCGTCCGCCGCCAGGTGCACGCGCTCACCTTCACCAGCGCACCCGCGATCACCGCCCTGCTCGCCGTCGCACGGGCCGACGGGCTGTACGAGGCACTGCTCGACGCGCTGCGCGAGGACGTGCTGCCGGTCTGCGTCGGCGCCCTGTGCGCCCGGCCGCTCACCGACCTAGGCCTGCCCGCCGTCCACCCCGAACGCGGCCGCCTCGGCGCACTGGTCCGGCTGCTCGCGGACACCCTGCCCGGCCGGGCCCGCCGCGAAGTCGACATCGCCGGGCAGGTGTTGACCCTCCAGGGGAACGCCGCCCTGGTCGACGGCGAGAGCCACTGGCTCAGCCCGCGCGGCGCGGCGGTGCTGCGGGCCCTCGCCGAACGCCCCGGCCGGGTGCTCAGCCGCGCCGACCTGCTGCGCGCGGCCTGGCCGGACGCGACGGCCGACGAACACGCGGTCGAAGCGGCGGTCGGCCGGCTCCGCGCGGCTCTCGGGCCGCACGCCACGCTGATCCGCACCGTGCCCAAACGCGGCTACCGACTGGCTGCAGGCTGATGGCACCGGTGCTGCTCGCCGTCGCCCACGGCAGCCGCGACCCGGCGGCGGTCACCTCGACCCGCGCCCTGTTCCGGCTGGTTCGTTCGCTCCGACCCGAACTGAGCGTCCGCTGCTGCTTCCTGGACCTCGCCCGACCCACGCTCGGCCAGGCCCTGGCCCAGCTCTCCGATCAGCGGCCGATCCTGGTCCCCCTCCTCCTCGGCACCGGCTACCACCTGCGGGTCGACCTGCCCGCCGCCCTCGCCACCGCCGGACTGCCGCTCACCCACCTCGCCCCCGCGCTCGGCCCCCACCCGCTGCTCGCCGAGGCCCTCGCCGACCGCCTCACCGAGGCCGGCGCCCCCGCCGACGCACCCGTGGTGCTGGCCGGTGCCGGTTCCTCCGACCCCACCGCCCTCGCCGACACCGACCGGATGGCCGACCTCCTCGCCACCCGCCTCGGCCACCCCGTCACCCCCGCCCACCTCTCGGCGGCCACCCCCACCCCCCACCAGGCGGTGGCCGCCCTCCGGGCCACCGGCCACCCCGCCGTCGCCCTGGCCACCTACCTCCTCTGCCCCGGCTTCTTCGCCCGCCGCGCCGCCGCGGCCCCCGCCCGGTGGACCGGCGCACCCCTGGCCGCCCACCCCGCCGTCGCCCGCCTGGTCCTCCACCGCTACGACCGGGCCCGCACGGCGGCCGAACTCCCCGCCGCCGCCTGACCGGTCCGCCGAACCGCCGGAGCCCCACCTCGGCTACCGTCTGCCTGATCCCGTAGGCGGCTCAAGCCGCACCGCGGGTAGACGATGAGGGGGCACGGTGGATCAGAACGACGGACCGGGCGTGGGGCTCACCCCGGCGGAGACGGCCGCTCTCCTGCTGGGCAAGATCCGGCAGGGTCACGACTACGCCCGCGGGAAGAAGGAGCGTTTCCGTCGGCGCGCGTCCGTGATCAAGCTACTGACGCTGGCGCTGTCCGCCGCCTCCACCATCCTGCTGGGCCTGCACCAATGGACGGACCTGGCCTTCGCACTGGTGGCCCTGGTGACGGCCCTGGCAGCCGCCGAGCCGTTCTTCAACTGGCGCTCGCGGTGGGTGCTGATGGAGGAGGCGCAGTACCGCTTCCGGCGGCTCGCCGACGACCTGGAGTACCTGGTGGCGTCGACGGCCCCCGAGGACCTGGCACGTCACCGGCTCGACGCCGTCTTCGACCGGTACCAGGCGGTCTGGGAGGACCTGAGCCGCACGTGGCTGGAGCAGCGCCGTGAAGCCGTGCCGTCGTCGAGCGCGTGACCCGCACCGCCCCGGCCCCCACGTCCGGGAAGCAGCGACGAGGCCCCCGGCCCGGTGGACCGGGGGCCTCGCGTCCAGCCGCCCGTGGGTGCCGGTTCAGCCGGTGACGCTGGCGGCCCCGGTCTCGATGTGTCCGGCGGCACGGCGGATCCAGCTGGGGTCGCTGCTGACGGTGACGGTGAAGTCGTACCAGCCCTGCGCGATGGTGACGGCGTTGAAGTAGTCCTTGACGGTCGCGCCGGGGGCGACCTGGTAGGTCCAGGTGCCGGTGCGGTAGTTGCCCGCGGTGATGGTGAAGGTGACGGCGCTGGTCCCGGTGTTGGTCATGGTGAACCAGACCGCCGGGTCGCCGGTGTCCGGCGCCGCCGCGTAGGAGGTGGTGGCCTCCACCGTCCCGCCCCCGGTGGTCACGTTGCCCGCGAAGCGGCGCAGGGCGCGGTTGGGGCCGAGCACGGTGAGGTCGTACTGTCCGTTGCCGTAGCCGGCGCCGATGTCGAACGCGTCGCGGGCGCTGCCGTCGGTGCCGGTGGCGGCGTCGTACGGGGCGACGGTGTACTGCCAGGGGCCGCCGCTGCGGTAGGCGTCGGCGTAGACCGAGTAGTGCGCCCAGGCGGTGGCCTGCGGACCCTGGTTGGCCAGCTCGATCCAGAGCCGTATCCGGCCGTCGGCGCCGGTCTCGATCCGGTCGACCCAGGCGTTGGGCTGGTAGGGCAGGGCGCGGGCGGGCTTGGTGCCGGGCTCCTGGGTGGGCATGGCGTTGGTGCCGGGGCTCGGGTTGATCTGCACGTTGGCGGCGGCCTGGCTGAGGGTGGCGCTGGTGTCGGGCAGCGCGGGCAGGCCGTGGACGGGGTTGGTGAAGTCGAAGGCGCCGGTGAGGTCGCCGCAGACCTGCCGGCGCCAGGCGCTGATGTTGGGGCAGACGGCGGGGGTGCCCAGGGCGGCCGTCCAGGTCTCCAGGAAGCGGATGACGCTGGTGTGGTCGTAGACCTGGGAGTCGACCCAGCCGCCGCGCGTCCACGGCGAGACCACGATCATCGGGACGCGGAAGCCGAGGCCGATGTTGGTGCCCTGGTAGAACTCGCCGGCGGTGCCGGCCGGCGCCACCGGCGGGGGCACGTGGTCGAAGAAGCCGTCGTTCTCGTCGTAGTTGAGGAACAGGACGGTCGAGTCGAAGACCTCCGGGTCGGCCGCCAGCGCCTGGATCACCAGGTTGACGAAGTGGGCGCCGTTCTCCGGCGGGCCGTCCGGGTGCTCGGAGAACAGCTGGCTGGCCACCACCCAGGAGACCTGGGGCAGCGTGCCCGCGAGCGCGTCGGCCCTGATCGCGGCGGCGATGTCGTCCGGGGTCGAGCCGGTGCTCGGCACCGAGCCCATGCCGCGCTGGACGAGCGGGCTCGAACTCGGCGCGCCGGTGAACTGGTTGAAGTAGGCGAGGCCGTTGTCACCGAAGTTGTCGTGGGCGTTCTGGTAGACCTTCCAGCTGACGCCCGCGTTCTGCAGGGTCTCCGCATAGGTCTGCCAGTGCAGGCCCGACTCGGAGCCCCCGTCGTAGGCCGGACCGCCCGCGGTGGCGCCCGGGTCGATCGTGCCGGACCACAGGTAGGTGCGGTTGGGGCCGGTGGCCGAGAGGATCGAGCAGTGGTACGCGTCGCAGATGGTGTAGGCGTCGGCCAGCGCGTAGTGGAACGGTATGTCCTCGCGGGCCATGAAGCCCATGGTGCGGTCCGAGCCCTTGGCCGCGATCCAGGAGTCCATCCTCCCGTTGTTCCACGCCTTGTGCTGGGTGGACCACGAGTGGTCGAGCGAGCCGTCGCACTGCGCCAGCTGCTCGGCGCTGACGCCCCACCACCAGGTCTTGGTCTTGCTCAGCTGCCAGGGGTACTGCCGCCCGCTGCCGTTCGGCTGCTCGAACACGCTGGTGCCGCCCGCGATCCGGACGGCGGTGCGGTCACCGAATCCGCGCACGCCCTTCAGCGTGCCGAAGTAGTGGTCGAAGCTGCGGTTCTCCTGCATGAGCACCACGACGTGCTTGACGTCGCGGATCGTCCCCGTCGTGGTGGCGGACGCGCTGGACAGCGCTCCGGGCAGGGCTGTGTCCAGCCCGATGGCTGCGCCGAGGGCGGCGGCCGAGCCCAGGAAGGTACGACGGGTGACGGGTGACACGTGAGGCCTCCGAGAAGTGTGGACAGCTCCGGCGCCCGCGACCGTTCGGTAGCCGGACGACTACCGCCCGGTAGCCGGGGTGGCGGAGAAGTTATACCTGACGGGCCGTGGGCGGTGCCCCGCGCCCCCTGCCCGCCCGGTCACCGACCCCCGGCCCGTGCCGCCCGTGGCTCCCGCCCGACTGCGTCGATGAAGCCCAGCAGCCGCTCGTTCACCAGCTCGGGCCGCTCCAGGTTCAGCCCGTGGCCGGCCCGGTCCACGATCTCCGCCCGCACGTCCGGGATCAGCGCCCTCACCCGCTCCACCACCCGGCGCGGGCGCAGCAGCGCGCTGCGCCTGCCCACCAGCACCAGCGCGGGCAGCCGGACGGACGCCAACTCCTCGTCCGTGAAAGGCCGGGCCGGCGGGCGGCTGCTCGGCTTGTAGCCGCGCATCGCGAGCATCATCGGCGCGATCATCGCGCGCGGCGCGCTGAGCGCCGGATTGGCCAGCAGCCGGCCGACCGCCGGGCGCAGCGGCGGCGGGGCGAGCATGCCGAACAGGCCGGCGACCATGTGGACGTAGAACCGCATGGGCACCTTCTCGATCCCGCCGGGGTCCAGCGAAGTGACGGAGGCGAGCCGTTCGGGCCCGTGGACGGCCTGGTTGAGCGCCAGCCAGCCGCCGTAGGAGACGCCGACCAGGTGGACCCGGTCCAGCCCGAGGCCGACGAGGACCTCCCCGAGCCAGGCCGCGTTCTCCGCCGACCCGGCCGCGACGGTCCGCTGCACACTGCGGCCGGGGTCGTCGAGCGTGTCGATCGCGTACACGGGGTGGTGTTCGCCGAGCGCCGCGATCTGCGGGTACCAGTTGGACGGGTGCCCGGCGTGACCGTGCAGCAGCACGATCGGCTCGCCGGTCGTCGCGCCGTAGCGGTGGACGTGGACGGTGCCGTAGCCGGTCTCGACGTCGAGTTCCCGGCGCGGGCTCGGCCACAGCTCCATCGCCCGGTCGTACGCGTCGAGGAACTTCGTCCTCGCCGCCTCGCTGGTGAAGTGTCCGACGCTGGTCCTGGTCATGATCCCTCCCGGTTTGATGGTATGGTTGTACCACAAAAACATCCGAAAGGAACCCGATGCCGAAGCTGGTGGATCACGAGGCGCGGCGGGCCCACATCATCGACGCCCTGCTCCGCTCGGCGGCGAGCAGCGGCCTGCACTCCGTCACCATGCGCTCGGTGGCGGTCGAGGCGGGCGTCTCGGTGCGGCTGGTCCAGTACTACTTCGACACCAAGGAGCAGCTGCTCCTCGCAGCCATGACCCGCCTCGCCACTCGCATGGGAGAGCGGGTCCGGCGCCGCGTCCGCGCCACCGGCGCGGCCGCCGACCCGCGCGGCATCGTCGAGGCCGTCCTGCTCGAAGCCGTCCCCACCGACGAGGAGAGCCGGGCCTTCCACCTCATCTACACCGAGTACGCCGTACTCTCCGTCACCGACCCCGCGCTCGCCGGACAGGCCTTCCTCGCCGCCCCCGACGAGATGGAAGCCTTCCTGGTCGCCCAGCTGACGGCCGCCCAGTGGGCCGGCACCGCCGACCCCCGACTGGACGCCCGCCAGGAGGCCGTCGTCCTCCTCGCCGTCTCCGCCGGCCTCGGGCTGAGCGTCCTGCTCCGCCAGCGCACGGCGGACGAGGCCACCGCCGTCCTCCACTACCACCTCGGCCGGATCCTCCCCCGCTGACGGCGACTCGGCTCCCGAGGAGAACGGCGGACGGAGAACGGCGGAGCCCGTTGCGGCATGCCCCCCGCCCCGACACCTTCCGACCATCAGCTCCTGGCCGTGCCCCGCGGACAGCGCAACCACGGGCGCCGGGGCCGCTCACTCACAGGTCCTGGCGTCCGTTCAGTCCCCGGCCCCCGCCTCGGCCCCCGCCCCAGCACCTGCTCCGGCCAGGAGCGCGTTCACGGTCGCCGCCATGGTGCGGCGCGCCTGCTCGGTGCCCAGCCCGCTGCTGCGCCAGTGGTACCAGGCGCTCCACGTGGTCACCGCGTCCAGCCCGTGGAGCAGGTCCGTACGGGCAGGCCCGGGCAGCGTGTCGAGTTCCGGGGCGAAGACCTGGGTGAGCCGCAGGCGGGCGAAGTCCAGCATCTGCTGCACGGCCTCCTGGATCCGCGGGGACGGGTTCTCCAGTCGCATCACGGCCAGCCTGGCCGGGGTGACACCCTCCAGGATGCGCGCCCGCTGTTCCGTGAGGGCGGCCACCCGCAGCTCGCGCGGCCCTTCGGTGGGAAGCGGCCTGATCTGGGCCGCGAGCTGCTCCAGACGGCGATTGACGGCGACTTCGGCCAGCTCGGCCATGTCCGCGAAGTGGTGGAACACCAGCCGGCGCGACACCCCCGCCCGCTCGGCCACCTTGTCGGCGGGGAAGTGCGCCTGGTTCTCGTCGATCAGCGACAGCATCGCGTCGGCGATCTTCTCGCGGGTCTGCCGCCCGCGTTCCGTCCGCCCGTCGGTGACGGGCGCGGCGGCTTCGGTCCGCTTCACGTGGGCTCCTCCGCCCTCTCGTTGACATTCTTGCACCGCGAGTGCAAGTGTACGCATTGCACGGTGAGTGCAACTAGTTTCGGCGGGGCCGCATGCTGTCCGCCGCGCGAGGAAGGGCTGTCCGCCGCCGATGTTCACCACTGTGGGGCGCTGGTGCGCCCGCAGACCCAAGCGGATCGTCGCCGCCTGGCTGCTGCTGGCGGCCACCGCGCTCAGCGCCGTCGCGACGTTCGGGCGCGTCACCAGCGAGGCCGTCTCCATCCCCGGCAGTGACAGCCAGGCCGCACGGGACATCGCCGACCGCGCGTTTCCCGGCTCCGCCTCCGGCAAGCAGCCCGTCCTGCTGCACACCCCGGCCGGCGCGGCACCGCTGACCGCCTCCGACACCGCCGCGGCGGTCCGCGGCGCGGCGGCGGCCATCGCCGCGGTGCCGCACGTGGTCGCCGTCACCACGCCCTACGACCCGGCCGGCGCCACGGCCATGAGCAGCGACGGCCACACCGCGTACCTCTCGGTCGAACTCGACGTCTCGGGGCGGGACGTGACACCCGGCATGACGGACGCCGTGCTCGCCGCAGCGGCGCCGGCCACGTCCGCCGGCATCGAGGTGACCCCGGGCGGCTCCCTGGCCGCCGCGGTCGACCGGGGCAGCACCGGCCGCAGCGAGGCCATCGGACTCGGCACCGCCCTGGTGATCCTCACCCTCTCCCTCGGCAGCCTCCTCGCCGCCGGACTGCCGCTGCTCGCCGGGGTGATCGGCCTCGGCATCGCCCTGCCCGTCCTCGGCCTCGTCGGCCACCTGATGGACGTGCCCGAGGCCGGCGAGACCATCGCCGCCATGATCGGGCTGGGCGTCGGCATCGACTACACCCTCTTCGGCCTCACCCGCTTCCGGGAACTGCGAGCCGCCGGGGTCGGGATCGAGGAAGCGGCCGTGCGCACCACCGCAGGCTCCGGCAAGTCCGTCGCCTTCGCCGGCAGCGCCGTCGTCGCGGCCCTCACCGGGCTGGCCCTGGGCGGGCTTCCCCTGCTGTACGCGCTGGCCCTCGCGCCGGCGATCGCCGTGGTGACGGCGCTGGGCGTGAACCTCACGCTCCTGCCCGCGGCCCTGGTGCTGCTGGGCGGGCGGCTGACGCCCAAGTCGCCCGCCGCCCCCGCCCCGGCCGGGCACCCGCGCGGCTGGGGACGGATCGCCGCCCTGGTCGCGGCCAGGCCCTGGCCCCTGCTGCTGGCCGGCCTCGCCCTGCTCGGTTCCCTCGCCGCTCCCGCGGCCCACCTCCGCCTCGGGCAGCTGGACGCCGGCAGCAAGGCTTCCGGCACCATGAGCCGCACCTCGTACGACCGGATGGCCGCGGCCTTCGGGCCGGGTTCCAACGGCATGCTCCAGGTCGTCGACGTCCTGCCCTCCCCGGTCCGGACGACGGCGGGGAGCACCACCCAGACGGCCGCGGGGAGCACCGCCCAGACGACGGCGGGAGGCGCCGACCCCCGCCTGGCGGCCGTGACCACCGCACTGCGCGGAACCGAGGGCGTCGCCTCCGTCAGCCCGCCCGCGGTCGCCGCCGACGGCCGCACCGTCCGCTGGCAGGTCACCCCGACCACCGCCCCGTCCGACCCCGCCACCACGGCACTCGTCCACCGCCTGCGCGCGGACGTCCTGCCCGGTGCCACCGCCGGGAGCGGCCAGCAGCTGCACGTCGGCGGCACCCCCGCCGCCCAGGCGGACCTCAACGCGCGGATCGCGCAGCGCATGCCGATCGTCGTCGGCTTCGTCCTGACCGTCGCCGGACTGCTCCTGCTGCTGGCCTTCCGCTCGCCCGTCGTCGCCGTGAAGGCCGCCGTGATGAACCTGGTGTCGGTCGGCGCCGCGTACGGCGTGCTCACCGCGGTCTTCCAGCACGGTCTGGGCGCCCGGCTGATCGGCCTGGAGGGCGCCGTCCCGATCCCCGGGTACGTGCCCCTGCTGATGTTCGCCGTGCTCTTCGGCCTGTCCATGGACTACGAGGTCTTCCTGCTCAGCGCCGTGCGCGAGGGCTACCTGCGGGAACGGGACAACCGCCGCGCCGTGGTCGCGGGCCTCAGCAGCACCGGGCGGATCATCAGCTCAGCAGCCCTGATCATGGTCGCGGTCTTCCTCAGCTACCTGCTCTCCGACGACCCCGTCGTCAAGATGTTCGGCATCGGCCTGGCGAGCGCCGTCGCCCTGGACGCGACCGTCGTCCGCGGCCTGCTCGTTCCCGCCACCATGGTCCTGCTCGGTGACGGCAACTGGTGGCTTCCCCGCTGGCTCGACCGCCTGCTCCCGCACGTCGACATCGAGGGCGACGGCCACACCCCGCAGCCCGACGACTCGGGCGTCCCGGTTCCCGTGATCGAGACCCGGTGAACCCGGCGGCTCCCGAACGCCGCCCGCCCCGAAGCCCCACCCGAACCCGAACCCGAACCCCCGACCAGGAGCACGTCCCCATGCACACCCACCTCCGCCGCGGCCTTCCGGTGCTCACGGCCCTCGGCCTCACCGTCGGGGCCACGGCCCTCGCGGCGCCCGCCGCCCACGCCGGCCCCGACTGCGGGCGCGCCCCGCTCCAGTACTCCGTCGACGGCGGCGCCCACTGGACGGCCGGCGCGACCATGCTCGCCGAGAGCGGCAGCGTCCAGGTCCGGCTGGCCGGCGAACCCACCGCCGGCTGCGACTACCACGTCTCGCTCGGCTCCTACGCGACCCAGGGCGGGACCTGGGCCACCTCGGGTCAGCAGACCTTCCTCGGCTGGGCGACCACGACCCTCTCCCGCGAGCACTACCGGGACACCCTGGACGTCACCGGCCACCTGCCGCGCTGCTACGGCGAACTGGCCCTGTACGCGGTCGGCGAGAAGTACGACGGGAGCGACAGCGACCACCCGCTGCCGCACTACCCGGACGAGCCGTTCTCCGGTCTGATGATCGCCTCCTGGAACGGCGGCACCGCCTGCGCCCCGACGCCGACCGCCAGCCCCACGGCCCCCGCCCCGACACCCACGCCGACGTCCACGCCGACGTCCACGCCGACGTCCGCCGCGACGCCCACCACCGCACCGGTCACCTCCGCCCCGTCCCCGACGCCGGTCCCGGGCGCACCGACCGCCTCACCGCGGGCCACCCCGCGGACCCCGGCCGCGACGACGCCGGCCACCGCCGCTCCGACGCTGGCCGCCACGGGCAGCGACGACGGCCTCCTGACCGCCGCCGGGGTCGCCGCGGCAGCGCTGATCGCCGCCGGCGGCGCGGCGTTGCGCCTCGGCCGGCGACGCTGACGGCACGACAACTCCGGCCCGCCCGCGCGGCTTCTCCCAGGGCAGAACGCCGCGCCCTTCCCGCGGCGCCCCGAATCCCTACGCTGAGGGGGTGAGCACTCAAGCGCCGAACGAAGCCCGCGTCATTCCGCTGCGTCCGCAGACCTCGCCGCCCGGTTCCGGTGGGACGAACGGCACGCCCCAGGCACCCGCGCCGAAGGAACCCCTCTGGCGGGACCTCATCGGCGACGTCCTGCGGCGCGAACGGCTCGCCCAGGAACGCACGTTGAAGGATGTCGCGGAGGAGGCCCGGATCTCGATGCCGTACCTGTCCGAGCTGGAGCGGGGTCGCAAGGAGGCCTCCTCCGAGGTGCTCGCGGCCGCCGCCAAGGCCCTCGGACTCGGCCTCGGCGACCTGCTCTCGCTCGCCCAGGACGAGCTGGTCCGGCACGGCACAGGTAGTCGGCCGACCCACCGCCGCACGGTGCCGTCGGCGCGGGCCAACGGCCTCTGCCTGGCCGCCTGAGCGGGCCGGCGGCCGGTACACCCCCGTCGTACCGGCCGCCGGCCACGCCCCCACCGGATCAGGCGAGCGCGAGCCGCCTGCTCAGCACCTCGTCCGCGAGCCCGTACGCGACCGCCTCCTCGGCGGTGAGCACCTTCTCCCGGTCCATGTCGGCGCGCAGCGTCGCCACGTCGTGTCCGGTGTGCCGGGACAGCACCTCCTCCACCTGCGAGCGGATCCGGACCATCTCCTTGGCCGCGAGGCTGAGGTCGGAGACCATCCCCTGCCGCCCGCCGCTGGCCGGTTGCCCGAGCAGCACCCGCGCGTGCTGGAGCACGAACCGCCGCCCGGGATCGCCGCCCGCCAGCAGCACCGCCGCCGTCGACGCCGCCTGGCCGACGCAGAAGGTGGAGATCGGCGCCTGCACGAAGCTCATGGTGTCGTAGATCGCCATCAGCGAAGTGAACGATCCACCGGGCGAGTTGAGGTAGATCGAGATCTCCCGCTCCGGGTTCTCCGACTCCAGGTGGAGCAGCTGCGCGATGACCACGTTGGCGACCCCGTCGTCGATCTCGGTGCCGAGGAAGATGATCCGCTCGTTCAGCAGCCGGCTGAAGACGTCGTAGGACCGCTCTCCGTGCGCGGTCCGCTCGATGACGTACGGAACCGTGTACGACCCCATGTCACAGCCCCATCCGTCGGCGGGACGAGGCCGGGCGGATGTCGGCCACCGACTCCACCACCCGGTCCACGATCCCGTACTCCCTGGCCTGCTCCGCCGTGAACCAGCGGTCCCGGTCGCCGTCCCGCGCGATCGTCTCCTCACTCTGCCCGGTGTGCTCCGCGGTGATCCGCTCGATGGACCGCTTGGTGAACTCCAGGTTCTCCGCCTGGATCTCGATGTCCGCGGCCGTCCCGCCGATGCCCGCCGAGGGCTGGTGCATCATGATCCGCGCGTTGGGCAGCGCGAACCGCTTGCCGCGCGCCCCCACCGTGAGCAGGAACTGCCCCATGCTGGCCGCGAACCCCATCGCCAGCGTGGACACGTCGTTCGGGATCAGCCGCATGGTGTCGTAGATCGCCAGGCCCGAACTGACGGACCCGCCCGGGCTGTTGATGTACAGGCTGATGTCACTGCGCGGGTCCTCCGCCGACAGCAGCAACAGCTGCGCGCACACCCGGTTCGCCGACACGTCGTCGACCTGCGTGCCGAGCAACACGATCCGCTGCGCGAGCAGCTGCGCGGCGAGGTGGTCGTCGAACGCGCTGGGCCGTGTGTCGCCCTGCTCCGCGCGGGGCGCGTCGAATGGAATCATCTGGTTCTCCTCGTCCAGGCGAAGATGCCGTCGACCCCCACTCTCACCCCCGATCGCACTTGCGGGCCGATTTCTCTGCCCGCCGCAGATTCGCCGAGGGCAGAGCCGTCCGACAGGGCAGAGCCGTCCGACCCCAATTCATGATCCATTACTATCTGCGGACGAACATTCACGGAACCGGGCAGTGCACCGGGGCCGAACCACGCGGGACGAATGAACGCGGCGAACGCTTGTGCGGCGTCAGCGAAGATCGAGCGGTGCAAGCAGGGGGCCGAGTAGGCGATGGACGTCAAGACCCTCCACGATGCCGACGTCATCAGCATCTCCACCGCGAAGAGCGCCTTCGACATCCTGGCCGCCGCGTTCGGCCAGCACGTCGAGTCCTGGCAGCACGATGTCGTCGACCGGCTGAGCCACAGCACCGGATGATCCTCAACCACCCCGACCAGATCGGCAACCTCGACGGCATCCCCGCCGCCGCCCGGGACCAGGCCAACCGGACCGACCTGAAGAACCTGGTCCGGGACCGCCGGCGACAGCTCAACGGCCTCGGCCCGGAGCCGAAGCAGTACCTGGGGTACGTCAAGGGCGAGCCCGTCACGAACCCCGAGTACGAGGAATGGAAGGCCAAGCACGACGCCCTGAAGAAGCAGCTCGACGGCTACGACAAGCTTGCCGTCCGCTACGAGGCGACCGTGCTGGTGGCAGTCCTCAACGAGCGGCTGTGACCAACGGGTTTGTCGTCGACCTCAGTCTGATGGTGTGGGCACGGCGCAGGCATCGGCGACAGCCCGCGTGTCCCAGTAGAACGGACGAACCTCGGTGATCCGCCCGTCCTTGACCGTGATCGCTTGCAGAATCGGGAAGCTGATTTCACGGCCGGTCGCACGAGCGCGAGCACGGACCTGTGTGAGCACGACCGCAGTCTCACCGGTGGCAAGAAACTCCTGCTCCACCATGTCGAACGACTCCCACACCTCTCTCATCATGAGGAAGAACTGCGTCATGCCCTTGTGGCCACGCCAAGTGCCGCCATAGGGCAGAGCATCTGCTTGACGCATACTCCAGTGTGACTCCGTGATCTCGTTCCGCATCACGCCACGTTGGTCGGCACCTGCGGCGCCGGGCGACAGCGCCCGGCGGGCTTGCTTGCACCTCACGCGACGTCAGGGAGCATCGTTGACGCATGAGCATCGACCAGACATGGAAGGTCGGAACACTCGCTGAGGCGAGTGGGCTGACTGTTCGCACCTTGCATCACTGGGACCAGATCGGGCTCCTCAGTCCGTCCAGGCGTACGGCCGCAGGACACCGCGAGTACACCGAGCAGGATGTGATCCGCCTGTACCAGGTACTCGCGCTGCGTCGTCTCGGGCTGGGGCTGGAGACCATCGCCACGTGCCTGGATGTCGGAGTCGACCCGGTCCGGCTGGTGAGCGAGCACCTGGCCGGCGTCGAAGCCTCCATCGCCTCCCTGGAGGCCCTGCGGCAACGGCTGGCCCACATCCGCGGCGAGTTGGCCTGCGGCCAAGCACCGGAGGTCTCCGCCTTGATCGGCGCGCTCCAGACGATGGGCGGCGCGGGACCGGAGAGCGGGCAGGCGCTGCGGCGCCACCTCGACAACGATCAGATACAGACTCTGCGTGACCGGGCGTCAGTGCTGGGTCCTGCCGCCTACTACCTGCTGGAGGTCGAGTGGCCGGAGCTGTACCGCAGGGCCGAGGCGATGCGGACCGCCGGGGTAGAGCCAGCAGCGCCCCAGGTGAGGAAGCTGGTGGCACGCATGGATGAACTGAGCTCGCTGTTCACCGGGGGTGACAGCGACGTCTCGGCCGCGGTGCGGTCCGCCTGGCACCACGAGCCGGCCGCGATGTCCGGCGACCCGACGGCCCCGGCCGACGCCTGGCACGACGTGACCGCCTACCTCGACCGCGCCCGCTCCACCGCATGACCGTTCATTCCGGTAGTCCTTGCCCCGTTCGGCCGTTCCCAGAGGAGTGCTCGTGACCCGCCACCTTCGAATCGGTATCTCCGTGTCCGCCGCCCTGCCCACCCTCATCACAGCTCTGGTCGTCTTCACGGCTCTGGCGATCGGCGGGGTAGTGCCGTGGACCGTTCTCCCCGCCGTGCTTCTGGCACTCGCCGTCCAGGCGTTCGTCACGTTCGTCCGGCTCGGACGTATCACGGATGGTGCGGTGCGGCAGGACGACGGGGCGAACCCTGTCTAACCTCGATCTTTCGGCAGAGGACGGGCACTGATCGACCGCCGGCTCTACCTGCCCGAACACTCCTGGTGTCGCCGACCGGCTGCCCGCCTCGGCCTGGCACCGGCAGAGCGCCGGAGCCGGGGCGAAGGGGCCTCGCTACTACGACTGGGCCTGGATTGAGACCGGCGCCGACGCCCACCGGCACCTGCTGATCCGTCGCAACCCGAGCAGCGGCGAACTCGCCTTCTACCTGTGCTGGTCCCCACGGGTGCCGTTGTCCGAGCTGGTGCGGGTGGCCGGGACCAGGTGGTGCGTCGAGGAGTGTTTCCGGGCCGCGAAGGGCCAGGTCGGCCTGGACCAGTACCAGGTCCGCCACTGGACCGCCTGGCACCGGCACATCACCCTGGCCATGCTCGCGCTGGCCTTCCTGGCCGCTCTCGCTGCCGACGCCACACCGGCGAGATCCGCCCAGCCGAAACCGCCCAGCACGCAGCACCGACCCGATAGACCTGACCGTCCCGGAGATCCGCCACCTGCTCGGGGCACTGCTGAACCCGCCGAACGCATCGCCAAACGGGCTGCTGCACTGGTCGAACTGGCGCAGACTCCACCAAGCCATCGCCCGCCGCTGTCACTACCGGCGGCGGCTCCTCGCGCCCTCCTCGGGATAGATCACGAAGTCGCACTGGAGTACTAACCGACCGTCGCCCGGCACTGCACTGATTCACGCGGGACACCGTGAAACACCTGCCGCACATGCCACTCCCGGTGCCGGTCCGCGACCGGCGGATTGCCCGGTTGCGGGCCGATGACGGGTCGTCCGGCGAGCGCGAGCACGTGCTGGCGGCTGGCCTCGCTGCGGCCGACGAACCGCTGGGAGACCAGGATCCGGTGCCCCTCCCCCACCCCCAGGACGCCCTTGTCGAAGAGCTTGTGGTGCAGCGAGCACAGGCACAGCCCGTTGTCGACGGCGTCCGGCCCGTCGTGCGACCACCAGCGCACGTGCGCGGCCTCCAAACCGACCGCGCTCGCGCCGAGGGCGCCGTCGTAGCCGCAGAACGCGCACTGGAACTCGTAGGCGGTGAGTATCAGTTCACGCATCCGCCGGTCCCGCTGCCGCCGGGCCGCACCACGCACGATTCCGGTCCCGGCCTCCTCCAGGTCGAGCCCGACGGCCTCGCAGAGGTCCTCGTGCAGGGAGTGCGGGAAGTGGGCGTCCAGCAGCACCCGGGCCATCCGGCCCAGCAGCGCCGGTTCCCGGCCGAGCGCTGCCCGCAGTTCGGCCGCGAGCCGCCCGGTGGCCCCGCTCGACCGCAGCACCCCGATCCCACTGCCCGGACTCCCCGGTCCCCGGTCGGTGCGGACCTCCCAGAGGCCGTCGCTGACCAGGTGGTGGAACGGGTACGCGGGTGTGGTCGCGTGCGACGGCCCGTACTCGACGAGCAGCCGCTTCAGCTCCGCCTCGACCGCGCTGTAGCGCAACTCCCCGTCCGCGTCCCGCTGGTAGCTGCCCAGGGCGTACAGCAGCAACAGCGGCTTGTGCGGCGCGCGGACGTCCTTGTTCGTCCAACGCCTCAGCCCTGCCACCCGATCCAGCCAATCCATGCCCGCCAGGGTATTAGCGGCTTGTTAGCCTGATCGACATGTTGAGGAGAAGTCCGGATTCCCGTCCCCAACTGGCGCTGATCGCCGCCAGTTTCGTCAGCAGGATCGGCAACGGCCTCTTCAACAGCGCGGCCGTCCTCTACTTCACGCTGGTCGTGCACCTGCCCGCCACCCAGGTGGGAGCGGGCCTGACCATCGCCGGCCTCTGCGGCCTGGCAGCCGGCATACCGGCGGGGAACCTGGCCGACCGGTACGGGCCGCGCACGGTCTGGCTGTCGGCCCTCGTCGTGCAGGCGGCCACCATGGCGGCCTTCGTCCTCATCGACAGCTGGCTCGCGTTCACCCTCGTCGCCACCCTGGACCGGCTCGCCGCCACCGCCGCCGGTGCGGCGGGCGGTGCGCTCATCGCCAGGGTCGGCGACGAACACCCGGCCGCCTTCCGGGCCCGGCTGCGCACCTTCGTCAACCTCGGCGTGGTCGTGGGGACCCTGGGCGCGGCCGTAGCCCTCCAGATCAACACCCGCCCCGCCTACACCGGGCTGATCCTCGCCAACGCCGCCAGCTTCGCCGGGGCCGCACTGATCGCGTTCGCGGGAGTCCCCAACTACCGGCCCCTTCTCCGGCCGACGGAACACCGCCAGTGGTCGGTCCTGGGCGACCGGCCGTACGTGTCCTTCGTCGCGCTCTACAGCGCGATGGGTCTGCAGTACCAGGTCGTCTCGCTGCTGCTGCCGATCTGGCTCAGCACGCACACCGACGCACCCCGCTGGACCGTCGCGGCGGTGTACGCGATCAACAGTGGCGTGTGCGTGGTGTTGCAGAGCCGGCTCGGGTCGAAGGTGGAGACCCCGCAGCAGGGCGGCCGTGCGTTCCGCCTCGCGGGGCTCCTGTTCCTGCTCAGCTGCCCGCTGATGGCGCTGACGGCGGACGTTCCGGCGTGGGTGGCGCCGGTCCTCACGGTACTGGCGGTGTGCATCCACAGCGTGGGAGAGGTGTGGGAGTCCTCCGGCGGCTACGCGCTCGGGTACGGACTCGCCCCCGACCACGCCCAGGGCCAGTACCAGGGCCTCCTCGGCATCGGCTTCGACGCGGGCCAGGCCCTCGCGCCGGTGATCCTCACCGGAGCGGTCCTCATTCTGGGACACACCGGCTGGTTCCTCCTCGGCGCCCTCTTCGCAGCCGTGGGCGCAGCCGGCCCCTCGGTGGCCGCCTGGGCCGAGCGGGCACGCCTACGTCGTCAGGTGGTCGAACTCCCCTGCCTTGACGCCGAGCAGGAGGGCACGGAGCACGTCGGGTGAGGTGCTGATGACGACCTCGGGCTCATCGCTCTCGCGCAGCTTGACGCCGCGGTCGGGTGCTATGGCGAGATGGACACAGTTAGCGGTGTCGCCGCTGAATGACGACTTCTGCCGACTCTGATCGGCCACGATTGTTCCCGTCTCAAATGCTTTGGGCGATACGGTGGATGAGGTCACGGGATGCGTCAGGCGTGAGTGCGCTCGCCTCCACCCGATCCAACACGGCTCGATACTTGATCAGCTGCGGCTCGGTGTCAATGAACTCGAATCGGTCCCCGTCTACCTGCACGCTGTCCAACCGGGGTACCTCGGCGGCCCGGGAGTTCGACATGGGGGGCGCCGGCAAGACCAGGCCCAGGAAGCTCCGACGTGGCGCCCGGCACTTCCGGTGGCAGGACGTGGACGCGCTGGCTCCTGGGTGTCTTCCTCACGGCCTGCGTGCTGGTCACGGTGGGGTGCGTGTGGTGGGGTGCGTGTGGTGGGGCGCGGCCGAAATGCGCCGGTCGTTCGATCCGCCTGAGACCGACTACGACCGCGCGGAGCGGCTGGCGGGCCTGCACGACAAGCAGCACCCCGGCAAGGGGCGGTATTACATCCCAACGGCCGCCACGCTGTCCCGGGCAGCCGACGGGTCGCCGGTCGCCTACCTGCACTACGGAATGGCCGGCGGCGACTATGCCGACGTCGACGACTTCCTCCACACCTACAACGTGCCGAAGGCCGGCTCCGTCGCCCCGCTGCCGCAGGACCTGCGGTCGGCGCTACCCGGCGACGAGCCGGCCGAGGGCCTGCTGCTACCGGATGGGCAGGCCGGGCGGCAGACCTTCGTGGTGATCCGGCCTTCCGATTCGGAGGGCGCGGGCGATGTCTACGTCCGGGCCACCGGCACATGAAAGGGCGCCCGGTCCTCCGCGCTGGAAGTGGGTCCGGCCGACTTCCAGCGCGGAAAACCTGAACGGCGACGAAGCGCCGGTTGCCGTCGGCGGCGATGACGCGGCCGAAGCGCATGCCGGGCAAACGGGCGGCGACCAAGAGGTCATCGGTGTCGGCCGCCTCGTCGGCGATGCGGATGCGCACGGCGGAGGCGGCCACGGGACCGGGTGTCAGTCCGCGACCACTCCCGGCAGCCCGGTGGCCACCCCGTCCAGCGCGTGCGAGCAGACGCAGTCCCGCTCGGCGGGCAGCCGCTCCAGCGCCTTGAACAGCACCGTGCGCAGCCGGTCGACGTTGCCCGCGAAGACCTCCAGCACCTCCGCGTGGGTCACTCCGTCCCCGGCCTCCACACCGGCGTCGTGGTCGGTCACGAGTGCCACCGAGGCGTAGCAGAGCCCGAGTTCGCGTGCCAGCACGGCTTCCGGGTGCCCGGTCATGCCGACCGCCGACCAGCCGTTGGCGGTGAACCAGCGGGACTCGGCCCGGGTGGAGAAGCGCGGGCCCTCGATCACCACGAGCGTCCCGCCGTCCACCGGCTCCCAGGCCGACGCGCGCGCCGCCTCCAGCACGGCCCGCCGTCCGGCCGGGCAGTACGGGTCGGCCATCGGCACGTGCACCACCCCGGGCACCGAGCCGTCCGGCAGCGGCTGCCCGTCGTAGTAGGTCTGCACCCGGTCCGAGGTGCGGTCCACGAACTGGTCGGGCACCAGCAGCGTGCCGGGCCCGTACTCCTCCCGAAGCCCGCCCACGGCGCACGGGCCCAGCACCTGCCGCACGCCGAGGGAGTGCAGCGCCCACAGGTTGGCCCGGTAGTTGATGCGGTGCGGCGGCAGTCCGTGGCCACGGCCGTGCCGGGGCAGGAAGGCGACCCGGCGGCCGACCACCTCGCCGAGGAACAGCGCGTCGCTGGGCGGCCCGTACGGCGTGTCGACCCGCAGCTCGGTCACCTCGTCCAGCAGCGCGTACAGCCCCGAGCCGCCGATCACTCCCAGTTCGGCCCGGGCCCTTCCCTGATCGATCGTCATCGTATGTTCACACCCTTCGTCGAGAGGCGGTCCCGGCCACTCTAGGAGCCGACCGTCGAGGGGGTGACGGCCGGATGGCCGCGGGCCACCGGGGTGGTCCATGACGGCCGGCCGGGTGACCTCTCCGACGTGTCGGCGGCCACGCGCCCCACTCAGCGTGCGTCGGTTGGAAAGCGCCGTCTCCGGACGGCGCACGCCCTGTCCCCGGACCTGAGAGCCGCCCATGCCTTCCACCGCCCGTCTCCGCCGCTTCGTCCCGACCGCGCTCTGCGCCCTCGCCGTCGCCCTCTCCGCACCCGCGGCCCACGCCGCACCACCGGGCGGCGACTCCGGGACCGACCCCGGCGGGAGGCCGGACGGCAGGAGGCCGGACGGCGGCCGGTACGACTGGGAGCGCGTGGCGGCGTGCGAGAGCAGCGGCGACTGGCACATCAACTCCGGCAACGGCTACTACGGCGGTCTCCAGTTCGACCAGCCCACCTGGCGGGAGAACGGCGGCCTCGCCTACGCCCCGCGCCCCGACCTCGCCAGCCGCGAGCAGCAGATCACCGTCGCCCAGCACCTGGCCGACCGCCGCGGCCTCTCCCCCTGGCCGGTCTGCGGCTCCCGCGCCGTCGACGGCCACGGCCACGGCCACGGCCACCGGCCCGCCAACGGCCGGCCGAGCGCCCCCGGCCAGGAGCGGGACAGCGCCCTGCCCCCGCCCTCCCCCGCCGCCCCGTCGGGCGAGGACGGCCAGTGGACCGTCCGCGAGGACGACACCCTGGACGGGCTCGCCGCCGCCCTCGACGTCCCCGGCGGCTGGCCCGCGCTCTACGCCCTCAACCGCTCCGCCGTCGGCGACGACCCGGACCTCATCCGGCCCGGCCTGGTCCTGCGCCTGCCGTCCTGACGATCCGGCCGCGCCCCACGAACGCCGACGGCCCGCCCCGTCCGTCAGGACGCGGCGGGCCGTCGGCGTCGGACGGACGCGCGGATCAGCCGACGTGGACGCGCGGGCGCTTGGTGCGGTCCGGCTCGGCCTCGCGGAGCACCTCGCGGGTGACCGGGGCGACCTCGCCCTGGCCGAACAGGAAGAACCGCAGGAACTGGGCGAAGGGGTTGCCCTCGGTCCACTCGAAGTACAGGTGCGGCCGCTGCCCGGTGCGGTCCCGGACGGTGAGCGCCAGCGCGGCGATCGCGTTCGGGATGCTGGAGCTCTCCAGGGTGAGCACCCGGTACCGGCCGTGCAGCACCTCGCCGCGCACGGTCAGCTCGGACTCGAAGTCCGACGCGTCGCGGACCGTCACCTCGACGAAGACCAGGTCGTCCTCGCCCGGGATGTCGTTGTCGGCGCGGATCTGCCGGATCTTGTCGCGGTACTCGGCGACGTCCCGGTTGGTCGGCTCGTTGGCGATCAGGCGCAGCGGCCGGTGGGCGTAGTCGCGGATGAAGCGCTCGGCCGTCTCGTCCAGCACGACGTCCGTGACGCGCAGCTCGAAGGCGCGCTTCAGGCGGGAGAGCAGCGAGACCAGGATGATGCCGGCGATGAAGCAGGCACCGATCTTGACGCCGTCCGGGCGCTCCATGGTGTTCACCACGGTGGTGTAGAGGAAGACCGCCGCGATGACCCCGAAGCCGATGGTCCAGCCGCGCTGGCGCTTCTTGTAGGCGGCGATGGTGACGGCGATGGCCGCCGAGCTGATCAGGACCAGTACGCCGGTGGCGTAGGCCCCGCCCTGGGCGTCGACGTTGGCGTCGAACAGCCAGGTGATCAGGAAGCCGACGACGGTCAGGACGATCACCATCGGGCGCACGGCGCGGGCCCAGTGCGGGGCCATGCCGTAGCGGGGCAGGTAGCGGGGCAGCAGGTTGAGCATGCCCGCCATGGCGGAGGCGCCGGCGAACCACAGGATGGCGATGGTCGACAGGTCGTAGACGCTGCCGAAGCCGCCGCCCAGGTACTCGTGCGCCAGGTAGGCCAGGGCGCGGCCGTTGGCCTGGCCACCGCTCTCGAACTCCTTGGCCGGGATGAGCAGGGTGCAGATGAAGCTGGTCGCGATCAGGAAGGTGCTCATGATCACGGCGGCGGTGGTGAGCAGCTTGCGAGTGCCGCGGATCCGGCCGACCGGGTTCGCCTCGGTGTCGTCGGCGTCGCCCTTGATGTGCGGCATCACGGCGACGCCGGTCTCGAAGCCGGACATGCCGAGCGCGAGCTTGGGGAAGACGACGAGCGAGACGCCGATCATCACGAAGATGTTGCCGTGCTGGGCGGTCAGGGCGTTGGACCAGTCGGTGACGACGTGCGGCGCCTGGATGATCTTCCAGATACCGACCACGACGACCACCACGTTGAGCGCCAGGTAGACCCCGACCAGCCCCACGGCCAGACCGATCGCCTCGCTGAAGCCCTTGAGGAAGACCGCGCCGAGCAGGGCGACCAGGATCAGCGTGATCAGCATCTGCTTGCCGCCGAGGACGCTGGTCAGGTGCGGGTTCTCGACCAGGTGGGCGCTGGCGTCGGCGGCCGAGAGCGTGATCGTGATGATGAAGTCCGTCGCCGCGAAGCCGAGCAGGGCGAGGACGAACAGCTTGCCCTTCCAGAACGACAACAGCCGCTCCAGCATCGCGATCGAGCCCTCGCCGCGCGGGCTCTCCTGGGCCACCCGCCGGTAGACCGGCAGCGCGCCCAGCAGGGTGACGAGCACCAGCACGATCGTGGCGATCGGCGACAGCAGGCCGGCCGCGAGGGCGGCGATGCCCGGCTGGTAGCCGAGCGTCGAGAAGTAGTCCAGGCCGGTCAGGCACATCACGCGCCACCACGGCTGGCCCGTGTGCGCAGCGTGACCGCCGTCGGCGGCGGAGTCCCCCGGCTCCTCACCGCCCTGCTGCGCCCGCTCCGCCTCGGCCTTCTTGGCTGCGGCCTTCTCCGGGGACATGTCCTCCAGGAGCCAGCTGCGGAGCCGTATTCGCGCCGACGACGGGTCCTCCGTCGTCGTCTCCGTCGAACCCGACGAAACCACCTTGCACCTCTTGTTTAAAGACCCCGTAAAAGCGCCGTCGGGCGACGGCAGTGCGCCAGGCTATGCGACGGTCGTTAAGGAGACGTCATCGGCCCGCGTTAAGAAAGCGTCATGGATCCGCAGGTGGGGAAGGGTGGCGTGGTGCGGCGGGCCCGGGGCCGGGGCGGGGGAGGAAGTCCGCCGCCCCGGCGTCTCGGATCCTGGACGGGGTTACGCCTGGTAACCGAGGACGGTCATCATGCCGGTCTCGGAGTGGTACACGTTGTGGCAGTGCACCATCCACAGCCCCGGGTTGTCGGCGTCGAAGTCGACC
Organism: Kitasatospora sp. NPDC017646; assembly: GCF_044329365.1. Lineage (NCBI taxonomy): Bacteria > Bacillati > Actinomycetota > Actinomycetes > Kitasatosporales > Streptomycetaceae > Kitasatospora > Kitasatospora sp. NPDC017646. The sequence goes on along the minus strand of NZ_JBIRJC010000006.1, from coordinate 119,930 downwards.
GCCAGGGTCGCGCCCGGCAGCACGATCGCGGTGTCCTTGCGCGGGCCGTCGGCGCCCAGCGCGAAGCTGTGCCCGTGCAGGTGGACCGGGTGCCACATGCTCGTGCTGTTGCGGAACTCCAGCCGCACCCGCTCGCCCGCCGCCACCGGGTAGCGCTGCGCCGGGTCGTACGGGCGGCCGTTGAACGCCCAGTCGGCCTTCGCCATGCCGCCGGTGAGCTCCAGCCTGACGGTGCGGTCCGGCGCCTTTGCGGGCAGCCGGACGCTAGCGTCGGCCCTCAACTGCCCTGCGGTGAGCAGCCGGCCGTCCAGCTCGGCCGGGCGCACCGAGGCGTCGGGCGCGGCGCCGCCGCCGGTGCGCAGCACGGCCAGCGCGGTGGCGTTCTTGCCCTCGGCGAGGGCGGTCAGCGGGAAGACGCCGTCCTTGACGGTCACCAGCACGTCGTAGCGCTCCCCCATGCCGAGCAACAGCGCCTGGGCGGTGGCCTGTTCGACCGGGAAGCCGTCGGCGTGGGTGACGGTCAGCTCGTGGCCGCCGAGGGCGACCCGGTAGGCGGTGTCGCCGCCCGCGTTGATCAGCCGGATCCGGATCCGGTCGCCGGGCTTGGCGGCGAAGGTCTCGGGGGCACTCGGCAGGCGGCCGTTGACCAGGTGGAAGGGGTGGGCGACGTCGCCCGCGTCGCCGCCGAGCAGCGGGCTCGTGGCGCCCATCAGCATCCTGGAAGGGCCGGCGTCCCGGCTGGCCGTGCCGCCGCCCGTGTCCATCCCGGGCATACCGTGCGACGAGTGGTCCATCCCGCCCATGCCCTTGGCGAGTTCGGCGAGGACGGCGTCGGGGGTGCTGCCGTCGACCCCGTCCACCCAGTCGTCCAGGACGACGACCCACTCCTTGTCGTAGCGCAGCGGCTCCTCCGGGTCCTCGACGATCAGCGGCGCGTACAGGCCCCGGTCCTGCTGAACGCCGGAGTGCGGGTGGAACCAGTAGGTGCCCGGGCGGGAGAGCGCGAAGCGGTAGTCGAAGGAGGCGCCGGCCCTGACCGCCTCCTGGGTCACGCCCGGCACGCCGTCCATGTCGTTGCGCAGGGCGAGGCCGTGCCAGTGCAACGAGGTGGGCTGCGGCAGGTGGTTGGCGAGGGTGACGGCGAGCGTGTCGCCGAGGGTGGCGCGGACCTCCTGGCCGGGCAGGCGGTCGCCGTACGCCCAGCTGCGGACGGTGCGTCCGCCGAGGTCCAGGGTGGTCTCGGTGGCGGTGAGCGCGACCTTGCGCTCGGGGCCGGGCTTGCGCTTCGCCTCGGCGGCGGCGACCTCGGGGCCGTTCGGGGCGACGAAGCCGGCGGGCGCGGCGGCCGGGTTGGTCGGCCCGTGGTTCATGGCCGAGTGGTCCATGCCGTTCATCGAGTCCGAGCCGGAGGAGCAGGCGGCGAGCAGTCCGGTCCCGGCGGCGGCGAGCGCGGAGGCCAGGACGGTACGACGGGTGGGTGTGCGCATGACGGAGTGCACCTCGTGCGGTGGTGTGGGCGTGCAGGACGTCGCGTCGGCCGTTCCGTACCCGGGCACGGGACGGCGGGCGCGCGCCTACTGACGCAGCACCGCGAGTCTGCTGAGGAGTGTCCGCCCGCCCCCGGGCGGCGGCAGCGCACGGACGGCCCGCAGCAGCCGGGCCCGCACCTCGGCGGCGGCGTCCCCACTGCGGCGCAGCAGGGGGCCGACCACCAGGAGCAGCAACGTCCAGCCGGCCAGCACGGCGAGGCACACCGCCATCGGATCCATGCCGTCGGCAGTGGCGAGGTCCGCGGTCACGTGGGTCGACCCGGCAGCCACCGCATGGTGCTCCGCCGTCGGCTGCGCGGCCGTCAGCCGCGGGCCGTGACCGCCGTGCCCACCGCTCGGATGGCCGAGCGTGTGCATGGTCAGGATCCCGAACAACAGGGCCGCGAGCAGCAGCAGCCGCGACACCGACGAACCACACGGCCGCTGCTGCGCCATGGTCCGCCCTCCCGGCCGTCTCCGCCTCCAGTTACCCCCTTAGGGTATCCCGAACCTCGACCCGCCACCGAGCCGGGGCCGACCTCACCCCGGCCGCCCACGGTGGGACAGAGCACGGTAGAGATGGTGGGGATCCGTACCGCGCCCTCACGTATCCGGCGACTGCTCCCCGTACAAGATCCGTTAACATGCCCGGCAGTCACGCACGATCCCGGACACGGAGGACACTCCGGCCGGAACTGACGGGGGAACGAAAGAAAATGGCAGATCCTGACGCGGGCTTGGAGTTCAAGGTCAAGCCGGCCGAGCTGGACGGCTGCGGGCAGAGCGCCCAGCACATAGGCGGTCTGATACCGGGCGAGACCTCGAAGATCACCGACCCGTGCAACCAGGCCGCCGGAGGGCTGAAGGGCTGGCTCACGGCCGGCGCCATCCAGAACTGCGGGACCAACTGGAAGACCCTGCTGGACAAGCTCGGAACCGACATGGGCGACGTGGGCACCAAGCTCGGCACCTCGGCCACCTACTACCGGCAGGCCGAGCAGAACGCCCACAACAGCATGCGGAACCCGAACGCGCCCGCCTCGAACGGGCCGGAGCCGGATCCCTTCGACACCAACTTCACGCCCGGCCCGGTGAAGCCCCGCAGCGCGAAGGCGGGCGAGTAGGCGTTGGACATCAAGACCCTCCACGATGCCGACGTCATCAGCATCTCCACCGCGAAGAGCGCCTTCGACACCCTGGCCACCGCCTTCGGCCAGCACATCGAGTCCTGGCAGCACGACGTCGTCGACCGGCTGAGCCACTCCGAGTGGACCGGCACGGCCGCCGGCCACGCCAACACCCGGATCTCGACCCTGGGCACCGAACTCCAGTCCGCCAAGCAGGAACTGGGCCTGGTCAGCCGCGCCCTCCAGGACGCCTACGACGGCTTCGCCGCCGCCCAGGCCCACCTGATCAGCGCCCTCGACGACGCCAAGAACCAGAAGCTCACCGTCGCCGACGACGGCGGGATCACCTGGGACAAGGACCCCAACTCCCCCAACTTCGCCGGCAAGGACGCGGAGACCCAGGCCCAGCAGATCCAGGCCCGGATCACCGCCGCCCTCAACGAGGCCGACCACGCCGACCAGACCATCAACAGCCGGCTCGGCCACCTCGCCACCAACGCCGGCAACGGCACCGGCCTCGACTCCGCGACCGCCAAGGCCGACACCGACGCCGCCAACGCGCTCGAACAGGTACCCGCCGCCGGCACCGACCCGAACAGCGTCAAGGCCTGGTGGAACGGCCTGACCGACGAGCAGCAGCGCCGGATGATCCTCAACCACCCCGACCAGATCGGCAACATGGACGGCATCCCCGCCGTCGACCGCAACCAGGCGAACCAGATCAACCTCCAGCGCGCCCACCAGGACATCCAGCACCAGCTGGACGGCCTCGGCCCCGAGCCCAACCAGTTCCTGAACGTCGCCGACAGCAACGGCTTCCCGGTCGAGAACCCCGACTACACGACGTGGAAGCAGAAGCACGACGACCTCACCGACAAGATGAACGGCATCAAGGCCATCGAGGCCCGGCTGAACACCAAGGTCGACGCCACCCACCCGCCGACCTTCCTGCTGGGCTTCGACACCAACGGCCACGGGCACGCCATCGTCGCCGTGAACAACCCCGACACCGCGAACAACGTGTCGACCTACGTCCCCGGCACCGGCGCACGCCTCGGCAGCATCGGCAGCGACATCAACCGCTCGGACGTCATGGTCGCCTCGGCCAACAACGCCAACAAGCAGGCGGGGGACAAGAGCACCACCTCGTCCATCACCTGGGTCGGCTACGACGCCCCGCAGAACATCATCCCGGAGGCCGCGGACGACACGTACGCGAAGAACGCGGAGGACAAGCTGGTCAGCTTCGAGAACGGCCTGCACGCCACCCACGACGGGAAGATCGGCAACAACACCATCCTCGCCCACAGCTACGGCACCACGACGGTGGGATACGCCATGCGCGACCACGGCCTCCCGGTCGACAACGCCGTCCTCATCGCCAGCCCCGGCGCCGGTGTCGACAACGCCAAGGACCTGCGCATCGACCCGAACCACGTGTACGCGGCGCAGAGCCCGGCCGACGCGATCGGCTGGGCCGCCGCCACCGACCCCAGCGGGCTCGGGGACAACCTCTGGGACAACCTCAAGACCGACTTCGGTTTCGGCGACGGCGACCACCACCTGATGTACGGCCGCCAGACCACCGCCCCCCAGTTCGGCGCGAACGTCCTGCCCGTCGACCCCAACGCCGGGCACTCCGACTACTGGAACGCCGATTCGCCCACCCTGGTCTCCATGGGCCAGATCATGGCCGGGAAGTACTGAGATGAGCTCCACCGAGCGCCCCTCCCCGATCCGGCGGGTCACCGCCGCCGCCGTGCTGGCGGTCACCGCCCTGGCCGCCAGCGGCTGCGGCGCGTCCACCCTGCACGAGCGGGCGAAGCCCACGATCAGCCTGGAGCAGGCCAAGACGCGGATCGACGGATACCTCGCCGGCATCCTGGCCAAGCTGCCAGTCCAACCCGTCTCCACGCCAGCCGCGTTCAGCGACCTGGAATGCGACGCCAACGACGTCGGCCCGCACGGCCGCAAGCAGACCAGCCGGGGCTACGACTTCGGTGACGTGTCGTCAGACATCAAGGCACAGGCGGTGACCGACTACCGAACCTACCTGGCCGGGCAGGGGTTCCAGCCCGTTCAGGACCCGCCCGGCTTCCACCGCGACTGGGTCAAACTGAAGAACGCCCAGAACGACTTCCTGGCCGTCCTGGACGGTACCGCCGACTCCAGTCACGACCTCACCCTCCAGGTCAGCTCGCCCTGCGTCTGGCCGGACGGCACTCCACCGGCCTAGCCCAACTCCCGTTCGGGGCCGCACCTTTGCGAAGGTGCGGCCCCTTCGCATGCGCACCCCGCAATCCCCCTTGCCCGGCCTTCCCGATCCGCTAGCATGCGACGTCGGTTACCGCACGGGCCGCCCCAGCAACCGGCCCGTCACTGACGGGGGGACACATGGCAGACCCTGACGCGCCCTTGGACTTCAAGGTCAAGCCGGACGAGCTGGACGGCTGCGGGCAGAGCGCCCAGCACATCGGCGGACTCATACCGGGCGAGACCGCGAAGATCACCGATCCCTGCAACCAGGCCGCCGGCACCCTGCAAGGCTGGCTCACCGCAGCCGCGTTGACCACCTGCGGCAGCAACTGGAAGACCCTGCTGGACAAGCTCGGCGGCGACATGGGCGAGGTGGGCACCAAGCTCGGCACCTCGGCCGCCTACTACCGCCAGGTCGAGCAGGACATCCACACGAACATGATCCACCCGGACACGCCCGTCCCGGACAAGCCGGAGCCGGACCCGTTCGGCACCACCGTCGTCCCCGGCCCGGTGAAGCCCCGCAGCGCGAAGGCGGCGGAGTGACCGATGGACATCAAGACCTTGCACGACGCCGGCTTCGGCAACCTCACCACCGCCAAGACGGCCTTCGACACCCTCGCCACCGCCTTCGGCCAGCACGTGGAGAACTGGCAGCACGACGTCGTCGACCGGCTCAACCACTCCGAGTGGACCGGGACGGCCGCCGGCCACGCCACCACCCGGATCCAGACCCTGCACGACGAACTCCACGCCGCCCAGCAGGAGATCGGCCTGATCAGCCGGGCCCTCCACGACGCCGCCGAGGGCTTCGCCGCCGCCCAGGCCCACCTGATCAGCGCCCTGGACGACGCCAAGGCCCAGGGCCTCACCGTCGCCCCCGACGGCGGGATCACCTGGGACAACGACCCCAACTCCCTCACCTTCGCCGGGCACGGCGCCCCGGAGCACGCCAAGGACATCCGGGACCGGATCAGCGCCGCCCTCACCGAGGCCGACCACGCGGACCGGACGATCAGCAAGCGGCTCGCCCACTTCACCACCAACGCGAGCAACGCCACCGGGCTCGACTCGACGGTCGCCACCAACGACACGGCCGCCGCGAACGCGCTCGAACAGGTCCCCGCCGCCGGCACCGACCCGAACAGCGTCCAGGACTGGTGGAACGGCCTCACCGACGAGCAACAGCGGCGGATGATCCTCAACCACCCCGACCAGATCGGCAACCTGGACGGCATCCCCGCCACCGGTCGCGACCAGGCCAACCGGATCAACCTGCAGCGCAGCAAGGACACCCTCCAGAGACAGCTCGACGCGCTCGGCCCCGAGCCGGACATGTTCAGCGGGGGGGCCGACAGCAACGGCATACCGGTCAAGAACTCCCACTACGACGACTGGAAGAAGCAGCACGACGACCTCGTCGACCAGATGAACGGCATCAACGCCATCGAGAAGCGGCTGAACACCCCGGTCGACGACGCCCACCCGCCGACCTTCCTGCTGGGCTTCGACAACGCCGGCCACGGGCACGCCATCGTCGCCGTCAACAACCCCGACACCGCCACCAACGTCTCGACCTACGTCCCCGGCACCGGCGCGCGGCTCGGCAGCATCAGCGGCGACATCGACCGCTCGGACGCGATGGTCGCCTCGGCCAACGCCGCCAACCGGAAGGCGGGCGACTTCACCACCACCACCTCGTCGATCACCTGGGTCGGCTACGACGCACCGCAGAACCTCGTCCCCCAGGCCGCGGACGACACGTACGCGAAGAACGCGGAGGACAAGCTGCACGGCTTCGAGGTCGGACTCCACGCCACCCACCAGGGGAACATCGCCAACAACACGATCCTCGGCCACAGTTACGGCACCACGACGATCGGCTACACCATGAAGGACAAGGGCCTTCCGGTCGACAACGTCGTCCTCATCGCCAGTCCGGGCGCCGGCGTCGACACCGCCCGGGACCTCCACATCGACCCGTCCCACGTCTACGCGGCGCAGAGCCAGGCCGACATGATCGGCATGGCCGGCGCCGTCGACCCCGGCGGGCTGGCGGACAACTTCTGGGACAACCTGAAGGGCGAGTACGGCTTCGGCGACGACGACCACCACCTGATCCACGGCCGACAGACCACCGTCCCCGAGTTCGGCGCCAACGTCCTGCCCACCGACCCCAACGCCGGGCACTCCGACTACTGGAACAACGGCTCGCCCACGCTGGCCGCCATGGGGCAGGTCATCGCCGGAAGGTAGGACCGCCGCCCGGGAACCGACGCCGGGCCGCACCCCGCCGGGGGCGCGGCCCCCGGGGACAGCCCCTAGGCCTGCCGCATGGCCGCCGCCACGTGCGCACGGAACCAACGCTGCCCGGGATCGACCGAGTTGCGCGGGTGCCAGGCCATCCCCACCTCCAGCGGCGGGAGTTCGAGCGGGATCGGGAAGGTGCGCAGGCCCAGCGCCTCGAAGGTCCGCGGCAGCCAGTCCGCGGGGCCGAGCGTCACCAGGTCGCTGTCCCGGGCCAACAGCATCGCGCCGGTGTGGCTGGGCAGCACCACCGCGACCCGGCGGCGCAGCCCGCGGTCGGCCAGCGCGGTGTCGATCGGGCCGTGCCGCCGGCCGCGCCGGGAGACGCCGATGTGGTCGGCGGCGGCGAAGCGCCGGGCCGTGATCCGCCCCTCGAACAGCGGGTGGCCGCTGCGCGCCACGCCCACCACCGGCGCGGTGACCAGCGGCCGGGTGCGGATCTCCGGGTCCAACTGCCCCAGCACGCCCACCTCGACGTCCACCACGCCCTGGCGCAGTGCCGGTCCGCCCTCCATGGCCTCGGGCAGGAAGACCACGTCCACCCCGGGCGCCTCGGCGCGGATCCGCTCGGTCAGCGGGCCGGCCACCCGGGCCAGCACCGCGTCACCGGTCTGCACGGTGAAGGTCCGCTCCAGCTGCGCCGGATCGAAGCCCGCCCCGGGGCGCAGCAGGTTCTCGCAGCTGCGCAGCACGTCCGCCACCTCCTCGCGCAGTCCGATCGCCCGCGGGGTCGGCACCAGGCCCTGTCCGGCCCGGACCAGCAGCGGGTCTCCGACGGCCCGGCGCAGCCGGCCCAGCGTCCGGCTCACTGCCGCCGGTGAGGTGCCGAGCCGCTCGGCGGCCCGGGTCACGCTGTTCTCCTGGAGCAGGGCGTCCAGGGTCCGCAGCAGGTTGAGGTCCATCCGTGGCTCCTGAACTGTGTTTTTGCGCTGTGGTCAATGATCCTGTGCTGATCCTTGCATTGTTCGGTCGCCGCCCGGCGCGGAGAGTGGAGCCCGTCCGCGCAACAAGTCCTCGTTCAAGGAGTCCACGTGCCGAACGACCCGCGTTCCCACCTCGTCGGAGACGTCCTCGCCGTCGTCAGCCAGAGCGGACCGAGTGTCTCGTTCTTCGACGCCGCCACCGACGCCCTCCTCGACACCCTCGAAGTCGCCGCCCAGCCGCACGAGTTGTGCTTCGACCCGACCCGGCGCCTGCTCTGGTGCACCACCGCCTACCACTCCGGCTACTACAACGCCCACGGCGGCCGGAGCACCAAGCTGACGGTGATCGACGCCGACACCCGCCGGATCGTCGAGGTGATCGACCTGGCCCCCGAGCACGGCCCGCACGGCCTCGCCCTGGACCTCGCCCGCGACCGGCTCTACGTCAGCGTCGAGGCCTCGGCGGACCGCCCGGGCGGGGTCGTGGTCATGGACCTCACGACCCGCCGCCCGCTCGGCCGGATCGACACCGACGCGCCGGGCCCGCACTGGTTCGCCATCTCCCCGGACGGGCGCACCGGTTACGCCACCAACAAGGAGGCGCCGTTCGTCTCCGTGGTGGACCTCGGCCGCGGCGTGCTGACCGCAAAGGTGGAGGTCCCCGGCAGCGAGGGCCTCGCCGTCTCCCCGGACGGCAACCGGGTGTACGTGGCCGCGCCCTACCTCGGCTTCGCCGGTGAGCCCGGCGCCGAGCCCGGCATCCACGTCATCGACACCCGTACGGCCTCCGTGGTGGAGGTCCTGCCCACCGGGTCCGCCGTCATCCCGGTCCATCTGACCTCCACCGGCCGGCTGCTGGCGGGCGAGATCGGTGCCACCCCGGGCCCCGACTCCCCCCTCGGCCGCCAGGCCCCCGGGCGCCTGACCGTCTTCTCCGCCGCCACCCACCGGCCGCTCGGCTCCGTCGAGGTCGGCCAGTTCCCGCTGACCGTCACCTCCTCCCCCGACGGCCGCTTCGGCTACGTCTCCTCCGTCGTCTCCTCGACCGTGGACGTCATCGACCTCCAGTCCCTGACCCCCGTCAGCCGCCTCACCGTCCCCAAGCTCGCCGAACCGGGCGCCCACGGGCTGGCCTACCTCCCCCGCCCGGCCTGACACGCCCCCCGACTCCGGGCGCGGGCGCGCCCGGAGTCCTGCGGGCACCAGAAGGCCTGCCGGCGCCCGGAGTCTTGCCGGCTGCGGGCGCCGGGAGGATCCTGAGGCTCACCCTTCGTTCGGGGGAACCAGGATGAGACGCCGCTTCGGTGCGTTCTGTTCGGCGGTGGCGCTGACGGCGGCGCTGACCGCCGCCACCGCGTGCGAGCCGGTCCTCGACCCGGGCGCGCTACGCCCCCCGGTCCTCCTCCCCGAACCCGCCCCGCCGTCCGCCCAGTGGATCGTGGACCTGGTCGCCACCCTCAACGCACCGCCCCAGTGCCCGGAACCGACCCTGCCGACCATGGCGGTCCTCGACACCGACGGCGGGTACCGGGCGGTCGCGTTCTGGCCGGTGGACAACCTCGACGTCTGCTACGCGGTCATCAACCACCGGGGCGAGACGCCCACGACCATCTGGTTCTCCCCCGTCGAGGACCTCGTCACGCGCACCCCCATGCCCGCCGACACCACGGCGGGCGTGGACTCCTACGCCTTCACGGCCTACCGCGGCCGGGTGGACGACATCGAGGTCTCCGGCGACCCCGACCACCTCGTCAGCCCCGTCCGGCACCTCACCGTCGACCTCGGCCTCGGCGACCTCGTCACCTTCGCCGCGTACCACTACCGGATCCCGTCGACCGGCAAGCCGCTGTCCCTCACCCTCTGCACCCCGACCGGCCCCTGCCGCGACGCCCACTGACCCCGGAGAGGGGGTCTGTCGGACCCCCGGTGGACCCGGGCCCCCTCGGCGGCACGCGCGGGGCCCGCGGCGGTGATCTCATGGAATCCGGCCCGGGACCTGAGGTCCGGCCGTGGGCATCACGGGTGTCCGGGCCGCCACCGCCCAACCTGGAGGAGCACAAAGCACACGGGGAGGAGTCGCCGTTGACCCGACTGGCCTTCCAGACCAGGAACGGCGGTACCGGCAATACGGTGGAGGTGGACGGCCGCAACTACTCAAGCTGGGCGGACATGACCATGGGAGACACGTTCCAACGCCCGCGGATCTCCTACCTGCTGGAGCGGGGGCGGTGCCGGTTTGGGCGCGCCACTGGGCGGCACGGCCTTCTCCCGGTCTCAGCCGAAGTGGCGGATGCCGGCGGCGCCGGGGACGTGGGGGCTCCAGCCCTCGGCGGTGCCGGTGGCGACGAACTGGGCCAGGGCGGTGGCGAATTCGCGGCTGAGCGCGCTGCGGCGGTTGTCGGCTCCGACGAGTACGGGGCTGTCGGGATAGGCGTCGAACGTGCCGAAGAGGTAAGGGAGTTCGGCACAGTGGGTGGCGCCGAGGCGGTGGGGGTCCTCGGCGGGTGCGTGGTCGAACCGGTAGACGTAGGTGGCGTCGCCGCCGGCCGCGTGCCGGTCGGCGATCGCCAGGGAGCCGTCGACGAACAGGTTGTCGGTCTGGATCGCGGTGAAGACCTCCGCCGGCGTTGGGCCGGCGGCGTGTCGCCGGTAGAGGTCGGGGGCTGCGTGCGGGCCGACCTGGGCGGTGAGCAGGTCCAGGGCTTCCGGTTCGGTGAGCTGCTGGATGCGGGGGTTGAAGCCGCAGAACGCCGTTGCCTCGTCGCGGGTGGTGCCGATCAGCAGGGGCTTGCCCCGCAGGCCGCCGCCGGCGTGCGCCTGCTGAAAGGTGCGCGCCAAGCCGGGCGCGCCGAGGACCGGGTACATCGGAGGAGCCGCCTTGCCCGGGGCCGCGAGGCGGGCGGACAGGGCGCCGTAGGCCTCGAGCAATCGCCCGACCGGAACGGCGGACAACAGGGCCAAGTGGTCGGCGCGGAGAGCGATGCCCAGCAGGCGCAGGTAGTCCTCGGCGCGCTCGGCGGCCTCTTCCGGGTCCTGCGGGGCCAGGCCGAAGGGGCCACTCTGCAGCAGGACCTGCGCGACCAAGGGTCCGGTGGCCGCGTCCAGGGCGAGCATCAGGGAGGAGTAGGCCCCCGCGGACTGCCCGCCCACCGTCACCCGGCCAGGGTCGCCGCCGAAGGCGGCGATGTTGTCCCCCACCCAGCGCAGGACCGCGACCTGGTCCTGGAAGCCGAGGTTGGCGGCGCCGATCTCCGGGAGGTGGAGGTAGCCCAGCGGCCCCAGCCGGTAGTTGGCGGTGACCACCACGATGTCGCCCAACGCGGCGAGGCGGGCCCCGTCGTACCAGTCCCAGCCGCCGCTGCCGCTGGTGAAACCGCCGCCGTGCCACCACACCAGCACCGCGCGCCCCGCGCCGTCGCGCACGGCCCGGCGCGGGGTGAACACGTTCACGCTCAGACTGCCCGCCTCGTCCCAGTCCGGCGCCCGCCGGCCCTGCACCCGCTCCAGCCGGGAAGCCGCCTGCGGCACCGACGGCCCCGCCTTCGCAGCCTCCCGCACCCCGCTCCAGCCCGCGTGCGGGCGTGGCGGCGCGAAGCGCAGCGCGCCCACCGGCGACGCCGCGTACGGGATGCCCCGGAAACACAACGCCCCGCCCTCCGCCACCCCGGCGACCCTGCCCCGCCCGGTCTCCACGACCTCGAACCCCTCCGCCGGCATCCGTCCCACCTGCTCTCATCCGTCTCGGTTGCTCCGGGACGTTTCTATGCCCGTACGAGAATCCCGGCCAGAAAGTGGCATCAAAACAGAAGAAGCGCGCCATAAGATCTTGTTTCATGGAGAAAGCGCGCCATCTGCTCGACGAGACTGACCGGCGGATCGCCGCCGCGATGATGGCCGCCCCACGCGCCTCCTGGCGCACCGTCGGCCAAGCACTGGGCATCTCCGAGCGCACCGTCGTGCGCCGCGTGGCCCCTCTGTACGGCGACCGCATTCTGCGTGCCACCGCCGTACGCAACCCCGCCCACTTCCCCGATCTGATCCCGCTCGCGCTGCGCATCCGCTGCAAGCCCAATCGGATCTCGGCCGTCGCCGCCACCCTCGCCCAGCGGCCCGACACAGTCTGGGTCGACATCCTCGGCGGCGGCGACGAGATCTGCACGATCCTCTTCCTCGACGGCCCCGAGGCCCGCAACACCCTGCTGCTGCGCGACCTGCCCGCCACCCCCGCCGTCTCCTCATGGACCTCCCACGTCCTGCTACGAGTCTTCCCCGCCGCGTTCAACTGGAGCGGCGGCCTGCTCAGCGCGGACGAACTCGCCTTCCTGCGCCCGCACCCGCGCCAGGCCCCCACACCCCCCGCCGCGCACCCCGCCGACCTCAAACTGATCAACGCGCTGACCGACGACGGCCGCGCCTCCTACATCGACCTCGCCCGACGCGCCGACACCACCGCCCTCACCGCCCGCCGCCGCCTGGAGGCAATCGTCGAAGGCCAGGTCCTGCGCCTGGCCACCGAAGTCGACCTGGCCCGCCTCGGCATCCGCACCGAGGCCCTGCTGTGGGTCACCGCCGCACCGGGCCGCATGGACGAGGCGGGCCAACACCTCAGCCGCCACCCCCAAGTCCGCTTCGCCGCCGCCACCACCGGCCCCGCCAACCTCCTCGTCGCCGTCGCCGCAGCCGACCTCGACGCTCTCTACCGCTTCATGAGCGAGACCGTCGGCGCACTCACCCAGATCAACACCGCCGAGGCCACTCCCATCCTCAGCGGAATCAAACGCACCGGACTCCTACGCCCCGGCAGCCACTGATCCGGCCACCCGGCACCCGCTCCGCCGTGCGAAGGACTCTCCCCGGCGGGGGGGAACGCCGCACGAGGAGCCCGGCCCTGTCCCTGTCCCGACCTGCGTGCCCGCATGATCAGCCCACGCCTGTCGTGACAGATGCCCCGGGCGACCTTGTGCCTCGGCTTTGTGATCGAACCTCAAGGCGACTGAGCCTCGCCGACATCATCTGATGGAGTTCCTCGTCAGCACCGGCCATCACTCGCAGGTGGCTGCCCGCGAAGCATGGTGGTCCACGCCGGTGCACCGGCTCACCGGCCCGCCCGCGTCCCCGTCCAGCCCGAGTCAGCCGGTTACGGACTGTCTTCCTGGATCTCTTGCGCGCTGCGCACCGGCCCCCTGCCGTGTGGGCAGGGGGCCGATCGCGATCCAGACCGGGTACCCGCACCGGTAGGCATCCGCCAGCAGACACCGCGCCTGCCGCTGCTGTTCGCCGGTTCGTTTGATCACACCCCGGACAGCCCTGCTCGTGAAAGCACGGGATTAGTGGGTTCAGTACTGGATGGAATGGCTGCGGAGGTAGGAAAGCGCGTCCGAACCGGTGGAAAGCGAGGGGGCGGCTTTCGGCCGGTCGGTATTGAAGTATTCGGAGAAGGTGGACGGGGCGGTAGACGTCAACAGGGTGATCGTGCGGTTCCAGTTGCCACCGTCGACGTTCCTCCACAGGTCAAGCAGCGAACCGGTCACGTTGCCCTCGACCTGGTCTCCGGTACCCCAGCCTGGTGAGTGCGCGAAGGACATCTCGGTGCCGTTCGGCCAGACGTAGCGGTAGTCACCCAGGAGGTAGGCAGCGACGGCGTCGGCGAAGCCCTCGACCCATGCACACGTACCACTGCCAGCGCGGTTGTAGATGTACTGGGAACTGCAGATGGTGTAGCTCGGGAAGCCGTTGAACAAACGGTTCATGAAGAAGTGACCGGACTCATGGAGGACGGTGTGCTCGGAGTCGGGGTCGGCGGCGGAGAGATGGATGGTGTGGCTGCCGATGTCGTAGTACGGACCGTCCGTCGAGGTGTCGGTCCACTGGATGTTGAGCTCAGTGCAGTGGTTTCCGTCTGTCTCGTGAGAGGACCAGCAGATGCTGGCGGGGTTGTTGCGGTTCCACCAAAGAAGGTTGACGGTGTCGAAGGCGTGCCAGGCCCGAGCGGTGTCGGAGGAAGGCTTGATCGCGCCCAGCGAAGCGCTGGAGGAGACGTTGTGCAGGGTCTGGGAGTCCAGCGTGTAAGTTGCGCCGCGGGTGTCGTTGACCCTCCACAGTTTCGTACTTTCGGCGTTGAACCGCACCCACATGCTGCTCATCGACGTCGTTGTCGTGGGCGTGTAGCAGAGTCTGAAGCCTCCGTCACCCGCCGTGTACTGGAAATCGGCAGTGAGCTGGTGCGGGGAGTCGGTGGGCTTCTCATTGCCCCACAGCTCGACGTTCGCGCTACGGACCGGTTTGGTCATCGTCGGTTTCGACGTTCCCGCGTCGGCCGACTGGTAGTCGTACAGGAGATTTCCGCTCAAGCAGACAGGAGCCGCAACTGCCGCCGCACTGGTGGCTGACAGCGGGACTGCGGCCATACCGGCAAGAACGGCCGCGCCGAAAGCGGCGAAGCGGCGCGACATTCTCTCTCCTATGCCCATGAACTTCCTTTCAGAGAAACAGAGACGGACGAAGCCACATGCTGGCGCTCTCATATGGATTGACGTTCCATAGGATGATACTGACTGCACAAGCGACGCGGATCACGCGAAGGCGCCAACCGGCGCACGGCGAGTCCTGCCGCACGGTTGAGCGACCCGCCCACCGGATCGAAGTGGTCGGTGGCCGGTTCCACCAGGCGACGCTTCCCGGAACCCCACCGCTGGTCCTCGCAGTGACCCAGCACGTCCGATTCGTCATACCTCCGGGAGTCGACCGGCACGAGCACCTGCCCGTCGGCCACCACGATCGGGCCGAGACTGTGCCGCGACGCGGTGAGCACGGAGGCGGGGGGCGTGCAGGCCGATGCCCGAGCGCCGGTGCTCGTGGCTGTAGGGGGCGTAGACACACTCGCCAGCGGGCATGGCAACGGTCGTAGTGCAACGCCATCAGCGCCGTGAGAAGGTACCGGGTATGAGTGCAGTGAAATTCATTCTAAATATCGTCTGGCTGCTTTTCTGTGGGATTTGGATGGCGCTGGCCTATGCTGTCGCCGGAATTATCTGCTGCCTGCTTGTAATTACCATCCCGTTCGGCATCGCCTCGTTCCGGATCGCCGGGTTCATACTGTGGCCGTTCGGGCGGACCACCGTCGAGCGGGCGGACGCCGGGGCGGCGTCCTGCGTCGGGAACGTGATCTGGCTCGTCTTCGCCGGGTGGTGGCTGGCGCTTGGGCACCTGCTCACCAGCATCCCGCTGTTCCTGTCGATCATCGGGATCCCGTTCGGCTGGGCCAACCTCAAGATGATCCCGGTCTCGCTGATGCCCCTGGGCCGCGAGATCGTCTCCACCGACCAGGACTTCGCCGGGCGGTACTGAGCGCCTGGTGACGTCGACGGCGGCCCGCCCCACCGGGGCGGGCCGCCGTCGTTCCCGTCGGCGTCCGCGCGGATCAGAGGCCGAGGATCCGTACGGCCATCTCGCGCATCTCGACCTTGCGGATCTTGCCGGTGACCGTCATCGGGAACTCCTCGACCACGTGCACGTGGCGCGGCACCTTGAAGTGGGCGAGCCGGCCCTCGCAGTAGGTGCGCACGGTCTCGGCGGTGAGCGGCTCGGCGCCCTCGCGCATCCGGATCCAGGCCATCAGCTCCTCCCCGTACTTCGGGTCGGGGACGCCGATCACCTGCACGTCGAGGACGTCCGGGTGGGTGTGGAGGAACTCCTCGATCTCGCGCGGGTAGAGGTTCTCCCCGCCGCGGATCACCATGTCCTTGATCCGCCCGGTGATGGCGAGGTAGCCGTCCCCGTCCATCACCGCGAGGTCCCCGGTGTGCATCCAGCGTGCCGCGTCCACGGCCTCGGTGGTGCGCTCGGGCTCGTTCCAGTAGCCGAGCATCACGGAGTAGCCGCGGGTGCACAGCTCGCCGGGCTCGCCGCGCGGGACGGTGCGACCGGTGGCCGGGTCGACGACCTTGACCTCCAGGTGCGGGCCGACCCGGCCGACCGTGGAGACCCGGCGCTCGACCGGGTCGTCGGTGCGGGTCTGGGTGGAGACCGGCGAGGTCTCGGTCATGCCGTAGCAGATAGACACCTCCGCCATGCCCATCCGCTCGATGACCTCCCTCATCACCTCGGTCGGGCACGGCGAGCCGGCCATGATGCCGGTGCGCAGGCTGCCGAGGTCGTAGCGGGCGAAGTCCGGATCGGCGAGTTCGGCGATGAACATGGTCGGCACGCCGTACAGCGAGGTGCAGCGCTCGGCGGCGACGGCGGCCAGGGTGGCGCCGGGTTCGAAGGAGGGGGCCGGGATGACCATGCAGGCGCCGTGCGAGGTGGCGGCCAGGTTGCCCATCACCATGCCGAAGCAGTGGTAGAAGGGCACCGGGATGCAGATCCGGTCCTGCTCCGTGTAGTCGAGCAGCTCCCCCACGAAGTAGCCGTTGTTGAGGATGTTGTGGTGCGAGAGGGTGGCGCCCTTGGGGAAGCCGGTGGTACCCGAGGTGTACTGGATGTTGATCGGATCGTCCGGCGCCAACTCGCCCTGGATCTCCGCGAAGTGGGCGCGGAGCTCGGGACCGGCCTTGCGGCCGGCCGCCAGCAGACCGTCCCAGGCCGGGCTGCCCAGCAGGACCACCCGCTCCAACCCGGCGCAGCGCGGCCGGACTTGCGCGATCATCCCGGCGTAGTCCGAGGTCTTGAAGCTCTCCGCCGCGACGAGCAGCCGGATCCCGGCCTGGTTCAGCACGTATTCCAACTCGTGGGCCCGGTAGGCCGGGTTGACGGTGACCAGGATCGCGCCGAGCTTGGCGGTGGCGTACTGGGTGAGCGTCCACTCGGCGCAGTTGGGGGCCCAGATGCCGACCCGGTCGCCCTTGGCGATCCCGAGTTCCAGCAGGCCGAGGGCCAGCGCGTCCACGTCGGCGGCGAGTCGGGCGTACGTCCAGCGGCGGGCGGTGGGGCGGTCGACCAGGGCGTCGCGGTCGGGGAAGGCGCGCACCGCGCGGTCCAGGTTCTCCCCGATGGTGTCGCCCAGCAGGGGGACGTCCGAGGTGCCGGAGGCGTAGCTGCGCGGGGACGGCGTGGTCGGCACGGGCGGGCTCCTGGGTGCGGCGGTGCGGCGGTGCGGGACAGGCCACCATGGTCGCGGTCCCGGATCCGCGCCGCCACCCCCGAACGGGGGTACCGACACGACGCCGGGGCCGCCCGTCGGATTCGACGGGCGGCCCCGGCGCTCGGGTCAGCCGATGATGCAGATGTTGCCGAACCCGGGGTTCAGCAGGCCCCCGCCGATCGAGTTGCCGCAGACATTGGCCTCGAAGTTGATCGGGAACTGGATCTGGTTGCCGGAGAACACACCGGGCGAGTTGGCGGCCACGCCGTTGGCGGTCGCGTCGCCTGCGGCGGCGGTGCCGGCACCGGCCAGGACGGCCACCGCGGCGAGCGCGGTGGCGGCGAGGGTGGTGCGAATACGCATTGCGTGACTCCTTGTGAGGGAAGCAGACGTCCGTGTGACGATCACACTCGCACCGATCGAACGCGAAGGCAGGCCGGGAGCGTCCGGATTGGTCACCCAGAGGGCGTGTCGCGCTCCGACGCCGCCGGCGCCGACCCCGGCGCCGACCCCGCAGACCCGGACACGCTCAGTGATTCCAGCAGCTCCCGGGCCGGTTCCAGCCCCGGTTCCGCCACCACCGCACGGTGCAGCAACCCGAGCGCCAACCCCCCGTCACCCGCCGCCAGGGCCTCCAGCGCCCGGTTGTAGTCGATCCGAGCGGCGTAACGCAGCCGGAACAGCACGCCGAGATCCTCCCGGCAGGACGGGCAGCCCAGCGTCTCCCGGTCCGCCGGCACCTTGCACAGCGGGCACAGCACGTCCAGGGACGTCACGGCACCCGTCGCGGCACTCGTCGCGGCACTCATCGCGGACCCGCCTCCTCCGGACGGACCGGACCGAGCGACTCGGCCGCCGGCTCGCTGCCGAGCTCCCGCTGCGCCTGCGCGTACAGGGCCAGCAGGTTCGACATGTGGGTGTTGACCGCCTCCATGTTGGGCGCCTCCACCGCGTCGTCCAGCCCGCGCAGCTCCGCCATGATCCGCTGGGACAGGGCCGGCGAGATCATGTTCTGGCTCACGTAGACGTTGCACATGGTGAGCATCCGGAAGGTGTGCCCGAGCGAGTCGCACAGCTCGTCCGCCCTCTGGGCCGCGCGCATCGCGCCCTCCCAGTCGGCCGCCTCCCGGCGCAGCCGCAGCTCGGCGGCCACCGAGCGCAGCCGGTCGAGGTCGCTCGGGTCGAGGTGCTTCTCGCAGTAGTGGATGAACAGGCTCAGGTACGCCTCCGAACCGCGCACCCAGCGCTGGGCCTTGAGCTGGCGCTGCGCCCGCTCCAGCGCCTCGTCCACGGACTGGCCGCGGGTCTGCCCGGCCGCCAGGTCGTCCAGGGTGTCCATCAGCCGCTGGGCCTCGCGCATCTCGGCCTCGGTGAGCTCGCCGCCCCAGCGGTCGGTGAAGGTCTCGATCTGCCGCTGCTGCTCCTCGACCTGGACCTTCAGTTCCGGGTCGAGGGTGACCCGTTCCAGCTTGACGGTCTTCTCGGCACCGCCCTGGATCCGCACCGACAGGGTGATGGTGCGGTCGCGGTCGAGGCCGAAGGAGACCTCGACCGGGGTGCGGCCGCCGAGACCCTCCGGCAGGCGCAGGGTGAGGTGACCGATCAGCTCGTTCTGCTGGGCGATCTCGTGCTCACCCTCGTACACCGCGATCTCCAGCCGCTGGCGGCCGCTGCCGGAGACCACGAACTCCCGGCTGACCGGCGAACTGGTCGGGTAGCTGGTGTTCTTGGGAATGATGACGGCCAGCCGGCCGTCGTTGAGCTCGATGCCGAGGTTCTTCGGGGTGATGTCGAAGGGGTTGGTGACCTGCATCAACTCCCCGCAGCCGGCGCAGACTTCACTGCCGGGCGGGTTCACCCTGGAGCAGGAGGCGCAGCGCAGGCCGACGTCCTCGGCCGCGGTGGAGGCCACCTTGGTGTGGCCGGGGGCGGCCGAGTTGAGCGACTCGCCGCACAGTTCGCAGGCGGTGACGCCGGGGGCGGCCGGGGTGCCGCAGCGCGGGCAGTTGTCGCCGCGCACCACGGTGGCGGCCTGGGACTGCTTCGGGATGGCCGTCCCGGCTCCGGCTCCGGCTCCGGCCGTGGCCGTGGCCGAAGCGGCCATGTCCTGGCCGCACTTGGGGCAGGCCGGGGCCTCGGCGTCCACCGGGATGTGGCAGGTCGGGCAGGAGACCCGGTCGCCGCCGAGCAGGGAGGTGGCGCAGTTGGCGCAGTTGGAGGCCGAGAGGTCCCCGGGGGCCCTGCACTCGGGGCACTCCACCTCGCCGACCAGCGCGGACTGCACGGCCGCGCCGAGCGCCACGCACTGCATCGGGTTGACGCCGCGCTTGATCCGGCGGGTGCCGAACACCTCGCCGAGCCGCCGCTCGACCAGCGGGATCGAGGTCGAGCCGCCGACCAGCACCACCTCGTCGATGTCCCCGACGGTCAGGTTGGCCTGCATGATGGCCTTGTGGGTCAGCTCGATGGTCCGCTCGATCTGGGCCTCGATCAGCTCCTCGAAGCGGGCCCGCTCGAACTCCGTCTCCAGCACCAGCTGTCCGGCGCCGAGGCCGGGCAGGATCACCTCGGAGGACTGCTGGTTGGAGAGCTCGATCTTGACCGTCTCGGCCGTGGAGGCGATCTTCGGGCGGTCGCGCAGGTCGGGCTGGTAGTCGGAGCCGTACTCCTCGCGGATGTCCTCCAGCAGCGCGGTGGTGATCGCGCGGTCGAAGTCGTCGCCGCCCAGCAGGTTGTCGCCCTCGATGCCGAGCACCGAGACCGAACCGGGAACCAGCAGCAGGATGGAGATGTCGAAGGTGCCGCCGCCGAGGTCGTACACCAGGACGGTGCGGCCCTCGTCTCCGGCCTCGCTGGCGAGCCCGTACGCGAGCGCGGCGGCCGTCGGCTCGTTGATGATCCGCAGCACGTGCAGGCCGGCCATCCGGCCCGCCTCCTGGGTGGCGGCGACCTGCCGCTCCCCGAAGTAGGCGGGGACGGTGATGACGGCCCGGTGGAAGGGCTCGCCGAGGCGCTGCTCGGCGTCCTGCTTGAGCCGGTGCAGGATGATCGCGGAGATCTCGATCGGGGTGTAGGAGCGGCCGTTGAACCAGACGTTGACATCCCCGTCGGTGCCCGCGGTGACCTTGTAGTCGACCTCCTTGAGGGCCGCCTGCACCTGCGGGTCCTTGAACTTGCGGCCCATGAAGCGCTTGACCGAGCGGATCACGTTGGCGCCGTCGATGGCGATCCGGCTGCGCGCGGTCGAGCCCACCAGCAGCTCGCCCTTGCGGCCGCTGCCGACCACGGAGGGCGTGGCCTCCTGGTTCTGCCGGTTGAAGATGATCTCCGGCTCGCCCCGGCGCAGGTGGGCCACCACCGAGTTGGTGGTGCCCAGGTCGATGCCGAGTGTGCGGTACATGTCGTTCCCCTCTTGCCCCTCGTGGTCCTGGCTACTTCTTGCGCTTGGCCCGCTTGGCCGGCCGGCCCGGCGCCTTGGCCTGGCGACGGGCCCTGGGCGGGACCGGCCTGGCCGGGGCCTCGACGGGCTCGGGCTCGGGCTCGGGCTCGGGTACGGGCGCGGACCCGGTCGCGACGGCGTCCGGTTCCCCGGGCTTCTCCAGCTCCTCGGGCTTCTCCAGCTCCTCGGCCTGCTCGGGCTGCGCGACCTGCTCGGGCCGCTCGGATCCGATCAGCCCGATCCGGGGGTCCTCGGCCGGTGGGAGCGCCGACTCCGGTGCGGCGACGACCACTTGGGCCCGGCGCAGCACCTCCTGCTCCCAGAAGAACCCGGTCACCACCGTCTGCACCACCGTCTCCGGCGCCACCCCCGGCCGCACCTCGGTGCCGACGATCTCGGTCAGCGCGGGGTCCGCCGCCAGCCCCTCCAGCCGCATCGGCTTCACCCCGGCCCTGGCCAGCCGGCCGAGCAGCCGCCGGCGGGTGGCCTCCAGCCCCGCGCCGCGACCGTGCGCGACCAGCTCGCGGTCGAGCCCGAGCGCGGCGAGCGCGTCGTCCACCTCGACCAGGACGCCCAGCAGCTCCCGCTGCGCGGCCCGGGCCTGCTGCTTCTGCTCGGCCAGCTTGTTCCCCAGCAGTGATGCCCGGAAGAGCAGTTGGGTGAACTTGGCCTCCAGGTCGACGGACTCGACCCCCGGCGGGATCTCCAGCGGCCGGTGGCCGTCGAGCAGGGATGCGGTCGGTGCGTCGGTCATTCCGGGACCTCGATCTGCGGCAGTACGGACAGGTCGGCCGCGTAGCGGGCGGGGACGGGCGGTTCGGGGTCGGCGCCGCCGGGGGCGGGCTCGGCGAAGTCGGCGGCCGCCTCGGCCCGGTGCAGGGCGAGCAGGGCCGGGGCCGGGGGCAGTCCGGGGCGCTCGATCACCAGCAGCGGTTCGGCGAGCGCGGGGGCCAGCAGGTCGGCGGCCTGGTCGACCGGCTCGGGCGGCAGCGGCTGCTGGAGGTCCACCTCCAGGCGGCGGTCCGGGTTGCGCAGCAGCGCCGCGGCGTCCTGGATCTGCTGGCGGCTGAACCGGCCCGCCTTCAGCGCCTTCCCGACCGAGAGGTTGATCTCGCGCACCCCGGCTGTGAGCGGGATGCCCAGGACCTCGTACGGCGACGGTTCGTGCAGTGGCATGGCGGGTGGTCTCGCTCCTCACGGCTCGGGATTCACGTGCGCTCTTCGTTCCGGCTGTTCCGGCTGTTCCGACGGCGCCGTTCGTCGGGCGGTTGCGTTCAGTTGAGCTTCGCGATGCGCTGCTGCAGGGCGCGCAGCTCACGATCGCGCGGGTTGTGCGAGACGGCCCTGGCGATCGCCGCCTGGGCCAGGTGGTACTGGCGGGCGTTGGCCTCGGCGACGGCCATGGAGCTGTAGACCACCGCGAGTTCACTGTGCAGCTTGGTGTTGTCCGCCGGGCTGGCGGCCAGTTGGAGCGCATCCTCCAGCAGACTGACCGCGACGGCGTAGCGGCGGGCCTCGAAGTGGCTGATCGCCTCGCCGCGCCAGACGCTGACCATCAGCCGGCGGATGTCGGTCGAGTCGTCGTAGGACATGGCCTTCTGGAGCATGGCGGCCTGGGCCTCGAACGGTTCGTCCTGCATGTTGTCGATGACGTGGTTGGCGAGCATCACCGAGATCCGGCGGTCGGCCTCCCTTCCGGCATCGCCCTCCCACTCCGGGTCCCAGAGCAGTGCCTGGATCATGTTGCCGCTGGCGCGGGCGCGGTCGTCGGCGAAGGCGGCGGAGCGGGCGAGCTGGCGCAGCACGAAGGCCATGCCGTGCCGGTGCTCCGGGTCGTCGCTGAGGTCGATCAGCTGCTTCCACAGTCCGACGGCCTCGGTCAGCTCCTCGTCGGAGGCGTCGACGCGGCTGAGCTGGCCGGCCCGGTTGCCGAGGGCCGCCTGGAGGAAGTGCTTGGCGGTCGGGTCGCCGGGGGCGAGTTCGAGGCTCTTGGCGAGCAGGTCGAGGGCGCGCGGGTAGTCCTTCTCCTCGTTGTTGATCTTGCGAGCCCACTGGGCGTAGGTCGCGCCGAGGTCGCCGCGCACCTCGGGGTCGTCCGGGGCCAGCGCGTACGCCTTCTCCAGCAGTTCGGCCGCGCCCGCCTGGTCGTCCACGGTGTTCTTCAGCAGTGCGCGGGCGGCCCGGACGCCGGACTCGGCCGCGATCCGGGCCGTGTCGGCCGGCAGCACGACGCCGGGCACGGTCCGGGCCCGGGTGAGGCAGTCCAGCGCCTCGCGCCAGTCCTGGTTGCGGTGGTGCTCACGGGCCTGGTTGACCAGCGCCGCGCGGAGCAGCGCCTCCCAGGCCGCGTCGCGCTCGCCCTCGGCCACCGTGTCCAGCGCGGCCACGGCCGCGGCCTCGCGGCCCTGGAGGTGCAGGTACTGCTGGGGGCCGAGCGTGCCGAACAGGGCGAGGGCCCGGGTGAGCGCGGGCGCGTCGGGGCCCGCGGGGCGCCGCCAGGCCCGTACGGCCTGCTCGAAGGCCTCGGCCCAGGCGGTGGTTCCGGGCTCGGTGCGCAGCAGCCCGTCCAGTACGGGGCCGACGACCAGGCGGCGCGCCGGGCGGCCCGGCAGGGTGATCCGGACGTCCTCCTGGGCGAAGGCGTCCGCGGCGTGGGCCTCCATGCCCAGGCGCAGCGTCCAGGCGGTGACCTCGTCGCCGCTGCGCCCGGCGGCCCGGTCGAGGGCGCGAAGGTCCTCGCGGAGGCGGTCGGAGAGCGCGGTACGGGCGGCGGCCATCCGCTGCGGTTCGGCCGGGCGGCCGGTGATCCGGGCGGTCTCCGCCCACAGCTCCTCGCGGTGCAGGGCGGCGACCAGGCAGCCGACCGTCCAGGCCCAGACCTGCTCGTCCGGCGCTTCGGCGGCCGCCGCATACCGGTAACCGGCCAAGCCGAGCGCGTGCAGCAGCCGGGGGTGGGCCGGGTCCTCGAGCAGCAGCTCTCGGTAGGCCTGGTAC
Organism: Kitasatospora sp. NPDC017646; assembly: GCF_044329365.1. NCBI lineage: Bacteria > Bacillati > Actinomycetota > Actinomycetes > Kitasatosporales > Streptomycetaceae > Kitasatospora > Kitasatospora sp. NPDC017646. The sequence goes on along the minus strand of NZ_JBIRJC010000006.1, from coordinate 96,273 downwards.
GCCTCCCGGTGGCGGCCCTCGGCGGCGTGCTGGTGGGCCTCGTGCTCGCCCAGCAACACCAGCGCCCCGGCGGCCTGCGGGTGGTCGGGCGCCAGGATCAGCGCCTGGCGCAGGTCACCGGCCGCGTGGCCGGGCCGCTCGGCGGCGAGGGCGGCGCCGGCCCGGCGGACCAGTACGGCGGCCCGGGCGGCGCCGGCCTCCGCGGGCAGGTCGGCCAGGGCCTCGTCCAGGCGGCCGAGTTCGGCGCGCAGCAGCGCGAGGTCGAGCCGTACGGACGCGGCGGCGGCGCTGTCACCGAGCGCCTCGGCCCAGGCGGCCAGAACGGGTTCGGCCTGTTCGGGGGTACCGGCCCGGCGGGCGCAGTCCAGTACGGCGCGCAGGGCCGGGCCGGCGCAGCGTATGCAGCGCGGCGGGGCGGCCTCACCGGGGGCGTGCAGGTGGTCGGCGCAGGCCTCGCGGCCGCAGCCGCCGCAGGCGCCGGTGGCGGGGCGGGCGCAGACGGCGCAGTCCCCGGCGGGATCGGCGGCGCGGGCGGCGGCGGCAGGCTCGGGCGCGGGCGCGGGCGCGGGCGCGGGCGCCGTACCCGCGCTCAGGAAGTGCCGGTACCAGTCCAGCGCCGTACCCCAGTTGCCCGCCCGCTCGGCGAGCAGGGCGCGCAGCCGGGCGAGTGCCGGGTCCCCGGCCGGGTCGGGGTCGAGCGGGCCGAGCAGGGCGATGGTCTGGACCGGCCGGCCCGCGAGCAGGGCGACGGCGGCCAGGTGGTAGCGGTCGCGGAGCCCGGCAGCGGCGTCGAGCAGGGGGGTGACCTGGTCGGCGGAGCCCGCGGCGAGCGCGAGCGCGGCGCGCAGCCGGGCCTGCCGGTGGGTGAGCGCGCCGGGCAGGGTGTCGGCCAGGGCGAGCGCGGCGGCGGCCGCTTCGCGGGCCTCGGGGCGGTCGCGGCCGGTGATCAGCAGGTGGGCGGCCTCGCGCAGGGCCGCCTCGCGCAGGGCGAGGCGGTAGCCGGGGGCGGCGGGGTGTTCGGCGGCGGCCCGCTCCCAGAGTGCGCGGGCGGCGGCCGGGTCGGTGGCCAGCAGGGTGCGGGCGAGCCGATCGCGGGCGAGGGCCTGGCGGTCGTTCAGTTCGGGGTCGTCCAGGGGCTCCCAGCGGGCGAGGGCGCCGGCCGGGTCGTCGGTGCGGGCGAGGGCGAGGCCGTGGTGGTAGGCGGCGATCCGGCTCCAGCGGGAGTCCGGCCGCTCGTCGGCCTCGGCGCGCAGGATCGGTTCGGCCTCGGCGGCCTGCCCGGCGGCGGTCAGGGCGGCGCCGAGCCGGACCCGGGCGGGGCGCCAGTCAGGGGCCTGGCCGAGGCCGGTGCGGTAGTCGGCGGCGGCCTCGGCGTGCCGCTGGGCCCGTTCGTGGACCAGGGCGAGGCCGAACCGGGCCGGGGCGAAGGAGGGTTGGACGGTCAGCGCGGCGGTGAACTGCTCCCGGGCCTGGTCGTCGGCTCCGAGCAGCAGGGCGAGCCGACCGAGGGCGTAGCGGGGGCGCGGGTCGCCCGGGCTCTCCCCGGCCGCCGCGGCGAGGTCGGCCCAGGCGGCGTCGGTGGCGCCGAGCCGCTGCCGGGCGAGGCCGCGGAAGAGCAGGCTGTCGGTGCGCAGTGCCGGGCCGCGGCCCCACGGGGAGGGCTCGCCGGGGCCGCGGCGCAGGGCCTCGTCGAAGGCGGCGACGGCGGGTTCGTCCCGGTGCAGGGTGAACAGCTGGGCGCCCCAGCGGAACCAGAGTTCGCCGCTGCCGGCGGGGGCGGCCGCGGCGAGCAGCGGTTCGGCCTCGGCGGCCCGGTCGGTGGCGCGCAGCAGGGCCGCGCGGGCGAGCACCGGCCAGTCCTGGCCTGGGAGCGCGGCCATGGCCCGGACGGTGGCGTGGTCGCGCTGCTCGGGGCTGCCGTCGCGGCACAGCTGGTGCAGCCACTGGCGGGCGCGGGCGGCGGCTTCGGCCTCCTCGCCGGGTTCGGCGCCGGTGGCGGTGGCCTGGAGGAGGACGAGGACCGGTCCGAGGTCGCCGTCCGGGTCCTGCATCCGTTCCTCGGCGAGGCGGCGCAGGCTCCACCGGGGCAGTTGGCGGGCCGGGTCGGTGAGCAGCGGGAAGGCCTCGCGGTGCAGGGCGAGGGTGGCCCGCTGGTCGCCGGTGGGGATGGTGGCCTCGGCCTGGCCGAGCAGGGCGAGGCCGCGCTGGGCGCGCAGTTCCTCGGGCCCCGTGGCCAGTTGGCGGGCCAGTCGGGCGTAGCGGCGGCGGGCCTGCGCGGCCTTGCCGGCCGCGAGCTGCTCGGCGGCCGCGCCGAGGGCCTTGGCGACTCCGGCCGCGTCCAGGGTGGTTCGCCTGCGGGCGAGCACCACTGCGGCCACACCGGCCAGTGCCACGATGATCAGCAGCACCGCGAGCTGCGCCATGCACCGTCCCCCTGCGCTTCGAGAGCGTCCCACTCCATGATCAACATTCCCCGTACGACCATGAGTTGACGTTGTTTCGTGATGTTGCTCGGGCGCCCATCAGAATAGGCCCTCCTCCGGGCAGACGAACAGAAATGAGCACTATCCTGAGCAGGCGCAGGCCGCTCCGCAGCTGCGCGTCCACAGCGGTGAGAAGCGTCGGGAGAAGGTGATCACTGCTCCACCTCTCTGGGCGAGTCATAGCGATTCGACCGTTTGGACTGATTGTCAGTGCTGTCCGGTATGGTCCGGGATGTTGCTGATCCGGCTCTGGCTGGGGGGGTCGTGCGGAAGTTTGAGGAGCGTCCTGGGTACGTGCTCCAGGCATACCGTTTCGCGCTCGACCCGAACGCCGAGCAGGACGGTCGGTTGCGGTCGCATTGCGGCGCCGCTCGCGCTGCGTACAACTGGGCGGTGTCATGGGTCAAGGCATCGTGGTGGCAACGAAAGGCTGAAGAGTCCTATGGCATCCCCGAGGCCGAGCTGACCGCGTGGCGGCCGTGGTCGCTGCCCGCTCTGCGAAAGACGTTCAACGAGGTCAAGAAGACCGACCCCCGGTTCGCCGACTGGTGGGAGGAGAACTCGAAGGAGGCGTACTCCACCGGTCCGGCGAACGCCGCCGCCGCGTTCGACAACTACACGAAGTCCAAACGTGGACGGCGCAAGGGCGGGCTGGTGGGGATGCCGCGCCGGAAGTCGAAGCACAGGGCCCGACTGTCGTGCAGGTTCACGACCGGTGCCATCCGAGTCGAGGCGGACCGGCGGCATGTGACGCCTCCTCGGCTCGGGACGATCCGTACCCACGAGTCAACGCGCAAACTCGAACGACGGACTCGCAACGGCACGGCACGCATTCTGTCGGCGACCGTGCGGTCCGAGCGGGGCCGCTGGTTCGTCTCCTTCCGGGTCGAGGTCGTGAAGAACGAGCGGGTGGCGATGCGGCCCGATGTCGCGGTGGGCGTGGACCTGGGCGTGAAGTGCCTGGCGGTGATGGCCGACAGCACCGGTGTGGTCAGGTACGTGCCGAACCCTGTTCACCACGACGTCCGAGTGTTCACCTGCGACGCCTGCGGCCCGGTCATGGATCGGGACGAGAACGCGGACCGCAACCTCGCCGACCTCGCGTCGGCCCGCACCACGGGTACCGGAGTGGCCGGAGCCCCGGACGCACAAGCGTCGAAACCGCGCGGAGCCAACCGGAGGACCCGCGCCACCGCCCACAGGCGCAAGGCCACGGGTGGGCGGGCAGGTGGCGCAGTGCCGCAGCAGCGGAAGGAAGCGCGAGACCGTCATCAGGACACCACGTTGCGGTGACACCGGTACGGACCATTCCGGCCGAAAGGTCGGGATTGCTGATAGTTCTACTACAGAATCAGGAACGGTCGAGTGTCCGAGTCTCGTTGGGTGCCCGGGCTCCGCTTCGGGCCGGAGTTCGACCCCGAACAGTACGAACTGCTGGAGTTCCACCACCGGGGCGGCGAGGCCGAGGTGTGGCGGGCCGTGCGCACCGGGCACAACGGGATCAAGGAACTCGTCGCCGCGAAGATCATGCTGGAGCGGGACCCGTCCGAGGTCCGGCGCTGGCTCGGCCGCTGGGACGACGTGTCGCACAACGCCCACCGGCTCGGCGTCACCGACCTGGTGGTGCCCAGCTTCCTGCTCGGCCCCTCCCCGCACCGGCCCGGCACGGTGCCCTCCGGCGGGTTGCTCGGCTACCAGATCTCGCCCTGGGTCGAGGGCGTGCCGCTGCACACCTGGGCCCGCGGCCAGCGCGGCGGACCGACCGCGGTGGCCGACGTGCTGGCCCGGCTCTGCCGGATCGTCGACGACCTGCACCGCAAGCGCTGGGTGCACCGCGACATCTCCCCCGCCAACGTCCTGGTCGACGCCCAAGGCCTGGTCAAGCTGATCGACCTGACCTTCCTCGCCCCGCTCGACCACACCCTCACCGTCGCGGTGTTCACCCCCGGCCACGTCCCGCCGGAGGCCGAGCAGGTCGGCGGCTTCCCGACCACCGCCAAGGACCTGTTCGCGGTCGGCACCCTCGCCCGCACCCTGCTGCTGCCCGACCACGGCCGGCTCGACCACCGGCTCGCCGCCGAACAGGCCCGCGCCGAACTGCTGGCCGCCGGCTACGGCGAGGAACTCGCCCGCTGGGCCTGCGAACCGCTCGCCCGCGAACCCGAGCGCCGCCCCGCCCCGCTCGGCCCCTGGGCCGCCCGGGGCCGCGAACTCCTGCGCGCCCACCGCCCGGTGGCACGCACCGCGGGCCTGGCCGTCCTGCCCGACCGGACCGGCCGGCCGCTGGTGGTCACCGGCGGCGCCGACGGCACCGCCCTCGCCGGCCCCGGACGCGCCGGCCACCGGCTGCCCGCCGGCCAGGGCCCCGGGGCCGTAAGGGAGTTGGCGGCGGGCTGGGCGGGCCGCCAGGGGGAACTGGTGGTCTGCGCCGAGGACCGCTCCGGCACCCTCTGGGTCGGCACCGCGACCGGCTGGTGGGAGGCGGCCCGCGGCGTCAACGGCCTCGCCGGGGCCGTCGGCGCGGCCGGCGAACTCACCGTGTGGACCGCCGCCGCCGGCGCCCTGCGCTCCTACCGCTGGGCCCCCGGCCTCACACTCACCGGCCAGGAACACCCCGGCTGCCCCGCCGACCGGGTGGTCGCCGCCGAGGAGGAACGGCCCGGCGCCTGGCTGCTCCTGGTCGAGCACCGCGAACGGGTGCTCAGCTGGCGGCCCGGATCCGGCGAACCGCCCGTCCCGCTCGGCCCGCCCGGCGCCCTGCGCGCCGGAGCACTCGCCCGCGCCTCCGCCGGCCCGCAGGCCGCCACCCTGCGCGCGGACGGCTCCGTCCAGCTCCACACCCTCGGCACCTCCGGCACCGGCACGGAGATCGGCGACGGCGAACCCTCCCTCGGCATCGCCATGGTCGGCCACCGCGGCGGGCCCACCATCGCCCTGGCCGGCGCGGGCGGCGTACGGCTGCGGCTCCCGGCGGGTGGCGCCTCCCGGCGCCCGCGCTGGTGGCGGCCCACCCTGCGGCCCGCCACCCGGGTCGCGCTCACCATGGGGGACGACTGGCGGCTGTGCCTGGCCGCGGTGGTGGAGGGCGAGCTGCAGGTGTGGCAGGAGGACGCTGCCTACCGCTGGCAGGCGGTGGAGCTGCCGGAGGAGTAGGCCGGACGCGGCACCTGCCGCGAGGCGGGAAAAACCCCTCGCCTCCGCTCCTTCCCACCCTGCACCGTCGCTCGCGGCCGTACTTCCGACCGAGAGCAGGTCCCGTCCCATGGCATGTCGCATCGGCGAACTCGTCCTCGCCTGCCGCGAACCCGAGGTGCTGGCGCGGTTCTGGTGCGAGGTCCTGGACTTCGTGGTGCTCGGCCGCGAGGACGACGGCAGCATCGAGATCGGGCCGCGCGAGGGCTTCGGCGGCGCGCAGCCGACGATCTTCCTCAGCCGCCGGGACGAGCCGGAGCCTGGCAAGTCCCGCCTGCACATCGACGTCAACGCCACCGACCGCGACCAGGAGGCCGAGCTCGAACGCCTCCTGGAGCTCGGCGCGCGCCCGGCCGACATCGGCCAGACCGGCGAGGAGTCCTGGCACGTGCTCGCCGATCCCGAGGGCAACGAGTTCTGCCTGCTCAAGGCGCGCCTCAACCCGCTCTGACGGAGCGCGCGGCCGTCGGGTCTCCGGAAGTCCCCCACGGACGTCGGCCGCTACCGGGCCGGCCGCCGGGCCGTGATCGTCTCCACCCCGAGCGGCGGCATCGCCCGCGCCGGTTCCGCGCGACGACACCCCGGCCGCTCAGGCCTCCGGCAGCAGGTGCACCGGACCGAGGGCGCTCACGTGGGCCTCGGTACCGACGGACCACGGGCGGTCCGCGGAGGCGATCAATACGTCCGGCAGTCCGGGGGCTTCGGGGCGGAGTTCGACGCGGTGGTCGTGGCCGCGGAAGTCGCTGCCGATGACCTTGGCCGGGGCGGAACCGTCCACCGGGTCGGCGGTGAGGCGGAGCTGGCCGGGGCGGAGCAGGGCGAGCGCGCTTCCGTCGGCGGTGTCGGGGGTGGCCGGTGGGAGGGGGCCGAAGGGGGTGTGGGCCTCGCCTTCCGCAACCTTCGCGGGGATCAGGTTGGCCTCGCCGAGGACGGTGGCGACCGTCGCGTCCGCCGGGCGGTGGTAGAGCTCGTGCGGGGTGCCGGACTGGGCGATCCGGCCGTTGCGCAGGACGGCGATGGTGTCGGCGAAGGAGAGGGCCTCGTCCTGGTCGTGGGTGACGAGGACCGCCGTGGTGCCGGACTGCCGCAGGGTGGCGGCGACTTCGCGGCGCAGTTCGGCGCGCAGGGCGGCGTCGAGGGCGGCGAAGGGTTCGTCGAGGAGCAGGAGTCGGGGCCGGGGTGCGAGTGCCCGGGCGAGCGCGACGCGTTGCTGCTGGCCGCCGGAGAGCTGGTGCGGGCGGCGTTCGCCGAGGCCGGGCAGGCCGACCAGGTCGAGCAGTTCGCCGACCCGGGCGCGGCGCTGGGAGCGCGGCAGGCCGAAGCCGATGTTGGCGGCGACGCTCAGGTGCGGGAAGAGCGCGCCGTCCTGGGGGACGAGGCCGATGCCCCGGTGTTCGGCGGCGAGCCGGCTGCGGCCGTCGTCCAGGACGCGTCCGTGCAGCGAGACCCGCCCGGCGGCCGCCGGGTGGAAGCCGGCCAGTACGCGCAGCAGAGTGGACTTCCCGCAGCCGGAGGGGCCGAGGACGCAGGCGAGGGCACCGTCCGGAACGTGCAGGTCGATGCCGTGCAGGACCGGGCTGCGCCCGTGGGCGGCGTGGAGGTCGACGACGGACAGTCCGGTCACTGGTTCTCCCCAGGACGGCCGAGGGTACGGCGGGTCAGCAGCAGGACGGAGGGCACGGACAGCGCGACCATCAGGGCCGCGTACGGCGCGGCCGCCCCGTAGGCGAGGCCGCTGGTGTAGACCCAGAACTGGGTGGCCAGGGTCTGGGTGCCGGTGGGGCGCAGCAGCAGGGTCGCGGTCAGCTCGGTGGAGGCGGTGAGGCCGACCATGGCGACGGCGGCGCCGAGTCCGGGCAGCACCAGCGGGAGGGTGATCCGGCCGAGGACGGCGAGCGGCCGGGTGCCGAGCGAACGGGCGGCCTCCTCGACACCGGGCGGCACCTGGGCCAGGGCGGCGCGCACGGCGGTCAGCGCCAGGGGGAAGAACAGCAGGACGTACCCGAGGACGAGCATCGGCGGCTGCTGGTACAGGGGTTGGGCCCAGCGGACGGCGAAGAAGACCACCGAGAGGGCGACCGCGATGCCGGGCAGGGCGCGGGTGAGGTAGGCGACCCGCTCGACGGCCCGGGCCGGCCGGGTGCCGCGCCGCCAGCCGTACAGGGCGACCGGCACGGCGGCGAGGGTGGCGACGAGGGCCGCGCCGAGCGCGTACCCGAGGGTGGCCAGGGTGGCGCCGAGGACGGAGGCGGAGGGCAGGGTGGTGGAGCTGCCCTTGACCAGCCAGTAGGTGAGCGCGTAGAGCGGTACCCCGAGCGAGACGCCGACCACTGCGGCGAGCACGACGAGCGCCGGGACGGTCCAGCCGCCGAGGCGTACGGGCGGTGCGGGCCGGGCGAGGGCGCCGTGCCGGGTGACGCGCGCCTGGCGGCCGGCCCAGGCCTCCAGGGTGACCAGCAGCAGGGCGAGCGCGACCAGCACCAGGGTGAGCAGGGAGGCGGAGGCCGCGTCGAAGCCGAGCTTGTACTGGGTGAACACGGCGGTGGCGAAGGTGGTGTAGCGCAGCATCGCGAAGGCGCCGTACTCGCCGAGCAGGTAGAGCGAGACGAGCAGCACGCCGCCGGCGAGCGCGGGCCGGGTGAGCGGGAGGGTGACCCGCCACAGGGTGGCGAGCCGGCCGCGGCCGAGGGAGCGGGACACCTCTTCGGCGGCGGCGTCGCCGCGCCGCAGGGCGGCCGCGACCGGGAGGAACACCAGCGGGTACAGCGAGCAGGTCATCACCAGCACCGCGCCCCAGTAGCCGTGGACGGACCGGAACAGCGAGACCCAGGAGTAGCCGCGCACGAACTCCGGTACGGCGAGCGGCAGGGCGAGCGCGACGGTCCAGGCGCGGCGGCCGGGCAGGGTGGTGCGCTCGACCAGGTAGGCGGCGCCGAAGCCGAGGACTGCGGTCGCGAGGGTGACGGCGGCGGCCAGGCTCAGGGTGTGCCAGAGCAGGGTGGCGATCAGCGGACGGCCGAGCAACCGCCGGGTCTGGTCCCAGCCGGCTTGGGCGGCCTGGGCGATGACGAAGCCGAGCGGCGAGGCGACGACCGCGACGACGGCGACGGCGAAGGGGGCGAGCAGGCCGGTGGGCCCCCATGGCCACCGCGACCGGACCACGGGAGCCGTCCGCACAGGAGTCGTCACTGGAGCAGACCGGCGTCCTGGAGCAGGCCCAGGGCCTGCTTGCCGTCGCCGAGCTGGGCCGGGTCGGCGACGGTGCCGATGGTGTCCAGGGCGGGCAGCTCGGGCTTGCCCTGCACGCCGGTGACCAGCGGGTACTCGTAGCTGGCCGAGTTGGCGATGACGGTCTGCGCGGGGGCGGAGGCGAGGTAGCCGAGGAAGGCCTGAGCGGCGGCCTGGTGCTTGCCGTGCTTGAGGACGGCGGCGCCGGAGACGTCCACCAGCGAGCCCGGGTCGCCCTTGGGGAAGTAGTGCGGCGTCGCACGAGTTCCGGCGGCGCCCTTCTCGTCGCGCATCCGGTAGAAGTAGTAGTGGTCGATGACGCCGCCTTCGACCTCGCCGCTGTTGATGGCGGCGGAGAGGGTCTCGTTGCTGTCGTAGACCTTGGCGTTGTCCTTGAGGCCCTTGAGCCACTGCTTGGCGGCGTCCTCGCCCTTGGCCTTGAGGACCTGGGTGACGACCGGGGCGAAGTCGGTCTCGCTGGGGGCGATGCCCAGGCGCCCCTTCCACTCGGGCTTGGCGAGGTCGAGCACGGAGGCGGGCGGCGCGGTGTCGGCGGCCTTGCCGGTGGCCGCGAGGAAGGCGGAGGTCCGGGCGGAGACGCCGACCCAGTCGCCCCGGCCCGAACTGTCCTCCGCCGGCACGGACTTGAGGGTGTCGGCGGCGACCTTGGCGAGCAGGCCCTTGTCACCGAGGACGGTGAGCGCGGGCGGGTTCTCGGCGTAGAAGACGTCGGCCGGGGAGGCGTCGCCCTCCTGGAGGATCTGGTTGGCCAGCTCGGCCTCGTCGCCGGAGCGCAGGTCGACCTTGATGCCGGTGCGCTTGGTGAAGTCCTCGGTCAGGGCCTTGACGGTCTGCTCGTGCTGGCCGCTGTAGACGGTGATGGTCTGGCCCGCCACCGCCGCGCCGGAGGCCCCGGCGGACGCGCCGTCCGCACTGCCGCCCGAGCTGCCGCAGGCGGTGAGGGCGAGCGCGCAGACGCCGAGGAGGGACAGGGCGGCGAGGGGCCGGACGGTTCCGGGCATGGTGTGGGTTCCTCCGAGGGTGGCGGGGGTCGGCCGTACGGACCTGCCGTGTGAGCAGGGCACCGGCCTGACGGCACGAGAACCTAGGACAGGAAAGGCTTGCCTAACAAGTTTCGGAGCGTCACATCTCGGTCCGGTCGCGGCGGGGTAGGGCTTCGGTGAACACTGCCCCAAGTACAGGCAAAACACCCGCCAAGTACCGGTCAGAACAGGATGGAGCGGTCCGCTTCCGCCCACGGACCACCACCACCGTGCGTAACGACTACCGGACGGGCCCGGAACACACCGAGGCCCTGGAACCGATGCCGGGGCCTCGGCCCGGTCGAGAAGGGCGGCTCAGCGGAACCGGCGTAGCCGCAGGCTGTTGCCGACCACGAAGACCGAGGAGAAGGCCATGGCCGCCCCCGCGATCATCGGGTTGAGCATCCCGGCCGCCGCCAGCGGCAGGGCGGCGACGTTGTAGCCGAACGCCCAGAACAGGTTGCTCCTGATGGTGCCGAGGGTCTTGCGGGACAGCCGGATGGCGTCCGCCGCGGCCAGCAGGTCGCCGCGCACCAGGGTCAGGTCGCCCGCCTCGATCGCGGCGTCGGTGCCGGTGCCCATGGCCAGGCCCAGGTCGGCCTGGGCGAGCGCGGCCGCGTCGTTGACGCCGTCGCCGACCATCGCCACCACCCGGCCCGCGGCCTGGAGCCGCTTGACGGTGTCGACCTTGTCCTGCGGCATGACCTCGGCGATCACGTGCTCCGGCCTGATGCCGACCTCGGCGGCGACCGCCTCGGCGACCAGCGTGTTGTCACCGGTGAGCAGCACCGGGGTCAGGCCCAGGGCGCGCAGCCTGGCGATGGCCTCGGCGCTGGTCGGCTTGACCGCGTCGGCGACCTCCAGCACGGCCCGCGCCTCGCCGTCCCAGCCGACCGCGATCGCGGTGCGGCCGGCCGACTCGGCCTTGCGCCTGGCCTCGGCCAGGGACTCCGGCAGGTACTGCGACCACTCGTTGAGCAGCGCCTCCCGGCCGGCCACCACCGCGTGGCCGTCCACCACGCCCTGGACGCCCAGGCCCGGCACGTTCTCGAAGCCCTCGACGGCGGGCAGTTCGCCGGCCTTGGCGGCGGCCGTGGCGATGGCCCGGGCGATCGGGTGCTCGGAGGCGTGCTCCAGGGCGCCGGCCAGGCGCAGCACCTCGGTCTCGGTGACGCCCTCGGCGGTGTGCACGCCGAGCAGGGTCATCTGGCCGGTGGTGACGGTGCCGGTCTTGTCCAGGACGATGGTGTCGACCTTGCGGGTGGTCTCCAGCACCTCGGGGCCCTTGATCAGGATGCCGAGCTGGGCGCCGCGGCCGGTGCCGACCATGAGGGCGGTCGGGGTGGCCAGGCCCAGGGCACACGGGCAGGCGATGATCAGCACGGCCACGGCCGCCGTGAAGGCGGCGGTCCAGCCCTCGCCGGTGCCCAGCCAGTAGCCGAGGGTGGCGACGGCGAGGGTGATGACGATCGGCACGAAGACGGCGGAGATCCGGTCGGCGAGGCGCTGGGCGGCGGCCTTGCCGTTCTGCGCGTCCTCGACCAGCTTGGCCATCCGGGACAGCTGGGTGTCCGCGCCGACCCGGGTCGCCTCGACGACCAGCCGGCCGCCCGCGTTGACGGTCGCACCGGTGACGCTGTCGCCGACGCCGACTTCGACCGGCACCGACTCGCCGGTCAGCATGGAGGCGTCGACGGCCGAGGCACCTTCGACCACGGTGCCGTCGGTGGCGATCTTCTCGCCCGGCCGGACCACGAAGCGGTCGCCCACGGCGAGTTCGGCGATCGGGATCCGCACCTCGACTCCCGCCCGTCGCCCACCGCCACCCTTGTCCGAGGGCGCTTCGCGCCCGTTCCCCTCGTTGCGCAGCACCGTCACGTCCTTGGCGCCCAGTTCGAGCAGCGCCTTGAGAGCGGCTCCGGCGGTGCGCTTGGAGCGGGCCTCGAAGTAGCGCCCGGCCAGGATGAAGGCGGTGACGCCGGCCGCCGCCTCCAGGTAGATGTCGGAGGCGCCGTCGCTGCGGGCGATGGTGAACTCGAAGCCGTGGCGCATGCCCGGCATCCCGGCGTCGCCGAAGAACAGCGCCCACAGCGACCACAGGAACGCGGCGCCCGTACCGAGCGAGACCAGGGTGTCCATCGTCGCGGCGCCGTGCCGGGCGTTGGTGAAGGCGGCCCTGTGGAACGGCCAGGCGGCATAGGTGACGACCGGGGCGGCGAGGGTCAGCGAGAGCCACTGCCAGTTGTCGAACTGGAGGGCCGGCACCATCGCCATGGCGATCACCGGGACGGCCAGGGCCAGCGCGGTGAACAGCCGCCGGCGCAGCGGGGCCAGTTCGTCGACGGCCTCGGCCTGGTCGGCGGATCCGCCCGCGGTGGCCGGGGGCTCGGGCAGGGCGGCGGTGTAGCCGGTGGCCTCGACGGTGGCGATCAGGTCGGCGACCTCCACCTCGCCCTCGAAGGTGACCTTCGCCTTCTCGGTGGCGTAGTTGACGCTGGCCGAGACGCCGTCCATGCGGTTGAGCTTCTTCTCGATGCGGGCCGCGCACGAGGCGCACGTCATTCCGCCGATCGAGAGTTCCACCTCCGTGGAGACGGGTGCCTGCGTGGTCATCGTTGCTCCTCGTGACAGTCGGTACTTCGAGGTTCGTGCGAGGTACGTCCGCGACCGGACCCTTCATACCCTTGGGGGGTACCGGACGGTGCCGGGTTCATTTATACCCCCCGGGGGTAGCAGTCGCAAGCCCTGGACTATACCCCCAGTGGGTAAGTTTCACTGTGTCCCCGCCTGCACCGGGCACGGCCGGACCGGTCCCGGGAAAGCGCATGTTCCGTCACAGAGATCTCACGGGTCTCACACCCAGATGGAAACGCCTGTCTCATGGCGCAGGTCGGCGCCATGGGGCGCGTCCCGCGGCGGGTGAGACGCGTTTCACCGCAGGTGGGACGGCAAATCGGCCTGATGGTCGGACAACTGAGTGGGGCACAGTTCTGCCGCGGCTCGGTGATGACGAGCCGACACCCGAGACCGCTCCCTGGAAGGGACACCCACGTGAGCCTCAAGTCGCGTATCGCCAAGGCCGCCACTGCGACCGCCGTCGCCGGCGCCGCCCTCCTCACCCTGGCCGGCCCCGCTAGCGCCAGCCCCAGCGCCCCGACTCTCGGTGACGGCTATGCCAACAACGGTCACGCCGTGTGGTGAGTCCAGCACAACCTCAACCACTTCCTGAGCATCACCACCAAGACCGACCACCCCGCCCTGTTGGCGGAGGACGGCATCTGGGGCCCGCAGACCAAGGCGGCCGTCGAGTGGCTGCAGACCGACGCCTACGACGGCGGCCAGAAGCTCCAGGTCGACGGCATCGTCGGCCCGCTCACCGGAGACATGATCGTCGGGGAGGGCGACCCGTACTACGTCGGCAGCTACGACGCCTACTGCTGGCAGTACATCCCCACCACTTAGGAAACGGGCTCCAACGTCCACTACGTCACCCTGCGCACCGGCGGCTACTGGTACCACGTCTCGGCCTGACCACCCGAGCGTGGGGGGGGGGGGGGGGGGCGGCGCCCCCCCCCCCCCCCCCCCCCCCCCCCCCCCCCCCCCCGCCGCACCGAACCCGCCCTCACCGCGGTCGTCCCGTCCCCCTGCACGAGAGCACTTCGACCGCCGCGCCCGGGCCGACAGCCGCCGCGGGTCACCTCCTTGGCCCGGCCGCCACGTCGCACATCACGCCGCACGATGCTCGAGTTCGGCGAATCCGGGGACCGGCCCCGCCCGCGACCTCGGTGTCCTGCGCCTCGACGGGACCCGGATCGCCGGGCTGGCGCTCACCGTGGACGGCGGCCAGGGGCCGGGGCCGCGTTGCTGCTCAGCCCCCGCTGTGTCCTGCCGGTCCACCACGACGACCACCCGGTCTTCCACTCGCCCTGACCGACTTCCTCACCGCCGGGCCGTGAAGTCGGGTGTGCGGCGGGCGGCGGTGACGGTCACCGGGCGCTTTGCGCCCTGGACGTCGCGAGGGCGCGCATGGTGGCGAACTCGACGACCTGCGCCGCCATTTCCTCCAGCTGTCCCTGGACGTGGGCGTCCATGCAGGCTCCGGCGGGTGAGAAGCGCGCCGCCGACGTGTTGATCGCGGCGCCCAGCGGTGTGGGCCAGCCGCGCAGCGCGTGGGTCACGTCGCGCAGCGCGGCCAGTGTGGAGACGGCGCCCTGCCAGCCGTTGGCGACCGCCACGCACCCCACGGCCCGTTCGCTGAAGTAGGGCCGTATGTCCTCGCGCAGTTCCTCGACGTGGTCCAGGGCGTTCTTCACCAGGCCGGATATCCCGCCGTGGTAGGCGGGGCTGGCGAGCACGAGGGCGTCGGCGCCGGCGACGGCTGCCAGGAGCCGTCTGGCCTGCGGTGCGGTGGCGCCGTGCCGGGGGTCGTACAGCGGCATGGCCAGGGCGGGGCCGCTGATCAGCTGCACTGCCGCGCCGCGTCGTTGCGCCGCGTCCAGTACCACCCGCAGGGCCTGCTCGGCGGTTGATCCGGGTCGGCTCGAACCGCCGACACCGACCACGTTCACGATCTGGTCCATGGAGTTGCGCCTCCTTCTCTGTTCGGCTGCCTGAGGGTGTTCGCGGTGCGGTCTTCGGGGTGGTGCGGGTCCGTACGGCGGTGCGGTCAGGGTGCGGGGCGGGGGGGGGGGGGGGGGGGGGGGCGGGCGGGGCCGCCGCCCCCCCCCCCCCCCCCCCCCCCCCCGCCCGTGCTTTTACTTATTCATGTCAGGAGGTCAGACAGCCGACGACGCCACGTCGTCCTGCTTCTCGGACACCTCGGCGGCCGGGACCGCCGTGCTGCGCCTGAAGTTCAGCGCGACCAGCACGATCGCCACCATGCCGACCACGCTGGCCCACATGGCCGTGCGTACACCGTCGGAGGTGGCCACGCGCAGCGCCTCGCCGGTCAGTCCCTCGTGACCGGAGTTGGCGATCGCCACCAGGACGGCGAGACCGACCGCGGCACCGACCTGCTGGCCGGTGGACGCGACACCCGAGGCGATGCCCTGGTCCTCCGCCGCGACGCCGGTGGTCGCCGCCGCGTACATCGCGGTGAACACCGTGCCCTGACCGAGGCTCAGGACGAGCACGCCCGGGACGAACTCCAGGTACGTGCCGCTCGGCGAGACGGAGAAGGCGAAGGCCACGGTGCCGACCACACCCGTCAGGAGCGCGCCGATCAGCGTGGCGCGCACCCCGAAGCGGGTGGCCAGCTTCCCGCCGGACAGGTTGCCGATGAGCACCCCGACACACGGCACGAGGAAGGCCAGACCGCTCCTCGTCGCGGAGTAGCCGTGCACGCTCTGGAAGTAGAGGGTGTAGAAGTAGGGCAGCGCACCGAACGTCCCCATGAAGATGAAGGTGACGACCGAGCCGGTGCTCAGGTTGCGGTTGCGGAACAGGCGCAGCGGCAGCAGCGGGTCGCGGCCGCGGCCCTCGATGGTGAAGAACGCCGCGAGGACGATCACCGCGATGGCCGCGGTGATCAGGATCGTCGGCGAGGTCCAGCCCGACACCGGTCCCTGGACGAGGGTGAACACCAGCAGCGTCGAACCGATGGTCGCGGTCAGCGCACCGGGCAGGTCGAACTTGCGCCCGGAGGTTCCCTGGTCGCTGTCCTTCGGGATGATGACGAAGGTGAGCAGCATGGCGCCGCCGGCGAGCGGGACGTTGGCGTAGAAGATCGACGCCCAGCCGAAGGCGCCCGTCAGCACACCGCCGAGCAGCGAGCCGAGGATCATGCCGCTACCGCCGGCACCGCCCCAGATCGCCAGGGCGCGGTTGCGCTCGGGGCCTTCGGCGAAGGTCGTGGTGACCAGGGAGAGCGTCGCGGGGGCGAGGAAGGCGCCGCCGATGCCCTGCACGGCGCGCGCGACGATCAGGGTCGTCGGGTCGCCCGCGAGCGCTCCGGCGAGCGAGGAGGCCGCGTAGAGGAACAGGCCGAAGGCGAACATCCGGCGGCGGCCGAAGAGGTCCGCCGCACGGCCGCCGAGGAGCAGGAAGCCGCCGAAGGCGACCGCGTAGGCGCTGACGACCCACTGGAGGTTCTGCGCGGAGAAGCCGACACCGGTACGGATCTCGGGCAATGCCACGAAAACGATGCTGTAGTCAATGGCGTAGATGCACTGGGCGAAAGCCAGCAGTGCCAGGATCAAGCCGAGGCGTCGACGGGGCGGCGCCCCGGCGCCGGCGACTGCAGGAGGCATTTGTGTGCCTATCCCTTCTGGGTTTTTCGGGTGTTGATCAGTGACGCAGGGAGCAGGACAGGCCGGTGGCGATCGACAGCGCCCCGGTGGTCGTGCTCGTGCCGGCCGATTAGGCGCCGGATGTGTCTGCTTCGATGCTTGTGCCGCGTCTCATGGGTGCGCCTTGGGTAGGAGGAATCGAGATTCGAAGGGGCCGGCGGTTCGGCCCGGAGGCGCCACGCTCGACCGTGCGTGAGGGGGCCGGTGGAATATTCGGTTCCGGTCAGCGGAATTCGACCGGCGGGTGCACCGCGCACGGCTTTCTTCGACGGTCCGCTCCGCATTGCGCCATGACTGCGTACCCCTCGGTCGTTTTCGGTGCGGGGTGGCTACGCCGGTTTTCCGGCGGCCGGTTCGGAATTCTTGACCCGTTGCTTTGCGCGGCATTCAACCCTAGCCGTGTTCCGTCGGCGGGGCCGAGGTTTTTCACAGTCCGGCTATTGGTGTTCGCCGGTCGTTTCCGCGCCGTTGGGGCGCGGCCCGAGGTAGTCGCGGAACCATTGCACGACAGCGGCGTCGAGGTCGTCCCTTTCCTCCCGGTCGTCCGGAAGGTGACCGCGGGAAAGGCGGATGAACCGCACGGTCTTGCCGAGTTCGGTCAGTGTCCGGTAGAGCTGCTCGGTGCCGCTGATGACGACCGTGGTGTCGCCTTCCGCGTGTGCCAGCAGCAGCGGTGCCCGGGTGTTCGCCACATGGGTCAGCGGACTCGCCGCCCTCAGTCTCGCCAGGTCCTGCGGGTCGTCGACGTCCCCGATCCACTCCACGACCCGTCTGTTCCACGTCGGTGGCAGGGCCCGGACGTCCGATTCGAGGTCCGCCGGCCCGCAGATCGCGACACCGGCCCCCCAGTGGTGCGGCAGCCTCGTCAGGCAGCTGAGCGCCGCGAACCCGCCGTAGGACATCCCGTGGACGCCGAGGCGCTCGCCGTCCACCCAGTCCAGGCTTCGCAGGAACCGTGCGGCGGCCTCGAAATCGGCCAGGTCGCCGCGTCCCCAGTCGCGGTAGATCAGCCGCTGGTAGGCCAGCCCCCGCCCGGTCGAGCCACGCACGTTCGGTGCCAGCACGGCGAATCCGGCGCGCACCAGCCGCTGGATCAACGGGTCGTGGACCGGCAGCGCGGCCCACTCCGGACCGCCGTGGATGGTCAGCACCGCGGGGACGGGACCGGCCGTCGAACGGGGGCGGTACAGCAGGCCCGATATCTCCAGTCCGTCCGCCGCGGTGAACCAGACCGTTTCCGGTGCGACGAGGTCGTCCGGCAGTTCGCCGCCGAAGTCGGTGAGCCGGTGCGTGCGGCCGGACGCGAGGTCCGCCAGGAAGAACTCGGTCGCCCGGTCGCCGGCGCCGACCTGGGCGAGCAGACGGCCTTCGGCGAACCGCGGCACGAAGCCGTCGTAGCCGAACGGCTGGGAGGCGAACCCGGGCAGTTCGAGCGTGGTCTCCGACGTGCACAGCAGTGTGCGCTGGTCCTGGGGCACGGCCCAGACGACCTGCGGGCCCACGATCACGTTCTCCACGTCGGTGTCCGGTGTGGCGATCCACTTCAGCGGCCGGCCGGGGACGAGCAGGGCGACGCCGAGGAAGTCGCGGCCCTCGGTGGTGCACACGTAGATGCCGTCCTCGTTCCAGCCGCCCGGCTGGTACTTCGCCGGGCCCTCGTGCGGGGTGAGGTGCCGGGTGAGGCCGGTCACGAGGTCGCAGGCGAACAGGTCCTGGTCGGTGTTCTGGTGGAACTTCAGGACGAGCAGGTGGCGGGAGTCCGGCGAGAAGCAGACCGGCACGTACCGGTCATCGCCCTCCAGGACCATCCGGGAGGCGCCGGTCGTCAGGTCCCGCACGTAGACGTCGAGACAGGTGGCGTCGCGCGCGCTGGTCGCGTACGCGAGCAGTCGGCCGTCCGGGCTGTAGGGCTGGCTCGCGCTCGAGTACGGCACGCCTATCTCGCGCCGGATCCCGGGTTCCGTCGCTATCCACTCCAACTCGCCCGTGTCCGGGTCGAGTTCGGCCAGCCGGTAGTCCTGGCCGCCGGTCACGTCCGTCACGACGAGCAGGCGTGTCCCGTCGGGCCGCCATGCCAGCCGGGTGACCGCGCCGTCGACCGGGAACATCCGCCGCTCCCCCGCCCAGGTCTGGAACCAGGGCTGCGGCCGACCGCACTCGTCGCTGACGTACGCGAAGCCCTCCTTCGCGGGCCAGGCCCCCCAGACGGTCATGAGTGCGCCGCCAGTGCGAGCTGGATCGTCGCCGCGGCGACGATCCCGTGACGGAACCGGTCGAGTTCGAGGTTCTCGTCGGCCGCGTGGTTGGCCTCGTCGACGTTGGCCAGCGGCACGCCGTAGCAGGGGCAGGAGAGCCCGTCGCTGAGCACGGCGATCGGCAGGCTTCCGCCGAGTGAGGGGACCAGCAGCGGCCGTTGCCCGAGCACGTCCTCGACCGCCTTCAGGATCGTCGCCGTATAAGGGGTCTCGGGCAGCGTGGTGGACGGCGCCATCGCCGCGTCCGGCACGAACTCGACATCGGGGGCGTACCTGGCGACGTGGCGCCGGATGGCCTCGGCGACCTGCTCCGGTGTCTGGCCGCCGACCAGCCGGGCCTCGCACCGGGCGATCGCGACGTCGGGGATCACCGCGCGATGATCGCCGGAGTCCTCGCAGCTCAACGAGTTCACCGTCAGCGTGGGTCTGGCCAGGCGTTCGTGGAACCCCAGCCCGGCCGGCGGCTCCATGTCGGCCGCCCCGATCGAGGCGAGCGCTCCGGCCACGTCGACCGGCAGGTCCGCCAGCGCGGCCAGCTGGCCGTCGGTCAGCGGCGGTACGTCGTCGGCGAATCCGGGCACGGTCACGGTCCCGTCCGGCGACCTCATGGTGGCCAGCAGCTGCACCAGCCTCCACGCCGGGTTCGGCGCGACCCCGCCCCAGTTCCCCGAGTGCAACGGCCGGTCCGCGCCTCGCGCCCGCAGTTCGAAGGTCAGGATCCCGCGCACACCGAGGACCACGCACGCCCGGCCCGAGTCGTGCACGGGCCCGTCGCTCCAGATCACCAGATCGGGCTGACCGACCTGGCGCACCGCCTCGGCCAGGTTGGGACTGCCGATCTCCTCCTCGCCGTCGAGCAACACCGTGACGCGGCAGGGAAATCCGCCGGTGAGCTCCCGCAGGGCACGAAGCCCCAGCAGTTGCGCGAGGTGCTGCCCCTTGTTGTCGCCCGTGCCGCGCCCGTACATCCGGCCGTTGCGGATCGACGGCACGAACGGCGGCGTCGTCCACAGCTCCAGCGGCCCGGCCGGCTGCACGTCGTAGTGACCGTAGATCAGCACGTGCGGCCCGGGCCCGTCCGCCGTTCCCACCAGGGCGGGCCAGCCGCCGGTCTCGACCTCTCGCGCCTGCAGACCCGAGGCACGTAACAGGCGCAGACCGTGGGCCGCGGCCTCGGCCATGCCCTCACCGGTCCGGCTCACGCTCGGCCGGGAGATCCAGTCCGCCAGCTCACGATCCAGATCCTGGGCGCTCACCCAGTCCCGGAGCTGCTCGATCACAGACCCTCCAACCGATTGCACAGAATGAAATCGATAGCAGTCAAGCAAACCAGAGCGGGGTTTGGCAAGGTACAGTCCGGGTTGTGGAAGCGACGATCGAAGATCTCAAGGCACTCGGGCATCCCCTCCGCTGGCGCATCCTGAGGCTGTGCCTGGACCGCGCCCTCACCAACAAGGAGCTGTCGGTCGAACTCGACCTCGCTCCCGCGACCACCCTGCGCCACGTCCGTGCCCTGGTGAAGACGGACTTCCTGGTCGCCGAACCGGTCAGCACCGGGGAGCACGGCGCGCTGCAGCGCCCCTACCGCGCGACCGCGCGCACCCGGGGCCTGATCATCACGCCCGACGACTCCGGTCTGGCCCAGCAGGTCGACCTGGCCGTGCTCGGCGCCCATCGCACCGAACTGATAGCGGCCGGCAAGGACTCCGGCCGCGGGGCCAACCGGGGCGTACTGCGGTTGCGGCCCGAGTCCGTGGAGTCACTGCGCCGCCGGATCCAGGACCTGATCGCCGAGTACCCCGACGAACCCGACGGCGAGCCGCTGAGCTACCTGTGGTCTCTCGCGGCCCGGCCCCAGCCCGACCCCGACTCCCGGGAGAGTGCCGAAGACCCGATTGACCAATAGGCACGAGCGATGCTTGACTCATTCACCATTCGAGTGACGCGTCTGGGGTCGCCGTGGCGGCCGGCAGGACGATTGCACCAGTTGCTTGTCAGAAACCTGTACGTCAATGACCGGCCTGGGCAACGTCGCCGGCACTGATCATTCGGCACGGCGCAGGCTTGGCGGGACGGCACCACATGCCCGCAGCACCGAATCCGGGGAAACCCGAAGCACCGAATCCGGAAAAAGGGTATCGAATGAAGATTGTCATCGCCGGCGGCCACGGCAAGATCGCCCTGCGGTTAACCCGGCTCCTCGCCAACCGTGGCGAATCCGTCGTGGGCATCGTGCGCAACCCCCGCCACGTCGACGACGTCAGGGCGGCGGGCGCAGAGGCCGTCGTGCTCGATCTCGAGCGCGCGACGGTGGACGAGGTGGCCGCGACCATGGTCGGCGCGGACGCCGTCGTCTTCTCCGCCGGCTCGGGCAACAGCGCCACCTCCGCGCGCCGGGACAAGGTGGACCGGGGGGCCGTCGTGCTCGTCATGGACGCGGCGCAACAGGCCGGTGTGCGACGGTTCCTGCACGTCAGCTCCATCAACGTGGGCTGCGCCGACGACCGCGGCATCGGCGAGGGGTACGCCATCTACCTGCGGGCCAAGCGCGCCGCGGAACAGCACATCTTCGCCAGGACCGAGCTCGACTGGACGGTGCTGCGGCCCGGCGTGCTCACCGACGGGAACGGCGAGGGCACCGTCGAACTCACCGTCGGCACCAGGGTCGGGCCCAAGCACGCCAGGTTCGACCAGGTCGCCCGGCAGGACGTCGCCGCCGTGCTCGTGGCACTCATCGACCGGCCCGAGACCGCCGGCCGCATCTACATCGTGGTCGGCGGCGGGACCCCCATCGAAAAGGCCGTCGACATCTAGGACCCGTCCCGCGGATCACGGCCGTGTGCTCCGGGAATCAGTGGGGATTCCGGGCCGCGCCATGGGGAATCCGCGAATACCGGTCGTGATTTCCGGCGTCCCGGGTCGGCTGCGGAACTCGGGAGACCGATTCGGGACGCCGTCACGAATGATGACGTCACAGACTCCGCCCGAACAATCGGGCGGGTACGGCGTCGTTCACGCACACACTGTCCGGTTCCGGACGGTGGGCTCGGCACGAAGGATCTCTTTTTTTCGACACAGGGGGGTTACTTTGTTGTGCAGTCATGTGCAAAGACAAGACCGGCGGCGCGAGCCGGCGTCGTGATCGCCGGCGGGAACACCGTCGGCACGGCTCTGGCGAGCTCATCGGCCGGACGCCGATTACCTTCCGTGGTGGCCGCCGACCCACCGCACCGCCAGCCCTCGGGCGCCGCCCCGGCAGCGCGGTGCACCCACTGGGCGGTGACCGCGGCGACCATCCCGCACTGGGCGGCAAACGATGTCCAGGCCGCGCACCGGAGGCTGGAGGACGCCGGCAGTGCGGCGGCCGAGACACCCTGGGCCGGCCTGCTGCTACTGGACGGCCCCACCCACGCGGCAACGGCCTCGGGCCGCAAGGGCTTGCGCGGCTGGCAGGTGCCCGACGGCGCGATCCGGTCGGCGGTGACCACCGTGGTCGTCGCGGCCAGCCCGGCCGGCCGGTTCGACCAGGCCTCGGCGGCGCCCGACCGGCCCGGCCCGGGCCAGCCCTGGTTCGCCGAGATCGGCTACGCGCACTGCTTCGCGCTGCTGATGGCCGGCCAGGTGCGCCACGCCTGCCGGATAGCCGAGAACGGGTACCGGGACGAGGTGGCCGCCGGGAACACCGCGGTGGCCGGCGGCTGGCTGGCACTGCGCGGCCAGGTCGCCAACGTGGCCACCGCCATCGCCGACGCGGAGGCCGCTTCACTCCTGTTCGACGGCGGCAACTCGTGCCTCATGGTGGCGCCGCGGCTGGCCGAACTCGCCGTGTTCGGCGATCAGGCCGGCAACCAGCAGACCCGGCGGCTCGCCGACCAGGAACCCGAGAGCCGCCTGTTCGTCCCGTGGTTGACCCTGAGCCAGGCCTGGACCACGGCGGCCGGCGGGGACACCACGCTCGCCGCCCGGCAGGCACTCGCCGCGGCCGACATCGCCATGGCCCTGGGCCAGTACGCGGTCGAAGCCACGGCGAGCTACGACGTGGCCCGTCTCGGCAACCCCAACGCCGTACGGCACCGCCTGGCCGCGCTCGCCGACCTGGTACCGGGACCGGTCGTACCGACCATGGCCGGCGCCGCGGCCGCGTTGGCCCGCTCCGATCCCGGCGCCCTGGACGTCGCCACGGCGAAGTTCACCGAACTCGGGATGGACCTGCTCGCCGCGGAGACCGCCACCGCCGCGGCCGCCGTACGGCACACCCGCGTCTGCCCCAGCACCATCGCGTGCCCCAACGCGACGACCCCGCTGCTGCAGCTCACCGCCCCGCTGGTCGAACTCACCAGCCGCGAGCGGGACGTGGCGCTGCTGGCCGCCAACGGACTCACCAGCCCCGCCATCGGACACCGGCTGGGACTGTCCGCCCGCACCGTCGACAACTACCTCGGCCGCGCCTACCAGAAGCTCGGGGTGACCGGCCGCCGCGACCTGGCGCCGCTGGTCGTCGGCGGCCGTCCACACCCACCCATCCACGCCGAAGGGAAACAGCGATGACCTCCATGAGCGACCTCGACAAGATCTCGGCCAACCGAGAAGGCTTCAACCTGCGAGCACGAGCGCATATGCAGTCCTCCTACTACGACGTGGAGAGGTTCAAGCAGGGGCACAACATGCTGCGCCGGCTGGAGCAGGAGGAGCTCGGCGACGTCCGCGGCAAGTCCCTGCTCGAACTCCAGTGCCACATCGGCGTCAACTCCCTCTCGCTCGCCCGCATGGGCGCCAAGGTGACCGGCACCGACATCGCGGACGACGCGATCGACATCGCCCGCGGCCTCGCCACCGAGCTCGACCTCGACGCGAACTTCGTCCAGGCGAACCTCTACGACCTGCCGAAGGTGCTCGACGGCCAGTTCGACATGGTCTTCACCGGGTACGGCACCCTCTCCTTCCTGCCCGACATCGCCGGCTGGGCCAAGATCGCGGCGCAGTACGTCAAGCCGGGCGGCACCCTCACCATCGTCGAGATCCACCCGATCCTCACCCTCTTCGGCGACGTCGACGGGGAACTGCGGGTGGCCCGCTCGCTGTTCCAGTCCCGGGACGTGCACCACGAGATGTCCGCGACCTACGCCGACCGGATCGAGGACGAGGTCGAGGTCGAGACGCATTCCATCTACGGCTGGCGCTGGACCATCGAGGAGGTGCTGAACTCGCTCATAGACGCCGGCCTGACCATCGAGCGCGTCCGCGAGGTCCCCTACGACGCGCGCCAGCGCCTGCCCCTGATGGTGCCGGACGGCGACCACAACTGGCGGATCCAGGGCGACCCGATCCCGCTGTCCTTCGCCTGCGTCGCGAGGAAGTGAGCCCGGCATGGCAGATCAGATCGAGGCGACACCGGAGATCCGCGAGTACGTCCGCGCCGTCTCCCTGCGGGAGGACCCGATCCTGACCGAACTGCGCGAGGAGACCGCGGGGCTGCCGGCCGGAACGGCCATGCAGCTCATGGCCGAGGAGGGTCAGCTGCTGGCGCTCCTCGTCGGCCTGTGCGGTGCCACGTCGGTGCTGGAGATCGGCACCTTCACCGGCTACAGCACCCTGTGCATGGCGCGGGCGCTGCCGGCGGGCGGCACGGTCGTCACCCTCGACGTCAACGAGCGGTGGCCGGCGATCGGCGCCGACTACTGGAAGCGCGCAGGGGTCGCCGACCGCATCGACGCCCGCATCGGTGACGCCACGAAGACCCTCGCCGCCCTCGCCGACGAGCGCGGCGGCGAGAGCTTCGACCTCGTGTTCATCGACGCGGACAAGGCCAACTACGGGACCTACTACGAGGCCGCGCTCGACCTCACGCGGGTGGGAGGGCTGATCGTCATCGACAACACGCTCTTCTTCGGCCGCGTGGTCGACCCGGACAGCCAGGACCCGGACACCACCGCGGTCCGGGCGCTCAACGCCTCGCTGCGCGACGATCCGCGCGTGGAGGTCTCGATGCTCACGATGGCCGACGGGATCACCCTCGCCCGGAAGAAGTAGACCCCCGGGCATAGCCGGTCGGGCGGGGGGGGGGGGGGGGGGGGGGCGCCCCCCCCCCCCCGCGGGGGGGGGGGGGGGGCCCCCCCCCCCCCCCCCCCCCCCCCGCCCCCCTCCCACCGGACCCGAAGGGACGTGCAGCCATGTCCGTATCCGGCTCCCCGCCGGCCGCCGGCCCCCTGGCCGTCGGCGCCTGGGGTGACGCGGCGGTCAAGTTCGGCAACAGCATCGGCGCGATCGCGGGCTTCCTCGGCATCCTGCTGGTGGTCTTCCTGGTGGCAGGCCGGGCCCGGGGCCGCCTGGCCCGGCCGCTGGCCGTGCTGGTCTTCCTCGGCCCGGCCGTGCTGCTGCTGCTGGTCGGCCTGGTGGCGCCGCTGATCCGCACCGTCTACCTGAGCCTGCACAACGCGGACGGCAGCGAGTTCGTCGGCGGCGAGAACTTCGGCTGGGCCTTCACCACAGACTCGGTGCAGAAGGTGCTGGTCAACACCCTGCTGTGGCTGGTGGTCGCGCCGCTGGCGGCGACCGGCCTCGGCCTGGTGCTGGCGCTGCTGGTGGACCGGATGCGCGGCCAGGCCGTGTACAAGTCACTGATCTTCATGCCGATGGCGATCTCACTGGTCGGCGCCTCGATCATCTTCAAGTTCGTCTACGAGGCGCGCGGGAAGGGCCAGCCGCAGATCGGCCTGCTCAGCCAACTCGCCCACGCGGCGGGTTGGTCGGACCCGCCGAACTGGCTCCTCACCCAGCCGCTGAACACCTTCCTGCTGATGGCCGTGATGGTGTGGGTGCAGACCGGGTTCGCGATGGTGGTGCTCTCGGCGGCGATCAAGGCGATCCCGGACGAGGTGGTGGAGGCGGCCCGGCTGGACGGCGCGACCGGGGTGCGGCTGTTCTGGCACGTCACCGTGCCGATGATCCGCACCACGGTGATGGTCGTGCTGACCACCGTCATGATCATCACCCTGAAGGCCTTCGACATCGTCCGCACCATGACCGGCGGCAACTTCGGCACCCAGGTGCTGGCCAACGAGATGTACTCGCAGTCCTTCGTGCAGTTCGACGACGGGCGGGGCGGCGCCCTCGCGGTGCTGCTGTTCCTCGCGGTGCTGCCGCTGGTGGCCTACAACATCATCCAGCTGCGGAGGGAGCGTGAGGTGCGGTGAGCGATCGAAGCGCGGTGGGTGAGGGAGGCGCGGCGAGTGGTCGAAGTGTGGTGGGTGAGGGAGGCGCGGCGAGTGGTCGAAGTGCGGTGGGTGTTCGGGGCGCGGTGGGTGACGGGGGGACCGGCCCTCACCGGAGTCCGGTGAGGAAGTCCTTCAGCAGCCCCCTGGCCTCGGCGTTCGTGATCGCTATGACGGTGCTCTGGACGATCCCGACCCTCGGCCTGCTGGTGACCTCACTGCGCCCCAAGCAGGACGTGACCGCCGACGGCTGGTGGAACGCCCTGCTCCACCCGGACTTCGGCCTCGGCAACTACCACGCGGTGCTGTTCGAGGGTGGCTCCGGCGGCTCCACCGGGCTGATGCCCTTCCTGGTGAACTCGCTGGCGATCAGCATCCCGGCCACCCTCTTCCCGCTGGTCCTCGCGGCGATGGCGGCGTACGCGCTGGCCTGGGTGCGGTTCCGGGGGAGCGACGTGGTGTTCTTCACGGTGTTCGCGCTCCAGGTGGTGCCGCTCCAGATGGCGCTGATCCCGTTGCTGCGGCTGTTCTCCAGCGGCGCGCACCTGGGCTCGTTGACGCTGATCCCGGCGGTGGACCTGAAGGGCAGCTACGCGCCGGTCTGGCTGGCGCACACCATGTTCGCGATGCCGCTGGCCGTGTTCCTGCTGCACAACTTCATCGCCCAGCTGCCGCGCGACCTGATGGAGGCCGCGGTGGTCGACGGCGCCTCGCACTTCAAGATCTTCCGCTCGATCGTGCTGCCGCTGTGCGCACCGGCGCTGGCCTCCTTCGCGATCTTCCAGTTCCTGTGGGTCTGGAACGACCTGCTGGTCGCCCTCACCTTCGCCGGCGGCACGCCGGAGGTGGCGCCGATGACGGTCCGACTGGCCCAGCTGTCGGGCTCGCTCGGCGGGCGCTGGGAGCTGCTCACGGCCGGGGCGTTCCTGTCGATCATCGTGCCACTGATCGTCTTCTTCAGTCTGCAGCGGTACTTCGTCCGGGGGCTGCTGGCCGGATCGGTGAAGGGGTAGTCCGGGCGGTCGTGGAGGGAAGCTCCGGCGGTCAGGGTCTCCTGAACATGTTCAGAAGCAGGTTTTGAACTTGTTCAGAATGGTCTACAGTCTGCAGCGGCGAAGGCGTTGACGCGCCCGCCCGCGGACCGCCCGAAGGGCGGCTTCCGCCTGCCCGTCGACCATCGAGGGGGACTGATGACAGGCCCGTCCACGCCTGCCCCGACCGATCCGCAGCCCACGTCCGACCCGCAGGGGTCGGGGGACGCGTACGGCGCATACGCGTCCGCGGACCCGTATGCGCCGTACGCGTCGGCGGACCGGTCCGCGTCGCCGCACGCGTCGGCCGCCCCGCGCGGACCGTACGAGCCGCGCGGCTCATCCGGAGCGTCCGGAGCATCTGGAATGTCTGGAGCGTCCGGAGTATCCGGGCCGGCCATCGGAGACCGGTGGCACGCCACCAACCCCGAGCGGCGGGCGGCGGCCACGCCCCGGGTCCTCCTGTTCGCGCTGCTCAACGGCCTGCTGACGGCCTGGCTGCTGTACGACGGAGTGGGCGCCAACCTGTTGATCTGCGGTGCCGCCGCAGCCGTCGTCGCCGGTTTCGTCGCCCGTGCGGCCGGTCGTCGGATCCGGCCCTGGACGGTCGTCTGGAGCCTGCTGGCCCTCGCCCTGCTCGCCGTCCCGGCCTGCTGGGACGCGGGCTGGCCCGCGCTGCTGGCCTCCGGCTGCGCGCTGGGCCTGGCCTCGCTCGCCCTGCACGGCGGCCGCCGCTGGTCGGGCGTGCTGCTCGCGCTGCCCGCCGTGCTCTGGCAGCTGGTGCCGGGCGTGGGCTGGGTCTGGGACGCCATGGAGGGGCGGCCGCTGCCCGGACGCGGTCGGATCGTCCCGGTGCTCAAGGCGCTCGCGGTCGCCGCCGTCCTGCTGACCGTCTTCGGTCTGCTGTTCGCCAGTGCCGACGCCGCCATGGCGGATCTGCTGACCGGCCTGAGCCCCAGCATCGACGTCCACCAGCTGCCCCTGCGCGGGCTGCTGTTCGTGCTCGGGACGCTCACCGCGCTGGGCTTCGCACACATCGCGGCCGGTCCGCGCCGCTGGGACCGGATGGCGGTCCGCCCGGGGCGGGAGCGCCGGCGGCTGGAGTGGGCGCTGCCCCTGGTCGCGCTCAACCTGATGTTCGGCGCCTTCGCGGTGATCCAGGCGGTGGTGGTGCTCGGCGGTGCGGACGCCGTGCTCAGCAACACCGGCATGAGCCGCTCCGCATACGCCCGGCAGGGCTTCTGGCAGCTGAGCGTGATCACCGCGCTGACCCTGGTCGTGGTGGCCGTCGCCAAGCGCTGGGCCCCGCGCACCACCCCGGCCGACCGCCGGCTGACGCGGATCCTGCTCGGGCTGCTCTGCCTGCTCGCGCTGGCGGTGGTCGCCTCGGCACTCGGCCGGATGTGGTTCTACGTGGACGCCTCCGGGCTCACCCGGCTGCGGCTGTGGGTGCTGGTGGTCGAGATCTGGCTGGGTGTCGTCTTCCTGCTGCTGATCACCGCCGGGCTCACCCGCGGCACCGGCTGGCTGCCGCGCGCCGCCGTCCTGAGCGGCATGCTCACCGTCGCGGTGTACGGGCTGATGGGGCCGGACGCGATCGTCGCACAGCAGAACGTGGCCCGGTACGAGCGCTCGCACCAGATCGATCTGCGCAATGTCCGCGAACTGTCGGCGGACGCGGTGCCCGCCCTGGACCGGCTGCCCGAGCCGCAGCGGACCTGTGCGCTGCAGCTGATCCGGCGCGACCTGGACCGGGACGTCCGCCCCTGGTACGCGGTCGGCGCCTCGGTCCCCCGGGCCCGCGGAGTCCTGGTCGGGCGGCCGCCGGTGGAGGGGCCGGTGCTGGGGCGGGGCGCCTGCGAGCAGGCCGGGTTGGTGTCCGGGGGTCTCTGGTAGCGGTAGCACTGGTCGGGGGCGGCGGGGGCTGGCGGTAGCACTGGCAGGGGGCTGGCGAGGGCGTGGCCGGGGGGTGTGGCGAGGGCGTGGTCGGGGGTGTGGCGAGGGCGTGATGGGAAGCGGTCGGGCCGGCCGGGAGCGTGCTGCTCCCGGCCGGCCCGTGGCGATTCCGGCGTGGGCCGGGGTCAGTGCACCGCGATGCCGGCGCTGTCGCCGCTCGGCAGGTCGCCGGGCTTCGCCTTGATCGCGAACACCGCGACCAGCAGCGCGACCCCGGCGAGCGCCGCGCCGACGATGAATCCGTGCGAAATCCCCTGGGCGAGCACCGAGTTGGCGGCGTCGGAACCCGGCGGGAAGTCGCTCTTGGCGTGGAAGTAGGCCAGCTGGTCCGGTGAGGCCGTGTGCAGGAACGTGGGTACCTGCGCCTTGAACTCGGGCACGGCGTAGTGCGCGAAGACCGTGGTCAGGATCGAGAGGCCGAGCGAACCACCGATCTGCTGCATCGAGTTGAGCAGGCCGGAGGCGGCACCGGTCTCCTCGCCCGGCACCCCCGCCACAGAGAGCAGCATCACCGGGACGAAGATCAGGCCCATGCCGAAGCCGAAGATCACCGTGGGGGCGAGCACGCCGTCCAGGTAGCCGCTGTCCTTGTGGATCTGGGTCAGCCAGGTGAGGCCGACGGTGACCAGCAGCGCGCCGCCCGCCATGAACGGCTTCGGGCCGTACTTGGCTTGCAGGCTCGACGCGATCTGTGCGGCGATGATGATCGACACGCTGATCGGCAGGAACGAGACACCCGCCTTGAGCGGGCTGTACCCGAGCGGTCCCTGCACGAACAGGACGACGTAGAAGAAGATGCCGAACATGGCCGCGGCCAGGCAGAGCATCATCACCAGGCCGCCGGTGCGGTTGCGGTTGGCGAACAGGTGCAGCGGGGTGATCGGCTGGGCGGTGCGCCGCTCGATCACGAAGAACGCGCCCAGCAGGATCGCGCCGCCGACGAAGGAGCCGATCGTCAGGCCGTCCGACCAGCCGTAGTCCGGGTTGGCGGCCCGGATGAAGCCGTAGACCAGGCCGACCAGGCCGAGCGTCGAGGTGAAGGCGCCGGGCAGGTCGAAGCGTCCCGGGTGGCGCTCGGACTCGGCGATGTAGCGCGGTGCGGCGATCGCGATCAGCACGGCGATCGGCACGTTGACGAAGAACACCCAGCGCCAGTCGAGGTACTCGGTGAGCAGGCCACCGGCCAGCAGGCCGATCGCGGCACCCGAACCGGCCACCGCCGAGAAGACGCCGAACGCCTTGTTGCGTTCCGGTCCTTCCTCGAAGTTGGTGGCGATCAGGGCGAAGGCGGTCGGCGAACAGATCGCGCCGCCGATGCCCTGGAGTGCGCGGGCGGCCAGCAGAAGCGTGCTGTCCTGGGCGAAGCCGCCCAGGAGGGAGGCCAGGCCGAACAGCAGGGTGCCGAAGATGAACACCCGGCGGCGGCCGAGGATGTCGCCGGCCCGTCCGCCGAGCAGCAGCAGTCCGCCGAAGGTCAGCGTGTAGGCGTTGATGACCCACGACAGGTCGGTGGTGGAGAAGTTCAGCGCGTCCTTGATGTGCGGCAGCGCGATGTTCACGATGGTCGCGTCGAGCACCACCATGAGCTGGGTGGCCGCGATGACGGCCAGGGTGATGCCCTTCCCCCGGCTCTGGCCGTCCTTCGGTGGTGAGTTCTTGCTGAGTGTGTCGGAGATAGCCACGAATGTGCCCCCTGCTGGCTACGTGCTTGGGTGCTTGGCGCTCGGATGCTTCGGGTGCTCGGCGCTTCTGGTGCTTCGAGTGCTCGGGTCTGCCGCGGATCCGCTGGCCCGAACGTGCTGCTGCGCGATGGCGCAGCCTAGGAAGGAACGGTGCCGTTCACTAATCTGGACGATATCCTGGGCTTGATAGTGAACGCAAGCGTTCCTTAAGGAGCTGGCGATGGATCGGTTGATGCGGCGCCTGTCGGCGGACCGGACGTCCGGTCGGGCAGCCGCCGGACCTGCGGAGGACGTGAGTCCGCCTGTCCCGGGACCGGGAGCGGGGCCCGTCTCGGGACCGGCGCCGGTGGAGCCGGTGGAGCTGGTGGAGCCGGGGGCGCCCGGGTTGACCGCGGTGTCCGGGGTGCCGGTGGCGTCCAGCGCGCCTGTGGACTGCGCCGTGACGGCGAAACCCGAGCCGCACTGTGTGGTGCGGGCCGCCCGGGAGGCGCTGGCGCGACCGGTGCGGCGTCGGGGGAAGGAGTTGGAGAACGCGATCTTCGAAGCCGCGCTCGACCAGCTCACCTCCGGCGGTTACGCGCGACTGACGATGGAAGGCGTCGCCGCTGCGGCGCGGACCGGGAAGGCCGCGCTCTACCGGCGCTGGGCGTCCAAGGTCGAACTCGTCATCGACGCCCTGGACTCCACTCTGCCACGCCCTCACGGGGTCCCCGATCTCGGGTCCGCCCGGGCCGAGTTGCTGCAGCTCATCGAGCTGTTCACGGATGCGATCTGCTCCCGCGCGGGCGCCGCCCTCCACGCGCTGATGGCCGAGCTTTCCCAGCAACAGGCCGAGGTGTGCAAGGACTTCATCGTGCGGCGGGTGATCGGGCCGACCAAGGACAGCGTCCTGGACATCCTCCGCCGCGGCGTCGAGCGCGGCGACGTCCGGGCCGATGCGGTCGCCCCACTGGTCGCCGAGGTCGTCCCGGCGATGCTGATGTTCCAGGTGAAGGTCCTCGACGGGGGAATGGCCCCCGATTTCGCGGTCCGGCTGGTGGACGACGTGCTGGTTCCGATGGTCCGGCAGCCGCAGCCGTAGCCGTGGTGGCTGTAGCGGTGGCCGTGGTGTAGCCGAGCAGGGGGGTCGGGCCAGGGGCGGTCTGGCCGGGGCGAGAGTGGCCGGGCGGCGGGCGGCGGGCGGCGTCCGGGAGCGTCCGTGAGCGGGCTTAGGCTGGAGACTGCCCCACTGGAGCGGGCCGCCTTTGCCCGAACCGGGCTGTCCTGCCCGCCGGGGCTGCTTTGCCGAACGGAGTCCGTGATGCCCATCGTCCCGCCGACGCACTCCGTCGAACGCTCGCTGCGCCGGGCGGGTGCCAAGGTCGTGGTCGGGCTGGACGAGGTGGGCCGCGGCGCCTGGGCCGGACCGGTCACCGTCGGTGCGGCCGTCACCGGCCTGCGCAGGGCGCCGCAGGGGCTCACCGACTCCAAGCTGCTCACCGAGCTGCGCCGCGAGGCCCTCGCGCCGGTGCTCGCCGGCTGGGTCACCGCGTACGCGCTCGGTCACGCCTCGCCGCAGGAGTGCGACGAGCTCGGCATGACGGCAGCCCTGCGGCTGGCCGCCGTCCGCGCGCTGGAGGCGCTGCCGGTCGAGCCCGACGCGGTGATCCTGGACGGCAAGCACGACTACCTCGGCGGCCCCTGGCGGGTGCGCACCGTGATCAAGGGCGACCAGTCCTGCATCTGCGTCTCCGCCGCCTCGGTGCTCGCCAAGGTCCACCGCGACGGACTGATGGCCGAATTGGGCGAGGCCTACCCGGAGTACGGCTTCGCGGCGAACGCCGGATATCCGTCCCCGGTGCACCGCGCCGCGCTGGAGGAGTTCGGCCCGACGGAGCACCACCGGCTCTCCTGGGCGTACTTGGACGCACTGCCCAAGTGGCGCCATCTGAAGCGCGGTCGGGACGGCGTGGGCGTGGGTGAGGGATCCGCCGACGAACAGTTGACGCTCGGTTTCTGACAGTCCGTCTGGAATTGCCCGGGGTGGGGATGGGGATGCCCGGTGCCCAATGGGTGGGGTGCCCGTGCGCGTTCGACCGGCATTTGATAGATATCCGGGTATGCCTGTCTTCCCCGAGGAGCCGGAGATTCAAGAGAGCCTCCCGGGCCCCGGCGTTCCCTTCCCCCGCGAGTCGGACGCACAAGCCCTCCATGCGCCTGCCACCGGCGGCGCGCCTGCCACCGCACCCACCGCCGCCGCACCGCTCCCGGTGCCCGGCCCGCGTCCGGCGCCCCGTCCGGCACCGCCGCGTGCCGTCCGCCCGGGACCGCCGCGCCTGATCCCCAAGCCCGGTCCGGCACCGCGCCGCCCGGCCCCCACCACCCCGCAGGTCGAGGTCCAGTGCATCGCTGCCGCCCCGGCCCAGGCGCTGGAGCGCGCCGATGACGCGGTCGACCGCCTGTTGGACTCGGGCCGCAACCCGGGCGACATCCTGGTGCTGACCGTCGGTGAGGCACATCCCTGGCAGCAGCACGAGCTGTCCTTCGGTGAGGAGCGCTACTGGGCGCAGCTCACCGAGGGCGGGGACGTGTTCTACGCCGACGCCGCTCTGACCCGGCCGATCCGCCGCGAGGTGGTCGTCCTGGTGGTCAACGGCGGTTCGGCCGCCCGGGCCGCCGAGGCGTACACCGGGGCGCTCGGCCGCGCGACCGCGCTGCTGGTGGTCTGCGGGGAGGCCGGGCCGGCTGCCACGGCGGCGGCCGCCGCCGCACCGGAGCGTCCGGTCAAGGCCTGACCCGAGTGCTGGCAGTCGTCTTCCCTCCTGGCCCGGCGCCGTACGGCGCCGGGCCAGGAGTCCGTCCGCAGTGCGCTCTTCCGCCGGCCGTTCCCGCGTGTACTGCTCTCCCGCTGCCCGTGCCGCTCAGCGCGTACCGGTGCGGCGGCCGGGTTCGACGGCCGTGACCCGCGCGGGGTTCCACGTGGGTTCGGACTGCTGGGAGTGCGACGGTGCGTCGACCCGCTTGGCCTGTTCGGCCGCCCGCTGCCGGGCACGCTGACTGCGCGGGGTGTCGTCGAGCGCCGACCGCGGCGGCAGTTCCGTCACGGTGTGCACCGGCCCGTCCGCCCATGAGCCCGCGTGCGGATTGCGTCCGCCTCGTCCGTCGCCGAGGATCTGCCAGCCCGCCGGGGTGAGCCCGATGTACGAGCCGCAGCGCAGCCCGTGCAGTCCGGCCGCGTCCCTCAGCGCCCACATCCAGGCGCCGTCCTGCTCCGTCCAGCCGGGTGCGCCGTCGCGGCAGCGCAGCAGCAGGGCCGTCCGGGTCGGCGCGGGCAGTCGCAGGTCGTGCGGGATGACCCGGCGCAGGTGCGTCAGCAGGGCGTTCCGGTGCTGCCAGCCGTCGGTGTCGTGTGGCCAGGGCGTGAACGAGGCCGAGGCTGCGAGGTGGTGGAGCGCGTCCAGGACCGCCACCACGACCGTGCCCGGCTGGGGCAGGTGACGCTGGTGCAGTTCCACGACGAACTCGCGCGGATCGCGCAGCAACGGGATCCCCGAGGCGGTCCAGGTCTCCAGGTCCAGCAGCCGTCTGGGCGTCGGACTCCCGGAGAGGGGATGTTGACCTCGGCCGATACCGTTGATCACGATCCTCCTTCCTGGCCCGTGGGCAGGCGGGTGCCTGAATACGCCGAAGGGCGGGTCCGGCGGACCGGGTTTCGGGTACCTCCCAATTCTCGGGGCAACGGGGCCGGAGCGGCAATGATGAAATGACGAACGCCAC
Organism: Kitasatospora sp. NPDC017646; assembly: GCF_044329365.1. NCBI lineage: Bacteria > Bacillati > Actinomycetota > Actinomycetes > Kitasatosporales > Streptomycetaceae > Kitasatospora > Kitasatospora sp. NPDC017646. Next base: position 62,149 of record NZ_JBIRJC010000006.1, on the reverse strand, counting down.
CCGATAGCCCATGGTCTGCCGGATATGTTCCACAGCGACCCGAGCACGGTTCGGTCTCCACCCGACCTTGATCCACACTGCGTGAAGGCCATCGCGAACCGTCGTGGGCATGGTGGGCACTCCTTTCTCGGGTCGGATCTCCGGCGTGATCGAAATCGCCCTGCCGGCTCCTTTCCGTTAGGCCATTCGAGTGAAGGCGGTCGTGCGCGCGTCAGCCGGTCGCCGTCCGGTCACCCCTGTACGGCCAGGACCAGCGGCAGCACCGCCCCGGCTCCCGCCCGGCGCAGCAGCCGGGCGGCCACGGTGACCGTCCACCCCGAGTCCACGAGGTCGTCCACCAGCAGCACCGGCCCGCCGGCGGCCGCCACCGCCTGCTCCAGCTCCGGGGGCAGGACCAGGGCCCCGGCCAGCGAGTGGAGCCGCTGGGCGCTGTTGCTGCGGGCACCGTGCGGGGGCCGCCCGTCGGCGTACTCGATCCGGCCGAGCAGCGGCAGCCGCCCGATCTCGGCGATCCGCGCGCCGAGGCTGCCGACCAGCTGGGGGCGGGTCGAGGAGGCCATGGTCACCACGCCGACCGGCCGGTCCAGCCGGGTGCCCTCCGCCGTGGCGGGGCCGGCCCAGCCGCCCGGGCCGCGCGCCCAGTCGGCGAGCACCGCCACCAGCGCGTCCACCGCCTCGCCGGGCACCGGCACGTCCGGCGCCTGCTCCGCGAGCAGGGTGCGCAGCCGGTTGCCCCAGCCGATGTCGGACAGCCGGCCGAGTGCCCGGCCGGTCTCCGCCTGTTCGTCCGCCGGGATCCGGCCCTTCAGCGGCACTCCGAGCGCGTCCATCCCCGTGGGCCAGAGCCGGCGCGGCTCGAAGCTCACGCCCGGGCGCCCGAGCGCGGCCCGGGCCGCGGCCAGCGTGCCGTCGGAGACCTCCGGGGTGTGCAACGGCCCCGCGCAGTTGTCGCACCGCCCGCACGGCGCGGCCTGCTCGTCGTCCAGCTGGCGGCGCAGGAACTCCATCCGGCAGCCGGTGGCCGCGGCGTAGTCGCGCATCGCCCGTTGCTCCGCCTCCCGGGAGGCGGCGACCTTGGCGTAGCGGGCGGTGTCGTACTCCCAGCTCTGCCCGGTGGCCGTCCAGCCGCCCTTGACCCGGCGGACGGCGCCGTCCACGTCCAGCACCTTGAGCATGGTCTCCAGCCGGGCGCGGCGCAGGTCCACCCGGGGCTCCAGGGCGGCGGTGGAGAGCGGGCGGCCGGCTTCGGCGAGCGCGTCCATGGTGCGGCGCACCTGCTCCTCCGGCGGGAAGGCGAGCGAGGCGAAGTAGCGCCAGATCGCCTCGTCCTCGCGCCCGGGCAGCAGCAGCACCTCGGCCCGGTCCACACCGCGGCCGGCCCGGCCGACCTGCTGGTAGTAGGCGATCGGCGAACTGGGCGAGCCCAGGTGGACGACGAAGCCGAGGTCGGGCTTGTCGAAGCCCATGCCGAGCGCGGAGGTGGCGACCAGCGCCTTGACCCGGTTGGCCAGCAGATCGGCCTCGGCGGTGCGGCGCTCGGCGTCCTCGGTTCGGCCGGAGTAGGAGGCCACCGGAAACCCGCGCTCGCGCAGGAAGGCCGTCACCTCCTCGGCGGCGGCCACCGTCAGGGTGTAGACGATGCCCGAGCCGGGGAGCCGGTCGAGGTGGTCGGCCAGCCAGGCGAGCCGGTGCGCCGGATCGGGCAGGGCGAGCACGCCCAGGGTGAGGCTCTCCCGGTCGAGCGGTCCGCGCAGCACCAGGGCGTGCTCGTCGGTGGTGCCGGTGCCGAGCTGCTCGGCGACGTCCGCGGTGACCCGGGCGTTGGCGGTGGCGGTGGTGGCGAGCACGGGGACGCCGGGCGGCAGGTCGGCGAGCATGGTGCGCAGGCGGCGGTAGTCCGGGCGGAAGTCGTGGCCCCAGTCGGAGATGCAGTGGGCCTCGTCGACCACCAGCAGGCCGGTGGAGGCGGCGAGCTTCGGCAGCACTTGGTCGCGGAAGTCCGGGTTGTTCAGCCGCTCGGGGCTGACCAGCAGGATGTCGACCTTGCCGGCGGCGACCTCGGACTGGATCCCGTCCCACTCCTCGGTGTTGGCCGAGTTGATGGTGCGGGCGTGGATGCCGGCCCGGGCCGCCGACTCGACCTGGTTGCGCATCAGGGCGAGCAGCGGGGAGACGATCACCGTCGGCCCGGCGCCGCGGGCGCGGAGCAGGGCGGTGGCGATGAAGTAGACCGCGGACTTCCCCCAGCCGGTGCGCTGGACGACCAGGGCGCGGCGGTGGTCGACCACGAGGGCCTCGATGGCCGTCCACTGGTCCTCGCGCAGGCTGGCGGCCGGGCCGGCCAGCTCGCGCAGGACGGCCTCGGCCCGCGCCCGGACCTCGGCGCGGTCGGCGGTGGCGGTGGTGTGGATGTCGGGCTGCTTCATGGCGTCGATGTAACCCCATGCCGCCGACAAGCGGCGAATGCGGGCGGGGACGGTGCAGGGGAAGACGGAGTGGATTTCATCCGGAGATCCGCTGAACGGCTGTCGAAATCCACTCTTCGGAGCGAGTTTCGCGTGATCCGAATGAGCGAAGGAAAAATCAGAGGCCGAGTTATCCACAGGGAAAAAGAAAATCCCGCGGTCGTTGTCGGACAGCGCGCACTCTTGCGGCCATGAACGCGATGAACAACGAACACGTCATCCTGTCCCTCGGCCCGGCTTCCGAGCAGCGGCCGGTCATCATGCGCGGTCCGGCCGACATGGCCGAACTGTTGCCCTATTTCCTGGGGTTCTACCCCGACGACAGCATCGTCGCGGTCGGCCTCCAGGGCCCCGACCTGCACCAGGGCGGGGTCATCCGGGCGGACCTCCCGGTCTCGCCCGCGGAGTGGCCCGCCGCGGCGGAGGAGACGGCCGCGCTGCTGGTCGCCCTCTCCGAGCGGCACGGCGGCCGGCCGCTCCAGGTGCTCCTCTACCTCTGCCAGGATCCGGTCACGGCGCACGCGCCGCCGCCGGTGGAGCGCCTGCGCCCGCTGGCCGACGACCTGCGCGCGGCCTTCGGGCGCAGGGGAGTAGCGGTCAAGGAGTCGCTGTGCGTCTCGGACGACCGCTGGTGGTCCTTCCTCTGCCGCCGCGAGGGGTGCTGCGATCCGGCGGGCAATCCGGTGCGACGCGGGCCCGATCCCGGCCCGGCGGCCGCCGCCGCGACGGTGGCCGGCCTGGTGCCGCGCGGCAGCCGGAAGGCGATCGTCGCCGGGCTGGCCCCGGTCGGCCCGCCACAGGACGCCCCGCAGCGCGAGGCACTCGTGCGGCAGGAGCCCCTCGCCGGGGCCGTCTCAAGGGCGCAGGGCCTCGAACTGCTGGAGCAGGCCTTCGCGGAGTTCGCGGCCGGCGCCAGGGAGCTCGACGAGGAGCGGACGGCTCGGCTGCTCCTCGCCCTGCGGGACCGCCTCACCCGGGACCGCGGCGTCGAGTACGTCCGGCCCGCCGAACTCGCCCCCGCCGAACGCCTCTGGCGCTTCCTCGCCCGGCGCGCCGTGCCGCCGTACGAGGGCTGCGCGGTGGCCCCGCTCACCCTGCTGGCCTGGGCGTCCTGGGTCGCCGGGGACACGGCCACCGCCCGGGTGGTGCTCGGCCACGTCCTGCGGCTCTCTCCGAACTACCTGCTGGCGGAGCTGATGTACGAGTCGATGAACGACGGCATGACGCCAGGGCCGCTGCTGGCCGCCGTCGAGGCCCAGCGACGACGGCGAGAGGAGCGCGCGGCCACCGCGCAGTCCAGGGTCGAGCCGCAGTCCTGGCCTGAGCCGGAGCCCGGGCCCGCGACGGGCGGCCGACCGGTGCCGCCGGCGCCCGCTCAGTCGCCGGGCGGCGCGCGCCGCCGGCGGCGGGGCGGCCGGCGGAGGGGCGGGGCCACGGCCTCGGTCCCGGCCGCCCGCGGTTCCAGCAGCCCTGCCAGCCCCGGCGATCCCTCCGTCCCCGGCGAGCCGAGGCCGGAGGGTAGTGGCCCCGGGCCGGTCGCCCTGCTCCCTGCGCCCGGGCACGGCCCGGTGACCGGGGCGCGGGTCACCCGGGGACTGCGGCTCGGCCGGGCGGGGGCCTGCGCCTCGGCCGTCGTCCGGTCCGGCACCGGGCTCCACCGGTGCCGGGGCACCCGGCAGGCCGCGAGAGGAGCCCGCCGTGCCCACTGAACCGCTCGTCGCCCCGCCGGCCGGAAGTCCGCTACGCCTCGCCGTGCGCCATCTTGATCAGTCGGTCCAGCACCTTTCCACCGCTCACCCGCAGGCCGTCGTGCTCCCACTCGTTGGTGATCCAGGTCCGCAGACCGCGCACCGCGCGGGCGGTCTCCAGCGAGTCGGCGGTGTCGACGCACATGTCGTCGTGGTACACCGCCGCCACGACGGGCACCGTGTTGGCGGCAAGTCGCGCCGGGTCGTAGAGGTCGGGCCAGTCGGTGCGGGCGGCGAGCAGGTCCGCGGTCTCCTTCAGCGGGCGCAGCGCCGGGTCGGCGTCGAACATCCAGGGGTAGATCATCTCCCCGGTGAACAGCACCGGAGCGTCGGTCTCCAGCGCGGCACGGGCGTCGAACTCCGGGAATTCCTTGCGGATCCGCTCGGCAGACCAGGCGGTGCCGCCCTGGTCCACCGAGCGCTGGCCGTAGATCGACTCGTGCAGCACGGCGTACAGCGGGCCCTCGGCGAAGGAGAGCCGGGCCTGGACACCGGCCAGGAAGGTGTCGGAGAGCTCGGCCCCGGCCGGGCCCTCCACCCAGGCCTCCTCCAACAGGTAGTGCAGGGAGGCGGAGCCACTGCCGCCGACGAACATCATCCCGAGCACCTGGAAGGCCTCGACGGTGAGCAGCCCGCCGTCCGGCAGGGTGGCGGGGGAGTCGGCGAGGTGGGCGACGATCCGCCGCACGGCCTCGACGTCCTGCGGGAAGCGGCGGTAGTGGTCCTCGTTCTTGCGGACGACGCGCGGGTAGGCCGCGCGGTAGACGTCGTCGGCCGAACTGCGGAGACCGGCGAGGCCGCCGGTGATGAAGGCCTCGGTCAAGCCCTCTGGGGCGAACGAGAGGTAGGTGAGGGTGCAGAAGCCGCCGAAGCTCTGACCGAGCACGCTCCAGCGCTCGTCGGCGCCGAGCAGCCGGTGACGGATCAGCTCGGCGTCCCGGACGATCGAGTCCGCGCGGAAGTGCGCCAGGTAGTCCGCCTGCGCCTGCGGGCCGCCGCGACGGGCGAGGGTCTGTCGGGTCGCCGGCGTGGACCGCCCGGTGCCGCGCTGGTCGAGCAGCAGCACTCGGTAGTCGTCCAGGGCGCGGTCCAGCCAGGTGTCCCGGCCGAGCGGGCGGGCGGCCTTGCCGCCGGGGCCGCCCTGGAGGAACAGCAGCCAGGGCAGGTCGTCCCGCTCGCGGCCGGAGGCCACCACCTCGCGGGCGTACACCTCGATCTGCTCGCCCTCGGGCGAGGTGTGGTCGAGCGGGACCCGGAAGACGTGATCGGTCGTGACAATCCCGCGCAGTCGGCTGACGGTGGACATGCAACTCCTCGGTCTCTGCTGGTCACAGCGGTTGCGTCGCGGTTCACGGGGTCACCGGGGGCGGGCCCCGCGACCCCCGCACCGTATCCTGGCGCGGTCGAGCAGCGGTTCGACCGCCCCTGTCCACCGGGACCGAGCGGCCGACCGTGGCCGGGACCAGTCCGAGCGGCGCCGGAGCCGGGCCCAGGACGTGCCCCGGGCCGGGGGCATGACGGAACCTTCCGTGACGGTCCGGTGGAGGCGGCACGTCCGCCCGGCGGGCCGGGCACGACCAGCGGTGGCCGCGCCGGGCGTGACCTGGCGGCGGTGCGCGGCGTTCACCCCTGGGGGCCCTGCGCCCCGACGGTGTCCGACCGCAGCCGGATTCCGCCCGAGATCCACCGCCGGCCCGTCGGGTGCGGGCCGGCGTGACGGAGGGCGCCGCGGGTGGGGCGTCACCGGCGCTACGGCGCGCCGGACCTGACGAGGTGTCTGGCACGATGACGTGCTCGACGCGAAGGCGCGGCGCGCGGTACCAGCTCGGTACCGCGCACCGCATGGCACGGCCCACCGCCGGGTACGGCCAGACACGGCACACCCGCTGGCGGGGCGAGCCCCGTCGGCCAGGCACCATCAGCACGCGATCGAGCATGCTCGCGGCCCACCGGCCTGAACGGCCACCGGACCGCCGAGGGGAGGAGAGTCCGGTGACCGCCATGAGGCCACTACAGGCCCTGCCGGCCGAGAGCGTGGTCGGCGCGCCCAGACCGGCCGGCCGTCCCGACCACGGACCGGCGGTCGGACCCGCAGGCGCCCCCGTCGGCCCCGGACGGCCCACGGCCCCGCCGCGCCCCCAGCCCCCGGCCGTCCACCACGCGCTGCTCTGCGTCAACGCCCCCGCGATGGCCGCCTCCGGCCCGGACGGCCAGCTGCGCGGCCACGGCCTGCACGGCTTCTACCGCAACGGCGTCCGGGTGCTGGCCCGGATGGAACTGCGGCTGGGCGGCATGGAGCCGCTGCCGCTCCAGGGCACCCAGACCAGCACCGCCCAGGCCCGCTTCCTCGGCGCCGTCCGCGTCCCCGGCGACCTCGACCCGGATCCGGCGCTCACCGTCGAGCGGCTGCGCCACGCGGACGGCGTGGAGACCGTCACCGTGCGCAACACCGGTGCCCGGCCCGCCCGGCTGCCGTTGGAGATCGCCCTCGGCACCGACCTCGGCCCGGTCGGCGAGATCGCCGCCGGACACCGCCCGCCCGACCTGCCCGGGCAGGTGCAGTCCGCGGGGCTGCGCTGGTCCGGTCCGGTGCACAGCGCCGTGGTCAGCGCCAAGCCCTCCCCGCACGCCGTCCTGGCCGGGGCGGGGGTGCTCCGCTGGGACTTGGAGGTCCAGCCCGGCGCCCGCTGGTCGGTCGAACTGCGCGCCGAGCTGGAGAGCGCCCCCGGCGGCCCGCGCCCGCCCGCCGGGCGGGGCACCGGCGTACCGCTGCCCTGGGCCGCACCGGAGGTGCGCAGCGACGACCCGCGTGCCGCCCCGCTGGTCGACCGGTCCCTGGACGCCCTCGCCGGGCTGCTGTTCGCCGATCCGGACCGTCCGACCGACCTCTACCCGGCCTCCGGCGCGCCCTGGCGCTTCGGCCTCGCCCCGGCCGACGCGCTCTGGGCCGCCCGGCTGAGCCTCCCGCTCGGCACCCGGCTCGCGGCCGGTACCCTGCGCGCGCTGGCCCGCCGCCAGCAGCTCACTTCCGCGTCGGGCCGCACCGAGGGCCTGCTGCCCGGTGCCCTGCGGCACGGCGGTCCCGAACTGCCGCCCACCTGCACCGCCACCGAGGCCACCCTGCTGTTCGTCACCGTGCTGGCCGAGGCCTGGCGTTGGGGCCTGCCCCCGGCGGAGGTCGCCGAACTGCTGCCGGCTGCGGAGCGGGCGCTGGCCGCGGTGCGCGAGGGCCTGGTCGATGGCTTCGTCACCGATCTGAGCCGTCCGGCGGAGGACCGGGCCGCCCACCCGGTGGCCGCCCGCGCCGAGGTCCAGGCGCAGGCTCACCGCGCCGCGCTGCACGGCGCCGAACTCCTGGACGCCTTCGCCAGGCCGGGCGCCGAGGAGTGGCGGAGCTGGGCCGCCGAGCTGCGCGGGCGCTTCCGCGAGCGGTTCTGGATCGAGGACCTCTCCGGCGGCCGCCCCGCCGCCGGACTGGCCCCGGGCGGCCAGCCACTGCCGGCCGTCGCTTCCTCCCTGGTGCACCTGCTCGACACCGGGCTCGCCGTCGACGGCGGCCGGCACGAAAGTCTGCTGGACCGCGAACAGACCCGGCTGTTCGCCCAGCGCCTGGTCGCGCCCGAGCTGGACAGCGGCTGGGGCCTGCGGACGCTCAGCGCGAAGTCCCCCCGCTTCAACCCGCTGGGCCACCGCGGCGGCGCGGTGCGGATCCACGAGACGGCGCTGGCGATCGCAGGACTCGCCGAGGCCGGCCACGAGAACGAGGCCGGCACCCTGCTGGAGGGCCTGCTCGCCGCCTCCGCCCACTTCGAGGGGCGGCTGCCGGAGATGTACGCCGGGGAGCAGCGCACCCCCGGCTGCCCACCGGTGCCGCACCCCGCGGCCTGCCGCCCCGCGGCGGTCTCCGCGGCCGGAGCCGTTCACGCGGTGTTCGCGCTCGCCGGGGTCCGGCCCGACGTCCCGGGCGGCCGCGTCCTGGTCCGCCCTGCCAGCACCGCCCCGCTCGGCGAACTCGAACTGACCGGCCTGCGGGTCGCGGGCGAGCCCTTCTCGGTCCGGGTGAGCAGGATCGGGGTGGCGCTGGTCGAGGAGGCGTCCGCGGAGCTGCAACTGGTCGCCCGCTGACACCGGCCTCGTCGGCACCCGGTGTCGTCGGCACCTCGGCTGCAGGCGTCCACGCTGCGCGCCGCCCGGTCCGCGGCCGCCCGTGCGCGAACCGTGCCGGGCGGCCACGGTCACCGGTGCTGCGCTCTCCGTGCACGGCCCTGTGCTTATCGTCAGAGAGACGACTATGATCGTCGCCATGTCGCGCTACGATCCGTCGGCCTTCCCCCCGTTCGCTGTCACAGTTGACCTGGTGGTTCTGACGGTGCGCGACCACTCGCTCTGCGCCCTGCTGGTCAGACGGGGCGAGCCGCCCTACCAGGGTTACTGGGCGCTGCCCGGCGGGTTCGTCCGCCCGGACGAGGGACTGGCCGAGGCGGCCTCCCGCGAGCTGGCCGAGGAGACCGGCCTGCGCGCCCACTCCGCCCCCGGTCACGAGGCGGTCGGTCCCGGCGCGGCCGGTGCCCACCTGGAGCAGCTCGCCACCTACGGCCACCCGCAGCGCGACCCCCGCATGCGCGTGGTCAGTGTCGCCTACCTGGTGCTCGCCCCCGACCTCCCGACCCCCCGGGCCGGCGGCGACGCCAGCAGCGCCCGCTGGGCCCCGGTCAGCGAACTCCTCGGCGAGAGTCCGGCCGACGGGGTCCCGCTCGCCTTCGACCACGGTCTGATCCTCGCCGACGGCGTGGAACGCGCTCGCTCCAAGATCGAGTACTCCTCCCTCGCCACCGCCTTCTGCCCGACCGAGTTCACGGTGGGCGAGCTGCGCCGGGTCTACGAGGCCGTCTGGGGCGTCGCCCTCGACCCGCGCAACTTCCACCGCAAGGTCACCGGCACCCCCGGGTTCCTCCTCCCCTCCGGCGGCACGACCACCCGCCAGGGCGGCCGCCCGGCCCAGCTCTTCACGGCCGGTGGCGCGACCGTCCTCAACCCGCCCATGCTGCGGCCCGACTCCTGAGCTCCTGGAGGGCACGGGCCCTCCCCCCCCCCCGCACCCGGCTTCGCCCGGGGCGCGCCGAACGGCCCCGGCCCGGGAGCCGGCGCGGCGGCACCGGCGCACAGTGGCGTTGGACGCTTCGGTCACCGGACCGGAGGACTTCGGACCTGGGAGCCCCGTGATGACCACCAATGACGACTGCGCCAGGCAGCGACGCCTCCTCGAGGGCCGGGTGGCGGACTTCAGGAGACTCAGCGAGACCGTCACCAGAACCGAGCGGCAGCTGGCCGCTCTGAAGGCCGAGCCGCACGTCGACCCTGCCTCGATCATCTCGGTGCGGGAGACTCTGAGTGCCGAGGAGGAGCAGCTGGCCGAGATCGCCGCCGAGGGCAAGGCCGCCGTCGAGGAGTTCCAGGGAGAGTGCGTCGGTCAGACCCTGCCGCCCGGTGCCGACGAGTTCCTGCTGACCGATCCACCGAGCCCGGACCGGGGGTCCGATGGCCCGCGGAGCACGCCCGCTTCGTGAATCGCAGGATCGGATTGTCCCCTGATCGGGTGAGGTGGGCGGGCGGTGGGCCCGTGGCGGTTCGGTAATGCCCGGAATCGGCGGTGCTGGCCCCTAATGTGCTGGCGTCGAGAACGTCGGCCGAGGGTATGGGAGCAGCCAGCGATGATCCAGATCACCGGACTGACCAAGGTCCGTCGCAAGGGCGCGCCGCCCGCCGTGCTCGACCTGACCTTCGACGCCCGGCCCGGCATGGTGACGGTGCTGCTCGGTGACGAGGGGGCCGGCAAGTCCACCGCGCTGCGGCTGATGCTCGAACTCGAACGAGGCCAGGGCGTCACGCTCTTCGACGGCCGCCCCTACCGCCGGATCCGCCGCCCTGAGCGCGAGGTCGGAGTGCTGTTGCCCGGGCCGGGGGAGGGCGCAGCGGCGGTGGCCGGGAACCCGGGGCGCAAGGCGCGCGGCCACCTGCGGATGCTGGCCGCGGCCGTCGGCGTCCCCGTACGGCGGGCCGATGAGCTGCTGGAGCAGACCCGGCTGGCCGCCGTCGCCGAGCAGCGGCTGCGCACCTTCTCACCGGGCATGCACCGGCGGCTCGCGCTGGCCGCCGCGCTGCTCGGCGATCCCGGCACGCTCCTGCTGGACGCGCCCACCGAAGGACTGTCCCCGCGCAACGTCGAGTGGTTCCACTCCTTCCTGCGCTCCTTCGCCGTCGCGGGCGGAACGGTGCTGGTGACCACCCGGGCCCCGCAGGAGGCGGCGCAGCTCGCGGACCGGGTAGTCACCCTGGACCGCGGCCACCTGGTGGCCGACCAGCCGGTCGCGGAGTTCTGCCGGACCAGGCTCAGCCTGGAAGTGGCCGTCCGGGGGCCGCAGATGGCCCGGCTGGCCGACCTGCTGGTCAGCCAGGGCGCCGAGGTGCGCCCGGACGGTGGCGCCAGCCTCGCGGTGGCGGGCATCGACCGCACCGAGATCGGCGAACTCGCCTACCGCAACGGGATCCTGCTGCACGAACTGGCCGACCGGGTGGTCGAGCAGCCGGTGCCCCGCACCGCCCTGCCGGTCGCCTCCGGACGTTCCGGGCACCTCCGCCCCCGGTCGGAATCCGGGACGGCGCAGGGGTCGGCCGATGCGTCCGCCCCCGAGGTCACGCGGCCGACCCCGGTGTCGAGCCCCAGCCCGAGCCGTCGGCCCGTGCTCCCCGAACCCACCGTCCCCGAGCCCGGCGTGGAGGGACGGCCCCGGGACGGCGCGGCGGTCCGGCCCACCCGCGCGTTGCCCGTCGCCGCCGTGACGGCCGCCCTGCCCGCCCTCGCCGCGGCCGCCGCCCCCCAGGCGGACCCCGCTCCCGGCGGCGCCCTCGCTCCCGCCGTCGACCGGCTCTTCCGCGGCCATCTGACCCCTGTCGCCCGCCCCACCCGGGCCGCCGAGCCCGTCCGCGCCGAGCCCGTCCGCGGCGAACCCAAGCGCGCCGAACCCACCCGCACTGAGTCCGCGCGCCCAGAGCCCGCCCGTACCGAACCCGAGCCCCCGCGCCGCCGCCGCGAGAGCGCCGCCGACCTGCTCACCGACGACACCGTCCGCCTAAGCCGGATCACCACCAGCAAGGCCCCCACCACTCCCGACACCCCCGCCACCCCCGCCACCCCCGACGACCACCGGAGCGAGTGAACCGTGCGTGTCCTGGCCTACGAGCTGCGCCGGCTGCGCGGCCTGCGTTCCACCTGGCTGCTGCTCGCCGCCGTCCTGCTCTGCGACGCCGTCGTATCCGCCGTCCTCGCCGGCCAGGCCCCGGCCGGCCCGCTGGCCGCCCCGGCCGGGGTACGGCTGCTGACCGCCGTCGTCCCGCTGATCCCGCTGCCCTTCTCGGCGCTCGGAGCCGGAGTGCTGGGTGCGCTCTCGTACGGCCACGAGGTGCGTCACCCCGGGCTGGCGGCCTCGCAGGTGACGTACTCGCGCCGGGTGCGGCTGCTGCTGGCCAAGCTGCTGGTGGTAGGCCCGGTGGCGGCGCTGCTGGCGCTGACCACCCTGGCGCTCGATGTGGTGGCCGTGCACCTCGCGCTGCCGGGCGGGGCGACGGTGGCGGCCTGGACGGATCCCGGCGCGGTGTCCGACCGGGTGTCCGAGGCGCTGGGCGCCATCGGGCTGAGCGGGCCTGCCGACCTGCCGGGCGTGTTCGCCCCGCTGGGGCTGGTGGCGGGTCACGGGGTGCCGGCCGCACTGCTGGCCTTCGTCCTGCTGACCGTGGTGGCCGCGTGGACCGGCGTGCTGACCGCCTCGCTGACCCGCAGCGCTGCCACCGGGGTGCTGCTGCTGTGCGCGCTACCGCCGCTGCTGGAGTCCGGCGTCGCCCTGCTGCTGCGTCACACCGGCCGTCCGTGGCCGCCCAGGGCGGCGGAGCTGCTGCCCTTCCAGTCCGGCATCGAGTGGGCCCACGGCTGGGTGTACGGCGGGGGAGCGCGCGAGGCCGCGGCCGGGAGCGCGGCGCTGACGGACCCGGCGCTACTGGCGGCGGTCGCGGCCCCTGCGGCGGCCCTGCTGCTCGCCGCCCTGCTCGCCCAGGCACGCCGCCGCTCCCTCTAGGGCAGCCTGGTCCGCCGAGCCTCCCGGGCCCGACACGCCTGGACCTCCCGGGCCCCGCGCCCGTAGCCGCCGCACTCGCGTCGGGGCCCGCCGCACTCGCGTCGGGGCCCGCCGCACTCGCGTCGGGGCCCGCCGCACTCGCGTCGGGGCCCGACGCGTCTCGCGTCAGGGCCCCGCCGTGCGGTCCAGCGCCGCGTGCGCCGCCCCCCCGAGTACCAAGATCGACCAGCAGTGAGCGGAATGGGCGGTTCTTCCTGATAAGAAGTCAATTATCCAGTCACGGTCGATCACCCTTTCGTGTGCTTTTCACGAGAATTCTCAAGCTGCGCCTGCCGATCGCCGACAAAGGAGGCGTGAGTACCCTTGCGCACCCCACCATGACCCCCGCCCGTTCCGCCGAAGGGCCGATCCACGGTCCCGGCGATCTGGACCGCTTCTCGTACGCCGATCGGCCGACCCCGCCGGCGCCCCGCTGGGAGGGCGCCGAGTCCGACATCGGCCGGGTCGGCCGCAAGACCACCAGCAGCCGCGGGCGCGGTCTGCACGGCCAGCTGGTCCAGCAGCTCGGTCAGATGATCGTCTCCGGTGACCTCGGCGCCGACCGTCCGCTCGTGCCCGAGGAGATCGGCCAGCGGTTCGAGGTGTCCCGGACCGTCGTCCGCGAGTCGCTGCGTGTGCTGGAGGCCAAGGGCCTGGTCAGCGCCCGCCCGAACGTCGGGACCAGGGTCCGCCCGGTCGGCGACTGGAACCTGCTGGACCCGGACATCATCGAGTGGCGCGCCTTCGGCCCGCAGCGGGACGAGCAGCGCCGGGAGCTGTTCGAGCTCCGTTGGGCGATCGAGCCGCTGGCCGCCCGCCTCGCCGCCGGTCACGGCCGGGAGGACGTCCAGCAGCGGCTGGTCGAGCTGGTCGAGATCATGGGGCACGCCACCGCCCAGGCCGACCTGTCCACCTACACCCGCGCCGACGCCGAGCTGCACGTCCTGGTCCTGCAGATGGCCGGCAACCGGATGCTGGAGCACCTGTCCGGGATCGTCTCCTGCGCGCTGCAGGTCTCGGGGGGTCCGGCGATCTCCTGCGAGCGGCCTTCCGAGTCCTCGGTCAGCCTGCACGCCCGGCTGGTGGACGCGCTGGGCGCCGGTGACGGCACCGCGGGCGAAGTCGCGATGCGGGCGCTGCTCACCGTCCACCCCGAGATCGAGCCCTCCGTTCCCGCGCCCCGGGAGCACTGAGCGGGCTGTTCTCGGCGAGCGGACGCGCCGGGCGCGGTCCGCCCCTCCAGAGCCCTCCGGCCGCACCGTGCGGCGCAGTCGGAGGGCCTCTGCACGGCGGTGACCGGGCTCCCGCGCGCCGGCGACCGCCCCGGGCCCGGCCGACGACGGCGGCGGGGCGGAGCGACGGAACGGGGCGACGGAAGCTGAGTGACGAAGCGGAGCGAGCCCTGATCGGATATATGGCACGCGCATGACAATCAACTCCGCCGAGAGTGCGCGATGATGGATCCCGGCCCCGGGGCCGCGGGCGCCGAGCGGTGTGACCCGCGACACGAAGGCCATGCGTAACACTTGACGAGTAGCAGCGATGTGTCCTGAGCGGAAGCAGCTCCGGAATACTCCAACATGTCAGAATGCTGTGTTGGTCCGCGGCGCTGCTGCCGTCCTGCAAACCCAGTCCTCAAGCCCGAGTCGGTCGGAATCGACACCGCGCGTCCGGCGCGCGATCTCCTTCCCCGCCCGCTCGGGCGGCCGGTACGGGTTCGAGTCCACTCATCGTCCGAGAGGTTGTTCGTGTCGGCCAGCACATCCCGTTCGCTTCCCCCCGAGATCGCCGAGTCCGCGGCTCTGCTGGCGCTCATCGAGCGGGGCAAGGCCCAGGGGCAGATCGCCGGTGACGACGTGCGCCAGGCGTTCGAGGCGGACCAGATCCCGGTCACCAAGTGGAAGAACGTCATGCGCAGCCTCAACCAGGTGCTGATTGAGGAGGGGGTGGACCTCATGGTCAGTGCGGCCGAGCCGGCCGGCGCCAAGCGCAAGAGCGTTGCTGCCAAGAGCCCCACCAAGCGCACCGCCACCAAGGCTGTCACCACCCGGACCCCGGCCGCTCCGTCGGCCCCGACCAAGCCGCCCGTGCGGATCGCCCCCGGCGCCCCCGTCGCGGCTCCGGCCGTCGCGGCCGCCGCCGCGGCGCCCGCCCCAACCGTGTCCGCCGAGATCACCGTCGAGGAGACCGCCGGCGTCGTCACCGAGGCGAAGTCGGTCGCGGCGAAGAAGGCCGCCCCGGCCAAGAAGGCCGCGGCCAAGAAGACCGCCGCGCCCGCCAAGAAGACCGCCGCCAAGAAGACCACCGCCGCCAAGGCAGGCAAGGGTGGCGACGAGGAGCTGCTCGGCGAAGAGGAGCTGCTCGAGGACGTCGCGCTGCCCGGCGACAAGGCCGAGGCCGAGGCCGGTCCGGAGGAGGAGTCGGAGGGCTTCGTCCTCTCCGACGACGACGAGGACGACGCGCCGGCCCAGCAGGTCGCCGTCGCCGGTGCCACCGCCGACCCGGTCAAGGACTACCTGAAGCAGATCGGCAAGGTCCCGCTGCTCAACGCCGAGCAGGAGGTCGAGCTCGCCAAGCGCATCGAGGCCGGCCTGTTCGCCGAGGACAAGCTCTCGGCCGCCGACAAGCTCGCCCCCAAGCTCAAGCGCGAGCTGGAGATCATCGCCGAGGACGGCCGCCGGGCCAAGAACCACCTGCTGGAGGCCAACCTCCGCCTGGTGGTCTCGCTGGCCAAGCGCTACACCGGCCGCGGCATGCTGTTCCTGGACCTGATCCAGGAGGGCAACCTCGGTCTGATCCGTGCGGTCGAGAAGTTCGACTACACCAAGGGCTACAAGTTCTCGACCTACGCGACCTGGTGGATCCGTCAGGCGATCACCCGCGCCATGGCCGACCAGGCCCGCACCATCCGCATCCCGGTGCACATGGTCGAGGTCATCAACAAGCTGGCCCGCGTCCAGCGCCAGATGCTCCAGGACCTGGGCCGCGAGCCCACCCCGGAGGAGCTGGCCAAGGAACTCGACATGACCCCCGAGAAGGTCATCGAGGTCCAGAAGTACGGCCGCGAGCCGATCTCGCTGCACACCCCGCTGGGCGAGGACGGCGACAGCGAGTTCGGTGACCTGATCGAGGACTCCGAGGCGGTCGTCCCGGCCGACGCGGTCTCCTTCACCCTGCTCCAGGAGCAGCTGCACTCGGTGCTGGACACCCTGTCCGAGCGCGAGGCCGGCGTGGTCTCGATGCGCTTCGGCCTGACGGACGGTCAGCCGAAGACGCTCGACGAGATCGGCAAGGTGTACGGGGTCACCCGTGAGCGCATCCGCCAGATCGAGTCGAAGACCATGTCGAAGCTGCGCCACCCGTCGCGCTCCCAGGTGCTGCGCGACTACCTGGACTGATCCGACCGCAGTACGCGACGAAGGCCCGGAACCGTACGGTTCCGGGCCTTCGGGCCGTTCGGGGGCGGTGTGTCAGCGTCCGGGTGGCGCTTGTCCCCCGTCCGGGTGGCGGCGCACCGGGATCCGGTCGCGCACTGTAATCGATCACCTACGCTGTGCCGGTTGCCTGCTGCCGAGCCTTGTGGAGTCACGGTGCTGACCGACCCGGACCGAGCCGACCTGCCGACCCCCGCCGCATGCGGGGCCGTCCCGACCGCCGCCCGGGCCGACGCTTCGCCCGCGGCCCCGGCCGCTGCCCGGGCGGGCCGTCGCCGCCGGCGGGGCGCCCTGCTGGCGCTGCTCGCCGCCGTTCCCGTGCCGCTGGTCGCCCTCGGCGCGGCCGCCCCGGCCGAGGCCCAGCGCAGGGTGGTCGGGGGTGACGCCGTGAGCACCGCCGACCACCCGTGGATCGTGGCGCTGGCCAGCCGCCAGCAGTTCGGCAACAGGCGCTCCGGCCAGTTCTGCGGCGGCGCGCTGGTCACCCCGACCAAGGTGGTGACGGCCGCGCACTGCTTCTACGACGAGGCCAAGGGTCGGGTGGACCGCCCGGGCCTCAAGGTGATCGTCGGCCGGGACGACCTCCGCGGCTCGGTCGGTCGTGAGGTGGCCGTCCAACGGGTCTGGATCCACCCCGCCTACGACTTCACCGCGAACATGAACGACGTGGCGGTGCTCACCCTCGCCGAGCCCCAGGGCGGCCGGCCGGTGGTCGAGCTGGTCGGTCAGGGCGAGAGCGGGCCGTACGAGGCGGGGGCCAGGGCGCGGGTCTACGGCTGGGGCGACACCAGCGGTCGGGGCGACTACTCGCCGTCGCTGCGCGGGGTGGACGTGTCGATCCTCCCGGACCAGACCTGCGCGCACGCCTACCCGGGCGGCCCGGACGGCAAGTTCGACGCCCGGGGCATGGTCTGCGCGGGCGAGGAGAAGGGCGGCAAGGACGCCTGCCAGGGCGACAGCGGAGGCCCGCTGATCGTGGCCGGCCGACTGGCCGGGCTGGTGTCCTGGGGGACGGGCTGCGCAGAAGCGGCCCACCCGGGGGTCTACACCCGGGTGTCCTCGGTCACGGACGCGGTGCGCTCGGCTCTCTGATCATCGCTGCGGGTGAGGGGGCGGTGACGTCCTGACGTCGTTTCGCTCCCCGGTGACGGCCGGTGCGGCCCGCGCAGGGCGAACGCGGCAGAACGCGGGAGAACCGTTCGGGGAACGGCGAAGCCGGGTGGCCGGCCCCGGAGGGGTCGACCACCCGGCTCCCCGGTCGCGCAGGGTGCGCGGCCGGACACAGCTCGACGCCGGCTGGTTGGGGCGCCTGTGATCAGCGCTCGTCGTCGGTGGCCGTCGCGGTGGTGCTGGTGGTGAGACGGCCGCTCTCGTCCTGTATCTCCACGGCGATCTTCTTGAGCTCGGGCTCGAACTTCCGGCCGTGGTGGGCGCAGAAGAGCAGCTCTCCGCCGCTGGCGAGTACGACGCGCAGGTAGGCCTGGGCGCCGCAGCGGTCGCAGCGGTCAGCCGCGGTGAGCGGGCTCGCAGGTGTCAGAACAGTAGTCACGTCGCCTCTTCTCTAGCTCGACGAGCTGTCGTACCAGGGTCAACATCCAACCAGGCCGAAAACGTTCCCGCTCGTGGCTTTTCTTCTCTGAGGATTCTGCTGTGTTGATGAGGACGTGCCCCGGGGGCCGGTGGTTCATGCGTGCCGAATCCCGGGATCCGCCCCTCGCTCGAACGTCCGATCGGGACCGGGTTCGAGGTCCGCGTAGCATAATCCTCTGCCGGGTTGGAGCATAAGCCCCGTCCCGGGCCCCGGTAGCCTGCATAACGGCAGTTCCGGAGCCTGTGCCCGACCCCACGATCCGCCAGGACCGGTGGTACCGGGAGGAGATGGCGCCCCCGGGGCCCACACCCGGGTGCGGTCCTTGTTCGCGCAGCGCGTACAAGCTGCGCCGGGCCGGCCCGCCGTGCTGTGCACCCGTCGCAGGGGCGCGAGCACACGGAGCGACGACTGTCGGTGCGGCGTGCTGCACTGGCGGATGGTCCGGATGTGTCCGGATGTGACCGATGAGACAGAACTTCACCGAGGAGAGTGCCGCGTGAGTGCCGAAACGACCGTGCCGTCCGCGCTGCTGGCCGGCGACGACGGTTCCAACTACACCGCGCGGCACCTGCTCGTCCTGGAGGGCCTGGAGGCCGTCCGCAAGCGCCCCGGCATGTACATCGGGTCCACCGACAGCCGAGGTCTGATGCACTGCCTCTGGGAGATCATCGACAACTCGGTCGACGAGGCGCTGGGCGGCTACTGCGACCGCATCGAGGTCCTGCTGCACCCCGACTCCTCGGTCGAGGTCCGCGACAACGGCCGCGGCATCCCGGTCGACGTCGAGCCCAAGACCGGGCTGTCCGGCGTCGAGGTCGTGATGACCAAGCTGCACGCGGGCGGCAAGTTCGGCGGCGGCTCGTACGCGGCCTCCGGCGGTCTGCACGGCGTCGGCGCCTCGGTCGTCAACGCGCTCTCCGCGCGGCTGGACGTCGAGGTCGACCGCAGCGGCCACACCCACGCGATCAGCTTCCGCCGCGGCACCCCGGGCATCTTCACCGAGGCCAGCCCGGACGCGCCCTTCGAGCCCGCCAACGGCCTCACCCGGACCCGCAAGGTGCCCAAGGCCCGCACCGGCACCCGCATCCGGTACTGGGCCGACCGGCAGATCTTCCTCAAGGACGCCAAGCTCTCCCTGGAGAACCTGCACAACCGCGCCCGGCAGACCGCCTTCCTCGTCCCCGGCCTGACCATCGTCGTGCGTGACGAGCGGCTCACCGAGAGCGAGCAGGTCGAGGAGTCGGTCTTCCACTACGACGGCGGCATCGCCGAGTTCTGCGAGTTCCTGGCTCCGGACAAGCCGGTCAGCGACGTGCTGCGGCTGCGCGGCGAGGGCACCTTCAAGGAGACCGTGCCGGTCCTGGACGAACTCGGCCACATGACCCCCACCGAGGTCACCCGCCACCTCGGCGTGGACATCGCGCTGCGCTGGGGCACCGGCTACGACACCACCCTGCGCTCCTTCGTCAACATCATCGCCACCCCCAAGGGCGGCACCCACGTCACCGGCTTCGAGCGCTCGCTGGCCAAGACCGTCAACGAGGTGCTGCGCGCCAGCAAGCTGCTGCGCGTCGCCGAGGACGACATCACCAAGGACGACGCCACCGAGGGCCTCACCGCCGTGGTCACCGTCCGGCTCGCCGAGCCGCAGTTCGAGGGCCAGACCAAGGAGGTGCTCGGCACCTCGGCGGCCAACCGGATCGTCGCGGCCGTCGTCGCCAAGGAGCTCAAGGCCTTCCTCACCTCGGCCAAGAAGGACCAGAAGCAGCAGGCCCGGGCCGTTCTGGAGAAGGTCGTCGCCGCCGCCCGCACCCGGGTCGCCGCCCGGCAGCACAAGGAGGCCCAGCGCCGCAAGACCGCGCTGGAGACCAGCTCCCTGCCCGCCAAGCTGGCCGACTGCCGCAGCGACGACGTCGACCGCAGCGAACTGTTCATCGTCGAGGGCGACTCCGCGCTCGGCACCGCCAAGCTCGCCCGCAACTCAGAGTTCCAGGCGCTGCTGCCGATCCGCGGCAAGATCCTCAACGTCCAGAAGGCCTCGGTGAGCGACATGCTCAAGAACGCCGAGTGCGCCGCGATCATCCAGGTGATAGGGGCCGGCTCGGGCCGCACCTTCGACATCGACCAGGCCCGCTACGGCCGGGTGATCTTCATGGCCGACGCCGACGTCGACGGCTCGCACATCCGCACCCTGCTGCTGACCCTCTTCCACCGCTACATGCGGCCGATGGTCGAGCAGGGCCGGGTCTTCGCCGCCGTCCCGCCGTTGCACCGGATCGAACTCACCAATCCCAAGCGCGGCCAGGAGAAGTACCACTACACCTACTCCGACGCGGAGCTGCGCTCCACCCTGTTGGAGTTCCAGCGCAAGGGGCAGCGCTGGAAGGAGCCGGTGCAGCGGTACAAGGGCCTGGGCGAGATGGACGCCGACCAGCTGGCGGAGACCACCATGGACCCGCGCCACCGCACCCTGCGCCGGATCAACCTGGGCGACCTGGAGCAGGCCGAGAGGATCTTCGACCTGCTGATGGGCAACGACGTCGCCCCGCGCAAGGAGTTCATCGTGGACTCGGCGGCCACCCTGGACCGCTCCCGCATCGACGCCTGACGCGCCCGGCCGACCAGGGCCCTCCACCCGTGGGTGGAGGGCCCTCGCGCTGCTGGTTCCACCTGGGGTCCACCCTGGCGCCGATCAGCGGGGAGTGCCGGATCCGTAGCGTCGGAGAGGTCAGCGAAAGCCTCTCCCCGGGACGGAGAACCTCCCATGACTGCCGTAGTCAACCTCCTCGTGATCGCCGCGGTGGTGGTCCTGGTGGTCCAGCGTCAGACGCGCGTCCAGCGCCTGGACACCGAGCGCCGCTTCTGGCTGCTGCCGCTGGTCCTGGGCGTGCTCGCGCTGCGCGATCCGCAGATCATCGACCACCGGCACGCCGCGCTGTCGGCCACCCTGCTCGCCGCCGGGCTGGTCACCGTGCTCGCGATGGGAACGGTCTGGGGCTGGACCGTGCGGATCTGGCGGGCCGCCGACGGCAAGGTCCTGGTCAAGGGCACCAAGGCCACGCTGGCCGCCTGGGGCGGGATGCTCGCCATCCGGATCGGCCTGTACGCGATCGGCTCGGCCCTGGGCGTCCACCAGGCGGGCAGCTCGTTGATGCTGGGCATGGCGGTCCTGCTGCTGGTCCGCTCGCTCGTGGTCAACTGGAGGGCCCGGACGCTGGAGCCCGCGCAGGCGACCGCCGTACTGCACTGATCCACCGCCGTGAGCACTGAGGAGGCACCCTTGCCCGGGTGGTACCGGACCCGCTGGCCGTCCCGGGAGGGGCTGGAGCGCGACGCCGAGAGCGTGCCGCGGCGGGTCCTCACCGTGCTCGGCCGGATCGTCCTGCTGGCCGTCGTCGGCTGGGGCACCTTCGCCGACGGCAAGTACACCGGCTGGGCGGTGCCGGCCGCGGCGGCCGGACTGGCCGCGGCCGCCGCCCTCTGCGTGGCGTTCCTCCAGGCCAGCCGGGAACAGCGCCCGGCCGCCTCCTACCTGCTGGCCGCCGTCCTGGTCGGGGCCGCCTGGCTGGCCAACTGGGGCCGGGCCTACACGCTCGCCGACCTGATCTGGGTGGGACTGGCCGTGATCGCGCTGGTCCGGCTGCCGTTCGCGCCCGCGCTGCTCGTCGGCACGGCCGCGCTGGGCTCGTACACCGTGGCCAGCTGGGCGAGTTGGCTCAGCGTCCTCGCCACCATCGGCGGGGTCGCCCTGCTCGGCTTCCTGCTCCGGCTGGACATCGAGGCGCGCGGCACCGCCCGCCGACTGCTGGTCCAGGAGCGTGCCGCCCGGGCCGCCGAGGCGGAGAGCGCGGCGCTCGCCGAACGGGCCAGGATCGCCCGGGAGATCCACGACGTGCTCGCACACAGCCTCTCCGCGCAGCTGGTCCACCTGGAGGCGGCCCGGCTGATGCTGGACGCCGGGACGGACCGCGAGCAGATCCGCGAACGGGTCGTCGCGGCACGGCGGATGGCGCAGGACGGACTGGCCGAGACCCGGCAGGCGCTGTCCGCGCTGCGCGGAGAGTTCACGCCGGTCGGGGAGTTCCTGGTGGAGCTGACCGAGCGGGAGCGGGCCCCGTTCACCGTGACCGGTACGCCCCGGCCGCTGGCCGCCGAGGCCGGCCTGGCGGTGCGGCGCACGGCACAGGAGGCGGTGACCAACGTGCGCAAGCACGCGCCGGGCGCCCGGTGCTCGGTCGAACTGCGGTACCTGGACGACGCGGTGGAGCTGGAGGTGCGCAACACCCGGGCGCCGCGCGGCCCGTCCGCGGAGCAGTCCTCCGGTGAGCTGGCCGTCAGCGGCAGCGGGTACGGTCTGCTGGGGATGCGCGAACGCGCGGAACTGCTCGGCGGCACCCTGCTGGCGGGCCCGGAGGACGGAGGGTGGCGGGTGTTGCTGCGGGTGCCGGCATGAACGGTGCGGTCACCAGGGTGTTGGTGGCGGACGACCAGACGGTGGTGCGCGAGGGCATCGTGATGCTGCTGGGGCTGCTGCCCGGCATCGAGGTGGTCGGCGCGGCGGCGGACGGGGAGGAGGCCGTCGCGCTGGTGGAGCGCCATCACCCGGACGTGGTGCTGATGGACCTGCGGATGCCGCGCGTCGACGGCGTCGAGGCGACCCGGCGGATCCGGGCCGCGCACCCGCAGACCGAGGTCGTGGTGCTCACCACCTACGCCGACGACGAGTCGCTGTTCCCCGCGTTGCAGGCCGGGGCGCGCGGCTACCTCACCAAGGACGCCGGTGGCGAGGAGATCGCCAAGGCCATCGCGGATGTCCGCTCGGGCGCGGCGGGACTCTCGCCGCAGGTTCAACTCCGTTTGTTGGAAAGGCTTTCGGAGTCTCCGGTGAAGTCCGCGCCGAATTCCGGCACGTCCGGCACGTCCGGCACGTCCGGCTCGCCCGGCGGGCCGACCGCGCCGACCGCCGCCCGGGCCGGGGGGCTGCCGGACGGGCTGACCGTGCGGGAGGCCGAGGTGCTCGCGCTGATCGCCGAGGGGCTCTCCAACGCCGAGATCGCCCAGCGGCTGTTCGTCAGCCAGGCCACCGTGAAGACGCACATCAACAACCTGTTCGCCAAGACCGCGGTGCGGGACCGTGCGCAGGCGGTCGCGTACGCCTTCCGCCACGGAATCACCGGTACGCAGCAGTAGTCGGATGACCATCCGTCAGATGATCGACCACCTCATTGAGTGAAGGTATCTGCGATGGTCAGGGACGGTGTCCGAGGCCCTCCATGATGGTTCGGGTCAGAACGCCCGGTCCGGCCCAGGAGCAGCAGTGCCACAGCAGCAGACCAGCAGTCCCGGTCAGGGGCAGCGATTCGACTGGTGGGCCACTCCGGCCGCCGACGCCGTGTCCGAGTCAGCTGTCGCGCCCCGCCGAACGGCCGTACCGGCCCAGCAGGGATCCACCCGTACGGCCGCCGCCCAGTCGGCCGCGGCCGCCGAGCCGGTGACCGCACCGCCCGTGGAGCCGCCGTTCGCCCGGCCCGTCGTACCAGCGGCACCGTCGGTCGCCCCGGCCGTCACGGCGCAGGAGCCGCCGGCGCCGGTGAGCACCACCGACAGCACCGAGGTCTACCGGAGCGTCCAGGCCAGCGCGGCCTTCCGGGACATCCGGCGCAGCTACCGGATGTTCGTCTTCCCGACCTGCGGCGCCTTCCTCGGCTGGTACCTGGTGTACGTCGGCGCCGAGGCCGTCGTGCCCGGTGTGATGCGCAGTCCGGTGGCCGGCCCGGTCAACGTGGCCTGGCTGCTCGGCCTGCTGCAGTTCGCCTCCACCTTTTTGCTCACCTGGCTCTACGCCCGCAACGCCCGGACCAGGCGCGACCGCGCCGCCCTGGGCCTGCGCTGGGACACCCAGGACCAGCTGCGATGACGGCCACCACCGGCGTGATGACCACCGCCACCCCGCCCCCCGTCGCCCCCACCGGCCAGCACCACGGCCTGGCGATCGTGCTGTTCGCCGTCATCGTCCTGGTCACCCTCGGCATCACCCTCTGGGTCGGCCGCCAGGGCAACGCCGCCGAGGACTTCTTTGCCGGCGGGCGCGACTTCACCCCGCTGCAGAACGGCTTCGCGCTCTCCGGCGACTACCTCTCCGCCGCCTCCTTCCTCGGCGTCGCCGGGCTGATCGCCCTGTACGGCTACGACGGAGTGCTCTACAGCATCGGGTTCCTGGTCGCCTGGCTGGTCGTGCTGATGCTGGTCGCCGAACTCGTCCGCAACGCCGGCCGGTACACCCTCGCCGACGTGCTCGCGCTGCGGCTGCGCCGCCGCCGGGTGCGGGCGGCGGCCGGCGGCGCCAGCGTCGTGGTCACCCTGCTCTACCTCGTCGCCCAGATGGTCGGCGCCGGTTCGCTGGTCGCCCTGCTGCTCGGCACCAACAGCGCCCAGGCCCGGACCTGGACCATCATCGCGGTCGGCGCCCTGATGATCGTCTACGTGACGATCGGCGGGATGCGGGCCACCACCTGGATCCAGATCGTCAAGGCCTTCCTGCTGACCGCGGGCTCGGTGCTGCTCACCGTGCTGCTGCTGGTGCGCTTCCACGGCGACCTCTTCGAGCTGATGCGCCAGGCCGCCCAGCACAGCGGCGCCGGGCACCGCTACCTCGAACCCGGGCTCAAGTACGGCGCCACGCTCACCAGCCGGCTGGACTTCTTCAGTCTGGGCCTGGCCCTGGTGCTGGGCACCGCCGGGCTGCCGCACATCCTGTCCCGCTTCTACACCGTGCCCACCGCCCGGGCCGCCCGCCGGTCCACGATGTGGGCGATCGGCCTGGTCGGCGGCTTCTACCTGATGGCCATCGCACTCGGCCTGGGCGCCACCGCGCTGATCGGCTCGGCCGAGGTGCGGCACGCCAACTCGGCCGGGAACACCGCCGTCCCGCTGCTCGCCCTGGTGCTCGGCGGCGGCAACGGAAGCACCGGCGGGGTGGTGCTGTTCGCACTGATCTCGGCGATCGCCTTCGCCACCATCCTCGCCGTGGTCGCCGGGCTGACCCTGGCCTCCTCCGCCGCCTTCGCCCACGACATCTGGGCCGGGGCCTGGCACGGCGGCCCGCGCCGCCGCCGCGGGGGAGAGGTCGCCGAGAAGCCCAGCGAGCAACAGGAGGTGGTGGTCGCCCGATTCGCCGCCGCCGGGATCGGCGCGGCGGCGATCGTGATCAGCCTCTACGCCCAGCAGCTGAACGTCGCCTTCCTGGTCGGCCTCGCCTTCGCGGTGGCCGCCTCCTCGAACCTGCCGGTACTGCTCTACAGCCTGTTCTGGTCACGGTTCACCGCCCGGGGCGCGGTCTGGTCGGTGTACGGCGGACTGGTCCCGGCGATCCTGCTGGTTTTCTTCTCGCCGGTGGTCTCCGGCTCCGGGACGGCGCTGTTCCCCGGCGTCGACTTCCACTGGTTCCCACTGGAGAACCCCGGCATCGTCTCCATCCCGCTCGGCTTCCTGGCGGGCTGGATCGGGACGCTCACCTCGCCCGAGCCCGCCGACGCGGATCGCTTCGCCGAGCTGGAGGTGCGCGCCCTCACCGGTGCGGGCGCGGCCTAGTCGCCGTGCCCCGGGAACCCCGGCGGGCTTGGGGCCGCCGGGGTTCCCCCCTGCCCGGGCGCTCAGGCCTGGGTGCTCCTCGCGGCCAGCCCGTAGCGGTGCTCGGGGCGGCCGGTGTCGCCGTAGCGCAGGGTCAGCCGCAGACGGCTGTCCCGTTCCAGCTGCTTGAGGTAGCGCTGGGCGGTCGAGCGGCTCAGTCCGGTGGCGTCGGCGACCTCCTGGGCGGACAGCGGCCGGCCCGCCCGTCGCAGCACGCCCAGGACCAGGTCGGTGGTAGGCGCCGAGTGGCCCTTCGGCAGTGCCCCGCTGGACGCGCCGACGCTGCGCAGGGTCGCGAACAGCCGGTCCACCTCGTCCTGGCCGGCCTCCCGGGCGGGTGCGGCCAGCGCGTGCCGCAGCTGGGCGTACGAGACCAGCTTGTCCCGCAGCCCGGCGAAGGTGAACGGCTTGACCAGGTACTGCAGCGCGCCGTGCTGCATCGCGGCGTGCACCGTGGAGACGTCCCGGGCGGCGGTCACCATCATCACGTCGCAGGCCACCTGCCGTTCCCGCAGCCGGCGCACCAGGGCGAGGCCGGTCTCGTCCGGCAGGTGGTGGTCGAGCAGCAGCAGGTCCACCGGGCGGCGCTCCAGCGCGGCCAGTGCCTCCCCGGCCGAGTGCGCGGTGCCGGTGACCCGGAAGCCCGGCACCTTGGCCACGTACGCGGCGTGCACGTCCGCGACCCGGAAATCGTCGTCCACCACGAGTACGTCGATCATCACGCCTCCACGAGCTGAGTGGTGAGCAGGGCTTCGGGCAGCTCGACGGTGAACCGGGCGCCACCCAGCGGGCCGGTGTCGAGCACGATCCGGCCGCCGGTCCGCTCGACCAGCCGCCGCACCATCGCCAGGCCCAGCCCGCGCGGACGGTGCGCGGGCGCGTCCTTGCTGGTCCAGCCCTCCTCGAAGACCTGCTCGCGCAGTTCCTCCGGCACGCCGGGGCCGCTGTCCGTGACCTGCAGCAGCAGGGTGGAGCCGGCCGCCGCCAGCGTCACCTCCAGCCGCCCGCCGACGCCCCCGCCCCCGCTCGGCGTCAGCGCGTCCACCGCGTTGTCGATCAGGTTGCCGAGCACCGTCACCAGCGCCCGGGCGTCCACCACCGTGTCCGGCAGGTGCGCCCCCGGGGCCAGCACCAGCCGCACCCCGCGCTCGCCGGCCACCGCCGTCTTGCCCGCCAGCAGCGCCGCCACGTGGGGGTCCTGCACCTGCTCGGCGATCCGGGCGGCGACCACGGCGTGCGAGCCCGACTGCTCGGAGATGAAGGCCACCGCCTGCTCGTGGCGGCCGAGTTCGAGCAGGCCGAGCAGGGTGTGCATGCGGTTGGCGTGCTCGTGGTCCTGGGCGCGCAGCGCCTCGGTCAGGCTGCGGGTGGTGTCCAGCTCGCGGACCAGCGACTCCAGTTCGGTCCGGTCGCGCAGGGTCACCACCGCCCCTTCGGTGGTGGCCATCCGGTTCACCACCAGCACCCGGTCGTCCCGTACGGCGGGCAGGTCGGTGCCGGTGATCCGCCCGGTCAGCACGTCGGCCAGCCGGCCCGGCGGCAGCACCCCGGCGATCGGGCGGCCGGTGCAGTCCCCGGGCAGGCCGAGCAGCCGGACGGCCTCGTCGTTGGCCAGCCGGATCCGGCCGCGCTCGTCCAGCGCCACCATGCCCTCGCGGATGCCGTGCAGCATCGCCTCGCGCTCGACCAGCAGCGCCGAGATGTCGGCCAGCGCGATGTTGTGGGTGCGGCGCTTGAGCCGGCGGGCCAGGGCGAGCGTGGCGACGGTCCCGGCGGCCAGGCCCGCGCCGGCGCACAGCAGGATGCCGGTGAGCATCTTCAGCAGGCGGCGGCGGATCGAGTCGTCGCTGATGCCGACCGACACCTCGCCGACGATCCGGCCGTCTGCCATCCGCAGCGGCACCTTGCCGCGCGCGGTGCGGCCCAGGGTGCCCTGCTGGATGGCGGTGACGCTGCGGCCGCCCAGCGCGGGCTCGGGGTCGGTGCTGACCCGCTGGCCGATCCGGTCCGGGTCGGTGTGCGAGAGGCGGATGCCGTCCAGGTCGGTGACCACGACGAAGCTGGCGCCGGTGGCCAGTCGGATCTGCTCGGCGTTGCGCTGCGCGGTGACCACGTCGCGGGTGTCGGCGGCCCGGGCGATCGTCTCGTCGGTGGCGGTGGCCTGGGCGATGGACAGCGCCCGCTGCATCGCGTCGTGGTCCAGCTCGCTGCTGACCGGGGCCAGGAAGAGCCCGGCGGTCACGGTGGTGACACCGACGGTGACGACGGTCTGGCTCAGCAGGAGCTGGGCGAAGACCCGGCGGGGCCAGTGGGGGAGCTTCATCCGGGCCTCCTCTCGGCGGCGGCGGTGCTACGGGGGCGGGGGTCGGGCCCGGGGTGCCGGGGGTGGGCTTCAGGCGACCGGGGTCGGGACACCCTATGTTTCCCGGGTGTTTCTGTCAGCCCGCGTCCCCGCAGTTGTAGCGGAAGCAAAACGAGCAGAACACCCTTCAACGCGGAGAAGTCGCACTACGCGGAGAAGGCTCCCGCCGGGGCCGGGCCCGCTCCTACCTTTCCGGGGCAGGCACTGACCCGGGAGGAATGAATGCGTGAGCGAGCGCGGCGAGTGAACCGTCGAGAGGTGCCACCGGTGCGAGGCACCCGCCGAGCGAAGCGAGGTGGGGAATGAGCACCCCGGCGATCGAGCTGACCGGCGCGACGAAACGCTTCCGCACCCCCTCCGGGGCGCTGCACACCGCTGTCCGCGATCTCGACCTGACCGTCGCCCAGGGCGAGTTCGTCGCCGTCGTCGGCCCCACCGGCTGCGGCAAGTCCACCACGCTGACCCTGGTCAGCGGCCTGGAGGAGCCCACCGAGGGCGAGGTCCGGGTGTACGGCGAGCCCGTGCGCGGGATCGACCCCAAGGTCGGGTTCGTCTTCCAACAGGACGCCGTCTTCCCCTGGCGCACCGTGCTGTCCAACGTGATGGCCGGGCCGCGCTTCCGCGGCGTGCCCGCCGCCGAGGCCAGGGAGCGGGCGCGGGACTGGCTGGGCCGGGTCGGCCTCGCCGCCTTCGAGGACCGCTACCCGCACCAGCTGTCCGGCGGCATGCGCAAGCGCGTCGCGCTCGCCCAGACCTTCGTCAACGACCCGACCATCCTGCTGATGGACGAGCCGTTCTCGGCGCTGGACGTGCAGACCCGCGCCCTGATGTCCGATCAGCTGCTGGAGCTGTGGGCCGGCACGGGTTCGTCGGTCGTCTTCGTCACCCACGACCTGGACGAGGCCATCGCGCTCGCCGACCGGGTCGTCGTGATGACGGCCGGGCCCGCCACCGTCAAGGAGATCTTCACCGTCGACCTGCCACGACCGCGCACCGTGGAGGCCGTCCGGCTGGAACCGAGGTTCGTCGAGCTGTACCGCGAGATCTGGGCCTCGCTCGGCGAAGAGGTGCGCATCACCCGGGAGAGAGGAGCGGGTCGTGCCGCTTGAGACCGCGTCCGAGACCGCCGCGACCGCGGCCGGGAAGTCCCCGGCCGCCACCACGAGGACCGAGGCCCGCGAACGGGCCGCCCGCAACCGCCGGTTGACCGTCTTCGCGGCCCGGGCCGGGGTGCTGGTCGCCTTCCTCGGGCTGTGGGAGGTGTGTGCCCGCACCGAGGTCATCGACCCGTTCAACTTCTCGCAGCCGTCGAAGATCTGGGACCAGATCTGGCAGTGGATCACCCACGGCACCGCCCAGGGCTCGTTGGGCGAGCAGATCGGCTACACCCTCTACGAGGCCCTCACCGGCTGGGTGATCGGCGTGGTCTGCGGCGTGCTGCTGGGCATCGCGCTCGGCCGGATCCGCTTCCTGGCCGACGTGTTCGGGCCGTACGTCAAGGTGCTCAACGCCATCCCGCGCATCGTGCTCGCCCCGATCTTCCTGATCTGGTTCGGCCTCGGCCCGGCGTCCAAGGTCGCCTCCGCGGTGGTGCTGGTGTTCTTCCCGGTGTTCTTCAACGCCTTCCAGGGCGCCCGCGAGGTGGACCGCAACCTGGTCGCCAACGCCCGCATCCTGGGCGCCGACAACCGCAGGGTCACCCTCCAGGTGGTCATCCCCGCCGCCACCACCTGGATCTTCACCAGCCTGCACGTCAGCTTCGGCTTCGCGCTGATCGGCGCGATCGTCGGCGAGTACATCGGTGCCACCAAGGGCCTCGGCCTGCTGGTCGCCGCCGCCCAGGGCACCTTCAACGCGGCCGGGGTGTACGCCGCCATGACCATCCTCGCGGTCGTCGCGCTGCTCACCGAGGGGCTGCTGACCTTCGCCGAGAAGAAGCTGTTCCGCTGGAAGCCCGCCGACGCGGGCGACGGCCGCTGACCACCCGGTCGCTGAGCACCCCCCGATCCCAAGGCCGCTGAGCACCCCCCCGATCCCAAGGCCGCTGAGCACCCCCCCCGATCCCAAGGCCGCTGAGCACTCCCCAATCGCAGGGCCGCTGGGCTCCCCCCAGCCCACAGAGTCGCTGAATCCGCTGAACCCCCCCGCTCGTAAGAAGAGAGAGGCTCCCCCGTGATGCGCAGATCCGCCGTCGCCGCCCTCGCCGCCGTCCTGCTCCTCCCGCTCTCCGCCTGTGCCAACGACGCCGCCACCTCCGCCCACGGCGCCGCCCCGGCCGGCAAGCAGGTCGACGGACCCAAGGTCAAGATCATGGTCGGCGGCCTGGACAAGGTCATCTACCTGCCCGCGATGCTCACCCAGCGGCTCGGCTACTTCGCCGACGCCGGCGTCAACGTCGAACTGCTCACCGAGCCGGCCGGCGTCAACGCCACCACCGCACTGCTGGCCGGCGACGTCCAGGGCGCCGTCGGCTTCTACGACCACACCATCGACCTCCAGGCCAAGGGCAAGCACGTCGAGTCCGTGGTGCAGTTCGCCCAGGCCCCCGGCGAGGTCGAACTGGTCTCCACCAAGCAGGCCGACGCCATCAGGTCCGGCGCCGACTTCAAGGGCAGGAAGCTCGGCGTCACCAGCATCGGCTCCTCCACCGACTTCCTCACCAAGTACCTCGCGGTCAAGAACGGCGCCTCCGTCAGCGAGTTCAGCCCGATCGCCGTCGGCGCCGGCCAGACCTTCGTCGCCGCACTGCAGCAGGGCAGCATAGACGCCGGGATGACCACCGACCCGACCGTCGCCAACGTCCTCGACAAGGGCCTCGGCAAGATCCTCTACGACATGCGCACCCCCGAGGGCTCGCGGCAGGCGCTCGGCGGGCTCTACCCGTCGTCCTCGCTGTACATGAGCACCGAGTGGGTGGAGAAGAACAAGGACACCACCCAGAAGCTCGCCGACGCCTTCGTGAAGACCCTCAAGTGGATGTCCACCCACAGCCCGGAGGAGATCGCCGCGCAGATGCCCGCCGACTACGCCCAGGGCGGCGCCGCCCAGTACGCGGCGGCGATCAAGTCCACCCTGCCGATGTTCACCACCGACGGGGTGATGCCGGCCGACGGGCCCAGGACCGTGCTCGCGGTGCTCGCCGCCTTCCACCCCGACGTCCAGGGCAAGGAGGGCACGATCGACCTGTCCAGGACGTACACCACGGAGTTCGTCGGCAAGGCCGCCGGCTGAGGCCCCCACCGCCGCGGTCCCGCGCTCACCCCCACGGGCGCGGGGCCGCCGCTACACGCCCCTGACCGACAGCACGTCCATCCGCGACGGCGTCCCCACCGCCTTGCCGCAGCTCTCCGGTCGCGGCGGCTCGCTCACCGTCTCGATCACGTCCACCTCCCAGGCCCGGCCGTCCCGGTGGATCACGCGCACCAGCCAGCGGCCCTCGCCGTCCGGGCGCTGCGCCACGGTCAGCGCGTCGACCCGGGTCTCGCCGGTCGCCAGCCGCACCGCGTGCTCGGCCGCCTGCCCGGGGCGCTCCCAGCCCGAGCAGCCCCGCGACCACTCCGGCACCATGTGTCCGGCCGCCGTCGCCGCCAGCACCTCCTTGGCGCTCTCCGGCGTCAGCCGTCCGTACGCGTAGCCGTACGGCAGCACCAGCATCGTGGGGGCGAAGCGGTGCCCGCCCAGGTGGGTCACCTCCCACACCTCGCTGTGCCCGGCCCCCGCCAACTGCGCGGCGAGCGGACGGCCCAGCAACGCGCAGCAGCGGTCCCGGCGGCCGTTGGTGCACACCAGCGCCAGCGGGACGCCGACGTGCTCCGCCCCGAAACCCGTGTGGTCACCGGCGCCCAGCGCCGCGAAGTCCAGCTCCAGCAGCACCGCCGGGTCCGCCACCTGCGCCTGGCGCACCCAGCCGCGGCCCGGCACCGTGTGCGCGACGACCACCTCGTGCCGCGCCGTCGGCGGGCGGTCCGCGTGCCGGCCCGGCCGCCGGATCAGCGCCACCCGCACGCCCGTACCGGCCGCGGCGGCCTCCAGCGCTCGCCCGGTCGCCCGGTCGAGGTGGCTCTCGCCCAGTGCCTTCGCACCCCACGGGCCGTTCTGCTCCACCAGCAGCCAGGTGGTCGCCACCGCGGCGGTCGCGGTCAGCGGCTCCGAAAGTTCACGCGAAAGGGTCGTACAGGTGCTCATCTAGGCAAGGCTACCCTCAGCGGTTAGGCCCGGCTCAGGGGCCGGCAAGGGGCCCCGACCCGCCGGAGCGGGAGCCTGCGGACCCGCCGCAGCGGGAGCCTCCGGACGCCGCAGGGCGGGGCGCCCGCAGGCACCCCGCCCTCCGTCTCCCGGTCACGCCGGGCCGGCGACCACCGCGATCGGAGTCGTCACCGGAGTGCCCGAGCCGTCCCGGCGCGGGTCGCGCTCCGGCAGGTCGACCGGCGCGCCCTTGGCGGTGGCGGCCCGGGCCGGGGCGGCGCCGACCCAGGCGAACGCCAGGCCGTCCTCGCCGCGCAGGAAGCGCTGGCAGCGCACGCCGCCGGTGGCCCGGCCCTTGCGCGGGTACTGCTCGAACGGGGTGACCTTCCAGGACGTCTGCTCGTCACCCGACAGCGTGCCCGAGGCCGCCGCCACCGAGACCACCACTGCGTCCGCGGCCGGATCCACCGCCGTGAACGACAGCACCCGGGCGCCGTCCGCGAGCTTGATGCCCGCCATGCCACCCGCCGGGCGGCCCTGCGGACGGACCTGCCCCGCCGGGTAGCGCAGCAGCTGGGCGTCCGACGTGACGAAGACCAAGTCCTCCTCGCCGGTGCGCAGTTCGACCGCGCCCACCAGCTCGTCGCCCTCCTTGAGGGCGATCACCTCGAACTCGTCCTTGTTGGCGGGCCACTCCGGCACCACCCGCTTCACCACACCCTGCACCGTGCCCAGCGCCAGCCCCGGCGAGGACTCGTCCAGCGTGGTCAGCGCCAGCACCCGCTCCCCGGCCTCCAGCCGCAGGAACTCTCCCACCGCGGCGCCGCCCGCCAGCGTCGGTGAAGGCGTCGGCGGCAGCGCCGGCAGGTCGATCACCGGCAGCCGCAGCACCCGGCCCGCCGACGTCACCACACCCACGTCCGCCCGCGCCGTGGCCGGCACCGCCGACACGATCACGTCGTGCTTCGCCCGCTTCTCCGACAGCTCGAACGGCTCGCCGTCCGCCGTCCGCGCCAGCAGTCCCGTCGAGGACAGCAGCACCCGGCACGGGTCGTCCGCCACCTCCAGGGGCACCGACAGCGCCGCCGACGGAGCCGCCCCCGCCTCCAGCAGCACCGTCCGCCGCTCCGTCCCGAACTGCTTGGACACCGCGCCCAGTTCGGACGACACCACGCTGCGCAGCTTGCCGTCCGACTCCAGGATCTCGGTCAGCTCCGCGATCTCCGAGGTCAGCTTCGCCTTCTCCTGCTCCAGCTCCACCCGGTCGAACCTGGTCAGCCGGCGCAGCGGGGTGTCCAGGATGTACCCGGTCTGCGTCTCCGACAGCGAGAAGCGCTCCATCAGGCGCTCCTTCGCCTGCTGGGCGTTGTCACTCGACCGGATGATCGCGATGACCTCGTCGATGTCGACCAGGGCCACCAGCAGACCCTCGACCAGGTGCAGCCGCTCCTCCCGCTTGCGGCGGCGGAAGTCGCTGCGCCGGCGGACCACGGTGAACCGGTGGTCGACGTAGACCTCCAGCAGCTCCTTCAGCCCCAGCGTCAGCGGCTGCCCGTCCACCAGCGCCACGTTGTTGATGCCGAAGGTCTCCTCCATCGGCGTCAGCTTGTAGAGCTGCTCCAGCAGCGCCTCCGGCACGAAGCCGTTCTTCACCTCGATCACCAGCCGCAGCCCGTGCTCGCGGTCGGTCAGGTCCTTGACGTCCGCGATGCCCTGCAGCTTCTTCGCGTTGACCAGGTCCTTGATCTTCGAGATGACCTTCTCCGGGCCGACGTTGTACGGCAGTTCGGTCACCACGATGCCCTTGCGGCGCGCCGTCACCGACTCCACCGTCGCCGTCGCCCGGATCTTGAACGTGCCGCGGCCCGACTCGTACGCGTCCCGGATCCCCGACAGGCCCACGATCCGCCCGCCCGTCGGCAGGTCCGGCCCGGGTACGAACCGCATCAGCGTGTCCAGGTCCGCGGTCGGGTGCTTGATCAGGTGTCGGGCCGCCGCCACCACCTCGGACAGGTTGTGCGGCGGCATGTTCGTCGCCATGCCCACCGCGATGCCCGTCGCGCCGTTCACCAGCAGGTTCGGGAACGCGGCCGGCAGCGCCAGCGGCTCCTGCTCGCTGCCGTCGTAGTTGGGCCCGAAGTCGACGGTGTCCTCGTGGATCGACTCCACCATCGCCATCGAGGCCGCCGTCAGCCGCGACTCCGTGTAGCGCATCGCCGCCGGCGGGTCGTCGTTGCCCAGCGAACCGAAGTTGCCGTGCCCGTCGATCAGCGGCAGCCGCATCGAGAACGGCTGCGCCATGCGCACCACGGAGTCGTAGATCGACGCGTCACCGTGGGGGTGCAGCCGACCCATCACCTCGCCCACCACACGGGCGCACTTCACGTGCGCGCGGTCCGGACGCAGGCCCATCTCGTTGGCCTGGTACAGGATCCGGCGGTGCACCGGCTTCAGACCGTCCCGCGCGTCCGGCAGCGCACGCGAGTAGATCACCGAGTAGGCGTACTCCAGGAAGGAGCCCTGCATCTCGTCCACGACGTCGACGTCGAGGATCCGCTCCTCGAAGTCTCCGGGCGGCGGGGTCTGCGAACTGCGGCGGGCCATCGCGGCGGGGCTCCCTTACGTGTCGCTGGCTGGGTCGTCGGTCGGTCGTCGGCCGTCGGTCAAATCGTCGGACGGACGTCGCCGTCCTGCTTCGCCGTCCTGCCGCCGCGACCCGTCAACCGGGCGCGGTCAACAGGGCGCGGCGCCCCCATTGTGGACCCTCGCGCCGACACTCCCGGTCAGCGGCCCTCTTCCGCCCCTGGCGAACGCCACTTCCGCGCGGGCACGAACGCGCCTCCCGCGCGTTGCACCACAATGGGGGACGCCACACGAACCCCGACATCGACGACGGGAAGGACCCGAGCGCATGGCCAACCCGGCCCCCGCCTCCAGCCGAGGCATCGCCATCACCGAGCACCGCCTGGCCAACGGCCTGCGCGTCGTCCTCTCCGAGGACCGCCTCACCCCGGTCGCCGCAGTCTGCCTCTGGTACGACGTGGGCTCCCGCCACGAGGTCAAGGGCCGCACCGGCCTGGCCCACCTCTTCGAGCACCTCATGTTCCAGGGCTCCGCCAACGTCTCCAACAACGGGCACTTCGAACTCGTCCAGGGCGCCGGCGGCTCGCTCAACGGCACCACGAGCTTCGAGCGCACCAACTACTACGAGACCATGCCCGCCCACCAGCTGGAGCTCGCGCTCTGGCTGGAGGCCGACCGGATGGGCTCCCTGCTCGCCGCCCTCGACGAGACGTCCATGGAGAACCAGCGCGCCGTCGTCAAGAACGAGCGCCGCCAGCGCTACGACAACGTCCCGTACGGCACCGCCTTCGAGAAGCTCACCGCGCTGTCCTTCCCCGACGGCCACCCGTACCACCACACCCCCATCGGCTCCATGGCCGACCTCGACGCCGCCACCCTGGAGGACGCCCGCGCGTTCTTCCGCACGTACTACGCGCCCAACAACGCGGTGCTGTCCGTCGTCGGCGACATCGACCCCGAGCGGACCATCGCCTGGGTCGAGAAGTACTTCGGCTCCATCCCCTCCCACGACGGCAAGCAGCCCCCGCGCTCCGGCGAACTCCCCGACACCATCGGCCGCGAGATCCGGCAGAACCTCACCGAGGACGTCCCCTCCCGCGCCCTGATGGCCGCCTACCGCCTGCCGCAGGACGGCACCCGCGAGGCCGACGCCGCCGACCTCGCCCTCACCATCCTCGGCAGCGGCGAGTCCAGCCGCCTCTACAACCGGCTCGTCCGCCGCGACCGCACCGCCGTCGCCGCCGGCTTCGGCCTGCTGCGCCTCGCCGGTGCCCCCAGCCTCGGCTGGCTCGACGTCAAGACCTCCGGCGACGCCACCATCGCCCAGATCGACGCCGCCGTCGACGAGGAACTCGCCCGCTTCGCCGCCGAGGGCCCCACCGCGGAGGAACTCGAGCGAGCCCAGGCCCAGATCGAGCGCGAGTGGCTCGACCGGCTCACCACCGTCGCCGGCCGCGCCGACGAACTCTGCCGCTACGCCGTCCTGTTCGGCGACCCCAAGCTGCTGAACGACGCCCTCCCCAAGGTCCTCGACGTCACCGCCGAAGAGGTCCAGGCCGTCGCCCAGGCCCGGCTCCACCCCGACAACCGGGCCGTCCTCGTCTACGAGCCGACCGCGACCGCCGACGACGCTTCCGACGCCGCTTCCGAAGAGGAGGGTGCCGCCGTATGAGCACCGACTACGTCCCCGCGATGACCTTCCACCCCCAGCCCCAGCCCGGCACCCCGGGCCCGTGGGCGTTCCCCGCCCCCGAGCGCGCCGCCCTCGGCAACGGCATCACCGTCCTGCACTGCCACCGGCCCGGCCAGCAGCTGGTCGCCGTCGAGGTCCTCCTCGACGCCCCGCTCGCCGCCGAGCCCGAGGGCCTCGACGGCATCGCCGCCATCCTCGCCCGCGCGCTCAACGAGGGCACCGACACCCTCACCGCCGAGGAGTTCGCCGGGGAACTCGAGCGCGCCGGCGCCACCCTCGACGCGCACGCCGACCACCCCTGCATCCGGGTCGCCCTGGAGGTCCCCGCCTCCCGGCTCCAGCGCGGGCTGACCCTGCTCGCCGACGCCCTGCGTGCCCCCGCCCTCCCCGCCGAGGAGATCGAGCGACTCGTCGCCAACCGCCTCGACGAGATCGTCCACGAGCAGGCCAACCCCGCCCGGCGCGCCGCCAAGGCCCTCTACGCCGAGCTCTTCGACGCCGCGGACCGCCTCTCCCGGCCCCGCAGCGGCACCGCCGACACCGTCAAGTCGATCGACCGTGCCGCCGTCAAGGCCTTCTACGACGCCCACGTGCGCCCCGCCACCACCACCGTCGTGGTGGTCGGCGACCTCACCGGCGTCGACCTGCCCGACCTGCTGGAGAGCACCCTCGGCACCTGGACCGGCTCCGCCGCCGAACCCTCCGTCCACGCCCCCGTCACCGGCGACGACCGCGGCCGCGTCGTCATCGTCGACCGCCCCGGCTCCGTCCAGACCCAGCTGCTGATCGGCCGGATCGGTCCCGACCGCCACGACCCGGTCTGGGCCGCCCAGATCCTCGGCACCTACTGCCTCGGCGGCACCCTCACCTCCCGCCTCGACCGCGTCCTGCGCGAGGAGAAGGGCTACACCTACGGCGTCCGCGCCTTCGCCCAGCCGCTGCGCTCCGCCGCCGACGGCAGCGGGCGCTCGCTGCTCGCCATCAGCGGCTCGGTGGACACCGCCTCCACCGCCCCCGCGCTCGCCGACACCTGGACCATCCTGCGCGACCTCGCCGCCGGGGGCCTCACCGACGCCGAGCGCGACGAGGCCGTGCAGTTCCTGGTCGGCGTCGCGCCGCTGAAGTACGAGACCGCGGGCTCGGTCGCCGGGACCCTGGCCGACCAGGTCGAGCAGTACCTCCCGGACGACTACCAGGCCGAGGTCTACCGGCAGCTGGCCGAGCTGCCCACCGCCGCGGCCACCGAGGCCGTGGTCGCGGCCTTCCCGCCGGACCGCCTGGTCACCGTCCTGGTCGGCGACGCCGCCGCGATCGAGGACGACGTGCGGGCGCTCGGGATCGGCGAGGTCACCGTCATCAGCTGACGCCAGTCGTCGTCGTCCGGCCCGGTGGAGCGCCTCTGCTCCGCCGGGCCGGACGCGTTCCTAAATCCGTTGCGGGCCCCGGTGGTTCCGTGGATAGATGTTCCCCGACGCACAGCACGTGCGAACTGCGAACTGCGACGAACGAAGGGAGGCGGTCACCGTGCGGGTCGAGCGAGAGATACGACGACGCTCCCCAGGGCCGTTCCTCCCCTGTTCCGCTCCGGCTGCCTGAGCCCAGCCGTTCCCTGAACTTCCCCGAGCCGCGCCGGGATTCTCTTCGCGCGGCATGCCCTTCCTCTGAACTCCCCGACCGCTGGAGGTCGTTCAACCATGACGTACACCGAGGTGCCCGGTATTCGGGTTCCGATCCGGATGTGGACCGATCCGGCGACGGTCGAGGGCCAGACCCTGCAGCAGCTGCGCAACATCAGCTCCCTGCCCTGGCTGTACGGTCTCGCCGTGATGCCCGACGTCCACCTGGGCAAGGGCGCGACGGTCGGCTCCGTCATAGCCATGAAGGACGCGGTCTGCCCGGCGGCCGTCGGCGTCGACATCGGCTGCGGGATGAGCGCGGTGAAGACCTCGCTCACCGCCGAGGACCTCCCGGACGACCTCTCCGGCCTGCGCGACAAGATCGAGCAGGCCATCCCGGTCGGCCGCGGCCTGCACACCGACCCGGTCGACCCGACCAAGCTGCACGGCTTCCGCGCGGCGGGCTGGGACGACTTCTGGCAGCGCTTCGACGGGGTGGCGGACGCGGTCAAGTGGCGTCGCGAACGTGCCATGCGGCAGATGGGAACGCTCGGAGCCGGCAACCACTTCTGCGAGGTGTGTTTCGATACGGAAGGAAATGTCTGGTTGATGCTGCACTCCGGCTCCCGCAACATCGGCAAGGAGCTGGCCGAGCACCACATGGGCGTCGCCCGGTCGCTGCCGCACAACCAGGGCCTGGTCGACCACGACCTCGCGGTCTTCCTCGCGAAGACCCCCGAGATGGCCGACTACCGCCAGGACCTGTTCTGGGCGCAGGAGTACGCCAAGAACAACCGAGCGGTGATGATGGCGCTCTTCCAGGACGCCGTCCGCAGTGAATTCCCCAAGGCGAAGGTCACGTTCGACGACGTCATCAGCTGCCACCACAACTACGTCGCGGAGGAGCGGTACGACGGCGTCGACCTGCTGGTGACCCGCAAGGGCGCGATCCGGGCCGGCTCCGGCGACTTGGGGATCATCCCGGGTTCGATGGGGACGGGCTCCTACATCGTCCGCGGCCTGGGCAACGCGGCTTCGTTCAACTCCGCCTCGCACGGCGCCGGCCGCAAGATGAGCCGCAACGCCGCCAAGAAGCGGTTCACCACGCGGGACCTGGCCGAGCAGACCAAGGGCGTGGAGTGCCGCAAGGACAGTGGTGTCGTCGACGAGATCCCGGGCGCCTACAAGAACATCGAGAAGGTCATCGAGCAGCAGAAGGACCTGGTCGAGGTGGTCGCGCACCTCAAGCAGGTGGTCTGCGTCAAGGGCTGAGCGAGTGGGGGCGAAAAGCCGATCGGGGTGGGGGGGCGCCGGGGGGGGGGGCCCCCGCCCCGGCGGGGGGGGGGGGGGGGGGGGGGGGGGGGGGGGGGGGGGGGGGGGGGGGGCGGGTCCCCCACCCACCGGGGGGGGGGGGGGGACGGGGGGGGGGGGGGGGGGGCCCCCCCCGGGGGGGGGGCCCCCCCGGGGGGGCCCCCCCCCCCGATCGGGCGGCTGCGAGGCTCAGGCGGCGGCGGGGAGCTCGTCGAGGCCTTCGGAGACCAGCTTGGCGAGGCGGTCGAGGGCGTCGTCGGCGCCGGGGGCGTCGGAGGCCAGGATGACCTCCTCGCCGCCCTGGGCGCCCAGGCCGAGGAGGCCGAGCATGGAGGCGGCGTTGACCGGGTTGCCGCCCGGCTTGGCGATGGTGATCGGCACGCCGGTCGCCGTGACGGCCCGGACGAAGATCGAGGCGGGACGGGCGTGCAGGCCCTCGGCCCAACCGATGGTGACGCGGCGCTCAGCCATGAGACGTGCCTTTCCGGTGAAGCTGGTCACGGCCGTGCTCGGGGGAGCGGGGGAAACGACCGTGTTGTCTAGACCAGTGTCGCACGCAGACAACCCCTTGGAGGCGTCGCGTTCAGGAGTTGTGATTGTTTCTTTTCGGGGCATAAAGCCCGGCCAGTGGCCCTGTCCACCCTGCCGTGAGCCCGCGCCCGGCGCCATCGGGCCCGCCGCCGGATAACCTGACGAATGTGGAAGACCCCGCGGTGGTGAACCCCGCGCAACCCGACTATCCGCAGCACTGGGAAGCCGACGTCCTGCTGCGTGACGGCGGCACGGCCCGGATCCGGCCGATCACTCCCGACGACGCCGGGCGGCTGGTCGAGTTCTACGAGCAGGTCTCGGACCAGTCCAAGTACTTCCGCTTCTTCGCCCCCTACCCGCGGCTGTCCGACAAGGACGTCCGCCGCTTCACCCACCACGACTTCGTGAACCGGGTCGGCCTCGCCGTGGTGGTCCGGGACCACTTCATCGCCACCGTCCGCTACGACCGGATCGACGCCGAGGGCCGCCCCTGCGAACACGGCACCGACGCCGAGGTCGCCTTCCTGGTCCAGGATGCCCACCAGGGCCGCGGGGTGGCCTCCGCCCTGCTGGAGCACATCGCGGCGGTGGCCCAGGAACGCGGCATCC
Source organism: Kitasatospora sp. NPDC017646 (assembly GCF_044329365.1). Taxonomy (NCBI): domain Bacteria; kingdom Bacillati; phylum Actinomycetota; class Actinomycetes; order Kitasatosporales; family Streptomycetaceae; genus Kitasatospora; species Kitasatospora sp. NPDC017646. The sequence goes on along the minus strand of NZ_JBIRJC010000006.1, from coordinate 22,224 downwards.
GCCGCTTTCAGGCCGAGGTGCTCCCGGAGAACCGCAAGATGGTGAAGGTCTTCACCGACGCCGGCTACACCCAGCGCCGCAGCTTCGCCGACGGCGTGGTGCACCTGGAGTTCGACCTCGAACAGACCGACCGCTCTCTCGCCGTGATGCGCGCCCGCGAGCACCGCGCCGAGGCCCGCTCGGTGCAGCGGCTGCTGACCCCGCGCTCGGTGGCCGTGATCGGGGTCTCCCGCAACCCGCAGACCGTCGGCCGGGCCCTCCTGCGCGACCTGCTCGGCAGCTTCGACGCCGGGTTCGAGAGCCGGTACGAGCCCGAGCGGGCCCCGCGCGCCGTCTACGCGGTGAACCGCAGCGCCCCGCCCGGCACCGAGCTGGACGGCATCCCGGTGCACCGTTCGGTTCTGGACATTCCCGGGCCGGTCGACCTCGCGGTGATCGCCGTCCCCGAGGGCGCCGTCCCGGCGGCAGTCGCCGAGTGCGGCGCGCACGGTGTGCAGGGCCTGGTGGTGGTCACCGCCGGCTACGCGGAGACCGGGCCGGAGGGCCGCGACCGCCAGCGCGCCCTGGTCCGCCAGGCCCGCGCGGCGGGGATGCGGGTGATCGGCCCGAACGCCTTCGGCCTGATCAACACCGACCCCGACCTTCCGCTGAACGCCTCGCTCGCCCCCCACCTGCCCGATCGCGGCGGCTTCGGCATCTTCTGCCAGTCCGGGGCGATCGGCGTCGCCCTGCTGGAGGCCGCCCACAGGCGCGGCCTCGGGGTCTCCTCCTTCGCCTCGGTCGGCAACCGCTCGGACGTCTCGGGCAACGACTTCCTGCAGTACTGGGCAGAGGACGACGCCACCGAGGTGGTGCTGCTCTACCTGGAGTCCTTCGGCAACCCCCGCAAGTTCACCCGGATCGCCCGCCGCCTGGCCGCCGCCAAGCCGGTGGTGGTGGTCAAGGGCGCCCGGCACACCGGCAGCCTGCCGCCCGGCCACGCCGTCCCGGCCACCGCCACCGGCCTGCGCGACGCGACCGTGGACGCGCTGTTCGAGCAGGCCGGGGTGACCAGGGTGGCGACCATCACCGAGCTGTTCGACACCGGTGAGCTGCTCGCCCAGCAGCCGCTGCCGCCCGGCGACCGGGTCGCCGTGGTCGGCAACTCCGACTCGCTCGGCCTGCTCACCTACGACGCCTGCCTGAGCGCCGGGCTGCGCCCGTGCACGCCCGTCGACCTCACCACCGCCGCCACCGGCGAGAACTTCCGGATCGCGCTGGACGTCGCGCTCAGCAACCCGGCCGTGGACGCGGTGATCGCCGTCGCCATCCCCCCGATCGGCACCTCCGCGCACGCCTTCATGGGCGGCCGGCTGACCGGCCCGGACGACCCGGAGATGGGCTCGGACGACCCGGAGATCGCCACCGCCCTGCTCGACGCGGGCGAGCGCGCGCGGGAGTTGGGCAAGCCGCTGGTGCTGGCCCACCTGGCCCTGACCGACCTGCCGCCCCGGCTGCGCCCCGGCGGCATCCCGGCCTACGCGGCGCCCGAGCGCGCCGTACGCGCCCTCGCGCACGCCGTGCACTACGCCGAGTGGCGCCGCCGCACCGCCGAGGCGGAGGAGACGGCGCGCGTCCCCGACCTGGACCGGATCGACGAGCCGGGCGCCCGCGCCCTGGTGGCGGCGGCGCTGCGCACCCGGGCCGCGGTTGCCGCGCGCACCCAGCCCGGCGGTGCCCGGATCACCCTGCCGGACACCGAGGCCCGGGCGCTGCTGGACCGCTACGGCATCGACGTCTCGCCCACGCTGCCGGCCCCGGACGAGGAGGCGGCCGTCCGGGCCGCCGAGCAGCTCGGCTACCCGGTGGCCCTCAAGGCGACCGCCCCGCACCTGCGCCACCGCCCCGACCTGGGCAGCGTCCGGCTGGACCTGACCGGCGAGCCGGGTCTGCGCCGTGCCCACCGCGAGCTGGACGCCCTGCTCGGCGGCGCTGCCGGGGCCCAGCTGGTGGTGCAGCGGCTGGCCCCGCGCGGCGTGGACACCGTGATCGGCGCCACGGTCGACCCGGCCGTCGGCGCGATCCTCTCCTTCGGCCTGGCCGGCGCCCCCGCCGAACTGCTCGGCGACATGGCCCACCGCCTCGTCCCGGCAACCGACCAGGACGTCGCCGGGCTGATCCGCGAGGTGCGGGCGGCGCCGCTGCTGTTCGGCTGGCGCGGCGCCGAGGCGGTGGACACCGCCGCGCTGGAGGAGCTGCTGCTGCGGGTGTCGCAGCTGGTGGACGACGTCCCGGAGATCGCCTCGGTGGACCTCGAACCGGTGGTCGTGGCCCCGCACGGACTGGCGATCCTGGGGGCGCGGGTGCGGGTCGCACCGCTGCCCGTCCGCAGCGATCTGGGCCCGCGGGCGATGAGCACGCTGTAACCTTCCTTGGTTGCGCCTGCCCGTTGGCGCTGATGTCCGAAGCTCGGCGCCGTGCCGCCCGCTTCGTCGGCGGACCATGCCAGGATGGAGTTATGGCGAAGACCGGTACCACCACCACTCAGGACCTGCGCTCGGCGATCGAGCGCAGCGGCTACTACCCGGCCCTGGTGTCCGAAGCGGTGGAGTCCGCGGTGGGCCCGGAGCCGATCAGCTCCTACCTGGTGCACCAGGAGACGACCTTCGACTCCAACGAGGTGCGCCGGCACGTGACGGTGCTGGTGCTGACCCCGACCCGGTTCGTGGTGAGCCACACCGACGAGCAGACCGGCGACGCGGGCAGCCCCGCCGTGCCGTTCGCGACCACCTCGACGGAGAGCGTGCGGCTGGACCGGATCGGCTCGGTCGTGCTGAGCCGGATGGTGGCGAACCCGGAGACGTACACGCCCGGCACGCTGCCGCGCGAGGTGGTGCTGACGATCGGCTGGGGCGCGGTGCAGCGTCTGGACCTGGAGCCGGCCGGCTGCTCCGACCCGAACTGCGAGGCGGACCACGGCTACACCGGTTCGGCGACGGCCGACGACCTGTCGCTGCGGGTGAGCGAAGCCGGGGACGGCCCGGAGACGGTGGCCCAGGCGCTGGTGTTCGCCCGCGCGCTGTCCGACGCGACGATCGACAACGGACCGCGGGTCTGAGCCCCGGGCCGAACCCGGCCGCTTCCGTCCGCGCCCCCACGCGCGTGCCCGTTCGCGCCTCCGCCCGCGTTTCCGACCGCTACGAATCCGGTTCCATGTCCTTCGCACCCTCCGACGGCTACGACGCCTTCGAGATCCTCGACCCGGCCGCCGCCCCCGCACCCCCGTACGGCAGCGGCTCGCTCTGCGACCTGCTGCCCTCGGTGGCGGCGGGCCTGGGCGTCCCGGGGTTCACCGCGACGCTGCCGATCGCCCCGGCCGACCGGGCGGTGGTGTTCCTGGTGGACGGCCTGGGCTGGGAGCTGCTGCTGCGCCACCCGGAGTACGCGCCGTTCCTGTCCTCGCTGGCCGGGAGTTCGATGGGCGGCTCGGGCCGTCCGCTGACCGCGGGCTTCCCGTCCACCACCGCGACCTCGCTGGCCTCGGTCGGCACCGGCACGCCGCCGGGCCTGCACGGCCTGGCCGGGTACACGGTGGCGGTGCCGGGCGCCGACTACCTGATGAACCAGCTGCGCTGGCAGCCGCACACCGACCCGCAGGCCTGGCAGCCGTACCCGACGGTCTTCGAGCAGACCCACCGGGACGGGGTGGCGACCGCCCAGGTGTCCTCCCCGCTGTTCGCCCAGACCCCGCTGACCAGGGTGGCGCTGTCGGGCGGCAGCTTCCTGGGCCGCACCACCGGCGAGGAGCGGATGGACCTGGCCGCCTCGTGGCTGGCCGAGCACGACCGGGCACTGGTGTACACCTACGTCAGCGAGCTGGACGGCGCGGGCCACCGGTTCGGGGTGGACTCCGACGAGTGGCGGATGACGCTGGACGCGGTGGACCGGCTGGCCCGCCGGCTGGCCGAACAGCTGCCGCCGCGCTCGGCGATGTACGTGACCGCGGACCACGGCATGATCGACATCGCGCCCGAGGACCGGATCGACTTCGACGAGGACTGGGAGCTCGGCGCCGGAGTCGCCCTGCTCGGCGGCGAGGGCCGGGCCCGGCACGTGTACGCCGTGCCGGGCGCCGCGGCCGACGTGCACACCGTCTGGAGCGAGGTGCTGGGCGACCGGATGTGGGTGGCCACCCGGGACGAGGCGATCGAGGCGGGCTGGTTCGGCCCGACCGTCGACGAGCGGGTGTACCACCGGATCGGCGACGTGGTCGCCGCGGCGCGCGACGACATCGCGGTCATCGCCTCCCGCAACGAGCCCGGCGAGTCCGCGATGATCGGCCTGCACGGCTCGATGACCTCGGTCGAACAGTTCGTCCCGCTGCTCGAAGTCCGTGGCTGAGCCGGACCGTTGACTTCTCTGTGCCCGAACCCCCCTGACGTGAAAGGCCTTTGCTCCACCCATGGCTGAACTGGTGTTCTTCTCGGGCACGATGGACTGCGGCAAGTCGACGCTGGCGCTGCAGATGGACCACAACCACACCGCGCGCGGCCGGCGGGGCGTCATCCTGACCCGCAACGACCGGGCCGGCGCGGCCACCATCTCCAGCCGGCTGGGCCTGCGCGCCGACGCGGTGGAGGTGACGGACGACTTCGACTTCCACGCGCACGTGGTGCAGCGGCTCTCGGCCGGCGGCCGGGTGGACTACCTGATCTGCGACGAGGCCCAGTTCTTCGCCGCCGAGCAGGTCGACCAGCTGGCCCGGGTGGTGGACGAACTGGACATCGACGTCTACACCTTCGGTATCACCACCGACTTCCGCACCCGGCTGTTCCCGGGTTCGCAGCGGCTGATCGAGCTGGCCGACCGGGTGGAGCTGCTGCAGGTGGAGGCGCTCTGCTGGTGCGGCGCCCGGGCGACCCACAACGCCCGTACGGTCGGCGGGGTGATGGTGGTCGAGGGTGCCCAGGTGGTGATCGGCGACATCTCGGTGAGCGACGACGAGATCGGCTACGAGGTGCTGTGCCGCCGCCACCACCGCCGCCGGCTGACCGCCGCGACCGCGCGCGCCTCGGTGCTGTCTCCGGACGTGCTGCCCTTCGAGGAGCACCAGGTCTAGGGCCCCGCCTGCGGACTCCCCGCAGGCGGGTCCGCTCGAAGGCTAAACCGCGGCTTCGAGTACCGAGAAGTGCCCGCCCTGCGGGTCGGCCAGCTGGGCGGCGCGGCCGTGGGCGGTGTCGTGCGGCTCGACCAGGACGCGGCCGCCGAGTTCCACGGTGTGCCGGGCGGTCAGCGCGGCGTCCCCGACCGCGAAGTGGGTGCGCCAGCGCGGCGGGTGGCCGCGCAGGTCGGCGTGGTGGCGGATGCCCGCGACCGGGCGCCCGTGCACCAGCAGCGCGGAGCCGCCGACGGCGGGCCGCACCGGGCGGTCGAGCACGGAGCCGTAGAAGGTGGCGGCGCCGTCGGCGTCCGGGGTGAGCAGTTCGGCCCAGGCGGGGCCGCCGGGTTCCGCTCCGGCTTCGCGGCCGAGGTGTTCCTCACCCTGCCAGAGGCCGAAGACGGCGCCGGAGACGTCCGAGACGATGGCCATCCGCCCGGCCCGTTCGGCCTGGAGCGGCCCGACCGCGACGGTGCCGCCGCACTCGCGCACCAGTTGGGCGGTGCGGTCGGCGTCGTCCACGGCGAAGTAGGTGGTCCACTGCACCGGGAAGCCGGTGGCGGTGGAGACACCGAGGCCGGCGACCGGTGCCCCGTCGAGCTCGGCCCGTACGTAGGCGCCGAGTTGGCCGGGCCCGGGGGAGTACGTCCAGCCGAGCAGTTCGCCGTAGAAGGCGCGGGCGCCGGGCAGGTCGTGGGTCAGCAGGCTGACCCAGCAGGGCGTGCCCTGGGCCAGTCGGAGTTCCACCGCGGGCAATGCGGGCCTCCTCACGGGTGGTTGGCGCACGGAAACACGTGCGGGCGAGGGTGATGCTTCCACCCTGGCGCGCGCCCAACCCTCGACCCGCGCGGAAAGTCCGGCAAAGAGCACACAAAGAGCCGTGGTTCGGGCGCGCTGCGCGACAATGGCCCGCATGACGACCTTCAACGACGGTTCCCCGCTGATCTCCGCGGCCGAACTGGGCGAGGCGCTCGCCTCCGAGCGTCCGCCGGTGCTGCTGGACGTGCGCTACCAGTTGGTCGGCGCCGCACCGGGCGGTCCGACCGCGGCCGAGGAGTACCGGGCCGGACACCTGCCCGGTGCCCACTTCGTCGAGCTGGACCGGGACCTCGCGGCCCCGCCCGGCGCCCCCGGTCACGGCGGCCGCCACCCGCTGCCGGATCCCGAGGAGTTCGGCGCGGCGATGCGCGGCTTCGGGGTGAGCGCCGGGCGGCCGGTCGTGGTGTACGACGGGGCCGCCTCGATGGCGGCCGCCCGGGCCTGGTGGCTGCTGCGCTGGGCCGGGCACCGGGACGTCCGGGTGCTGGACGGCGGCTTCGCGGCCTGGCAGGCGGCCGGGCTGCCGGTGACGGCCGAGCTGCCGGAGCCGGCGGCGGGCGACTTCGAGCCGGTGCCGGGACAGTTGCCGACGGTGGACGCGGACGCCGCCGCGGACTGGGCGCGCAGCGGGCTGCTGCTGGACGCCCGGTCGGGGGAGCGCTACCGGGGCGAGACCGAGCCGGTGGACCCGCGGGCCGGGCACATTCCGGGCGCGGTGTCGGCGCCGACCTCCGAGAACGTGCGTCCGGACGGGCGGTTCCGCCCGGTCGCCGAACTGCTCGCCCGGTTCCGGGCGTTCGGTGCGGGGGAGCGCAGGACCGCGGTGTACTGCGGTTCGGGGGTGACGGCGGCGCACCAGATCCTGGCGATGGAGGTGGCGGGCCTGGACGCCACGCTGTACCCGGGCTCGTGGAGCGAGTGGTCGAGCGACGGCAGCCGCCCGGTGGCGGTGACCGGCCGGCCGGGCTGAGCCCCGGACACGTCGAAGGGGCGGGAGGCCGGCCGGCCTCCCGCCCCTTCGACGTACGTCGGGACCGCTACTCCTGCTTCTTGCGCCGGCTGCCGAAGACGATCTCGTCCCAGCTGGGCACGGTGGCCCGGCGGCCGGGCCGGACGCCGTCCGCCTCGGCCTGCCGGTCGGTGGTGCCGACCAGGCGCTCGCGGTGCGGCGCGACGGCGCGCGGCATCAGGATGTCGGCGTAGGCCGAGCCCGCGCCGACCGCCGGGGCGGCGGCCGCGGCCGCCTCCTCGCTCTCCTCGGTGACCTCGGCGGGCACCGGTTCGATCGGGGTCGGACCGCCGACGGCGAGGTCGCCGCGGAAGGCGGGCACCACGTCGAGCAGGCTGGTCAGCGAGTCCCGGGACTCGGCGGTGGCCTCCCGTGACTCGCGGACCTCGCGGGCCGACATGATGCGGTCGGCGGAGGGCCGGTCGATCATCGGGCGGGGCGGCCGGTCCTGGGGGAGCCGGGCGATCCGCGGGATGAACGGGAAGACCGAGTCCTCCTCGCGCTCGACCGTCTCGCCGATCAGCGCGCGGGCCTCGTCGTCGTTGGGCTGGACCAGGCGCCGGGGCGGGTCGTACGTCCAGGACGCGCTGCGGCCCTCGCCGTCGGCACGGTAGGAGAGGATGACCTCCCAGGTGCCGTCGTCGCGCCGCCAGGAGTCCCAGCGCTCGGTGTCCTTCTCGGCGCCGCGCAGCGCGAGCCGCTCGGCCACGGCCTCGCCGAGCTGCGGTCCGGGGGACTCGCCATTGCGGCGGATGGCGGTCTTGCGGGCGCGCTCGGCCATGAAGGCGCGCTCGGCGAGGACCGGTCCCTCGAAGCGGCGGACGCGGTCGACGGAGATGCCGGCGGCCTGCGCGACCTCCTCGGCGGAGGCACCGGCTCGTATCCGGGCCTGGATGTCCCGGGGGCGGAGGTGGCTCTCGACCTCGATCTCGATCTGGCCGAGGCGCGGCCGGTCCCCGCGGATGGCGGCGCGCAGCCGCTCGTCGATGGGGAGGGTGTACTCCGTGCTGTCGGCAGCCTTGAGCACCAGCCGTGTGCCGTCGTTGCTGACGGCCACAACCCGCAGTTCGGGCACGGTTACCTCCCGGGTGGTGCCTGCCGACGTCACCTGCGTCGCTGCTCCCGTACTGAGTGTGGCCTGCCCACTCGCGACTGGCCACAACCTTGCTGAGTTCCCCGGCGTGTCGGGCGTACGCCCGGGCACACCAATGTGGCACGGTTGCCTTTTTGCCACGTCATCCGTCGACGTCGCGCCTGGGTGTCCCGGCCGTCCTCGCACGCGGAGTGTTCGCGACGATCCGGGACCGGCGTCGCCGTGCGTGCCCGTTCAGTGGCTCTTCGTCAAGCTGCCGGTGTAGGCACAGTCGACAAGTCGACCCAAGGCTCGGGCTTTACGAACAGTACTCCATTCGTGGCATCCGGAGGGGCGGCTCGCCGCTCAAGTCTCCCGCGATTCACGGGAATCTCAAGAGCGCGCACCCCGAACGGCGGACCGCCGTCGGATGAACGGTGATCATCTTCACACAATCCGGGCGCGCAGAACCGCATTTTCGCCCCTTGTGTCCTTCTTTGGGCAAGATGGAGTGGCTTGTTCGAGTAAGAGTCGTACGGACCGAGGGATGTTGATGCCGGAGCGGAGCCCCGCCGAGGAGGGCGGCAAGGAGGAGCGCAAGCGGATCGACCTGAGCGTGGCTCAGGTCGTGGCGAGTGCACTGGCCGCGGTGGTGGGCGCAGTGCTCGCCTCCGAACTCGGCGTCTACGGCACGATCATGGGCGCGGCGGTGGTGAGCGTCGGGGCCACCACCGGTGGCGCGGTGTTCCAGCACGTGTTCAGGCGGACCGGCCAGCAGCTGCGCGAGGTGGTGGACCGCGGGCCGAACCAGACCGTGAAGGCCCTGCGCCAGGTGCCGGTGGAGCCGGAGTGCGCCGCGCCGGAGCCGGCCGGACCGCCGGTGATCACCGCGGAGTGGAACGAGCCGCAGGTGGTGCGGGTGCGCCGGCGCTGGGGCTGGAAGACCTACGCGGCGATGTCCGGGCTGGTGTTCGTGCTGGCGATGACGCCGATCGTGGCGTTCGAGCTGGCCACCGGCCAGCCGGTGTCGGCGACGGTGAAGGGCGAGTCCGGCAACGGGACGTCCTTCGGCGGCGCGGTGGCGCCCAGGTCGTCCACGCCGCAGGACGCCCCCGCGGACCGGCCGGCCACCGGGGGCGGAGGGCGCGGCCCGGAGGCCACGCCCTCCGGCGGCGCCTCGGCCCCGGCGACCACCCGGCCGGGCCTCGAGCCGGGCACGACCCCGGGCGGTGGCACGGGCGAGCACCGTGGCACCGCCTCCCCCTCGGCCGTCCCGAGCTCGACCCCCTTGGCCGGCGCCTCCCCGTCGGCGGGCGGCGACACCGGGCCGACGGGCGGGGTTACGCCGCAGCCGTCCGCGCCCGGCGACGTCCCGGTCCACACGACGGTGGCCCCGCCGCCCGGTGCAGGGGCCCCGGCGCCCTAGGACCTGTCCTAGGCGCCCAGCACGCGCCGCAGGTAGTCGTTGCCGAAGAGTCGCTGCGGGTCGACCTCGTCGCGCAGCGCCGTGAAGTCGCCGAAGTGCGGGTAGACGCCGGCCAGGTAGTCGGCGTCGCGGGTGTGCAGCTTGCCCCAGTGGGGGCGGCCCTGATGGGCGGTCATCAGCTTTTCCACGCCGGTGAAGTAGCCCTGGTCGCGGGTGCCCCGGTAGAGGTGGACGGCGATGTAGGCGCTGTCGCGGCCGGAGGCGGTGGACAGCCAGAGGTCGTCGGCGGGGGCGAAGCGCACCTCGACCGGGAAGCTGACCTTCCAGTCGGAGCGTTCGACCAGGGCCTTCAGCTCGCGCAGCACCTCGGCGACGGCCGCGCGCGGGACGGCGTACTCCATCTCCACGAAGCGGACCCTGCGCGGGCTGGTGAACACCTTGTGGGCGGTGTCGGTGTAGCTGCGGTCGGACCAGGCGCGGCTGGCGAGGGAGGCGATGGTGGGGATGGAGCCGGGGAAGTGGCGGCCGACCCGGCAGGCGCCCTCCCAGACGGTGTTGGAGAGGAAGTCGTCCTCCAGCCAGCCCTTGAACCAGGGCAGCGGGGCGGCCGGGCCCTGGCTGCGGTTGTTGCGCTTGGTGGAGCAGCGGTCGGTGTGCGGGAACCAGTAGAACTCGAAGTGCTCGTTGACGGCGGTGAGGTCGTCGAGGCGTTCCAGCACCTCGTCGAAGCCCATCGGCTGCTCGTGCGCGGTGAGCAGGAAGGCCGGTTCGACGCCGAAGGTGAGGGCGGTGATCACGCCGAGGGCGCCGAGGCCGAGCCGGGCGCCCTGGAAGAGCCGGGGGTTCTCGGTGGGGGAGCAGCGCCGGACGGTGCCGTCGGCGAGGACGATCTCCAGGGCGCGGATCTGCGCGGCGAGCGAGCCGGAGTCGCGGCCGGTGCCGTGGGTGCCGGTGCTGGTGGCGCCGGCGACGGTCTGGACCTCGATGTCGCCCATGTTGGTGAGGGAGAGCCCCTCGGCGGCGAGGATCCGGTTGAGGCGGCTCAGCGGGAGGCCGGATTCGACGGTGATGGCGCCGGCCTCGCGGTCGATCTCGCGGACGGCTGTGAGGGCGTGGGGGCGGACCAGCAGGCCGTCGCCGGGTGAGGCGATCGCGGTGAAGGAGTGGCCGGAGCCGGCGGCCTTGACGCTGCGGCCCTGTTCGGCGGCGCGCAGGATCTCCTTGGCCAGTTCCTCCGCGGTGCCGGGGGTGGCGGTCCGGGCCGGGTGGGCGCTCTGGTTGCCCGCCCAGTTGGTCCACCGGGTGCGGGTCGCGCTGCTGGCCTGGGGCATTGCGCTGCCTCCTGCTCCGTGGCCGGACGAGGTCCGGCGCGTCCGGGGCGGCGGGGCCGCCCTCAGGGCCTGTCTCCTCGTCCTCACCGCGTCCGCGTCGCTGCCCCGGCCTTCGGCCGGGAGGTGCCCCCATCGCAGTGGCTTCCTCACTCCGCCCTGCGGTGCACGCACCCCAGCGCCGCGGCCTGATCCGGCAAGACCCGGGGGAAAGGCCCTACCCACGGGTAGGGCCGCGGGTAGGGCGAGAGATTAGTCAGTTCACCGTTCGGCGTCTACGGGTCGATCGACCGATCCGGAAGCCGGTCCGGCGGGTGCCGCCGCGGGCTGCTCGGCGGGGAGTCCGGCGCGCAGGCGGCCGAGGCCGGCCAGGGCGGCGAAGACTCCGAGCACGCCGGCGGCCAGCGGCACCGCGTAGCCCGCGGCGGCGCCGAAGGCGTCGACGACCCAGCCGGCGGCGGAGGAGCCGACCGCGACGCCGAGGGCCAGCCCGGTGGTGGTCCAGGTCATGCCCTCGGTGAGCTGGGAGGCCGGGACGAGCCGCTCGACCAGCGCCATCGCGCTGATCAGGGTGGGGGAGATGGCGATGCCGGCGACCAGCAGCGCGGTGCCGACCGCGACCAGCCCGCCGATGCCGTGCACCGCGTGGGAGACCAGCAGCAGCGGCACCATGCTGAGCGCCATGAACAGCACGCCGAGGAAGAAGCGCACGGCCATCGAGCCGGTGAGCTTGAGGGCGCCGAACACCACCCCGGCGAGGCAGGAGCCGAGCGCCCACAGGGCGAGGATCACGCTGGAGACCGACTTGTGCCCCTGGGCCTCGGAGTAGGCGACGGTGACCACCTCGACCGAGCCGAAGATCGCGCCGGTGGCGACGAAGGTGAGGATCAGTACTTGCAGGCCGCGGTTGAGGATGACCGAGCGGCCCTCGTGCCGGGCGGTCTCGTGGACCGGCGGCTCGGTGGAGCGCTGTCCGGCGAAGAGCAGCACGCCGACGGCCAGGAAGATCCCGGCGAGCAGCACGCCGGCCTCGGGGAAGACGGAAGTGGCCAGGCCGATGGAGAGGATCGGGCCGACGATGAAGCAGACCTCGTCGACGACGGCCTCGAAGGAGTAGGCGGTGTGCAGCTTGCCGGCGTCCTCGCGGTAGAGGTGCGCCCAGCGGGCGCGGACCATCGCGCCGGTGCTCGGCATGACGCCCATGCCGGCGGCGAAGACGAACAGCGTCCAGTCCGGTGCGTTCAGCCGGGCGCAGATCAGCAGGCCGACGACGGCGCCGATGGTGAGGGCCATGGCGGGGACGATGATCCTCGCCTGGCCGAGCCGGTCCACCAGCCGGGAGACCTGGGGGCCGAGGACCGCGGCGGAGACCGCCAGGGTGGCCGAGACCAGGCCGGCCACGCCGTACGAGCCGCGCAGCTGGGACAGCATGGTCACGATGCCGATGCCGGTCATCGAGATCGGCAGTCGGGAGACGAAGCCGGTGGAGGAGAAGGCCACGGTGCCGGGCGCGGCGAATATTCGGCGGTAGCTGGACAGCACGGGAGCTCCGGGCAGGGGGGTAAGGAACAAGGCTGGTCAACACAGCTTACGTACGTTGGCAAACGGTATTTTCCGGACACCCGCGCGGCCCCGGCGCCGGGCCCCGGCCCCTCAGTGGCAGGATCGGTCCCATGTCCGACGCGCGCAAACCCTCCCCCTCCGGCGCCGCCCCGTACGACGCCCTGCTGCTCCTCTCCTTCGGCGGGCCCGAGGCCCCCGAGGACGTCGTCCCGTTCCTGGAGAACGTCACCCGGGGCCGCGGCATCCCCAAGGAACGGCTGAAGGAGGTGGGCAGGCACTACTTCCTGTTCGGCGGGGTCAGTCCGATCAACGAGCAGAACCGCGAGCTGCTCGCCGCCCTGCGCAAGGACTTCTCCGAGTACGGGCTGGAGCTGCCGGTCTACTGGGGCAACCGGAACTGGGCCCCGTACCTGGTGGACACCCTCCGGGAGATGGCCGCGGACGGCCACCGCCGGATCGCGGTGCTCGCCACCAGCGCCTACGCCGGGTACTCGGGCTGCCGCCAGTACCGGGAGAACCTGGCCGACGCGCTGGCCGTCCTCGCCGAGGAGGGCCACCCGGCGCTGACCGTCGACAAGCTGCGGCACTTCTACAACCACCCCGGCTTCGTCGAGCCGATGATCGACGCCACCGTCGCCGCCCTGGCCGAGCTGCCCGAGGCGGTCCGCCCCGACGCCCGGCTGGCCTTCACCACCCACTCCATCCCGGACGCGATGGCGGAGACCTCCGGCGCCCCCGACGACCCGGCCCGCGGCACGCCCGGCGGCGCGTACGTCGCCCAGCACCTGGACGTGGCCCGGCTGATCGCCGCGGCCGTCGCCGAGCGCACCGGCGTGGCCGACCGGCCGTGGCAGCTGGTGTTCCAGAGCCGCAGCGGCGCCCCGCACATCCCGTGGCTGGAACCGGACGTCTGCGACCACCTGGAGGCCCAGCACGCCGACGGCGCGCCGGCCGTGGTGATGGTCCCGATCGGCTTCGTCTCCGACCACATGGAGGTCAAGTACGACCTCGACACCGAGGCCGTCGCCAAGGCCGCCGAACTGGGCCTGCCGGTCGCCCGCGCGGCCACCGTCGGCGCCGATCCGCGGTTCACCGCCGCGGTGCGCGAACTCGTCCTGGAACGGGCCGCCACCGAGCGCGGCGAGGGCGTCACCCGTTGCGCCCTCGGTGCCCTCGGACCCAGCCACGACGTGTGCGCGGTGGCCTGCTGCCCCAACCCGCGCGCTCCCCGCCCGGCCGCCGCCGAGCGCTGATCCCTCCCGGAGGAGAACCCCCGTGCCCACCCCCGCCCCGCCCGCCGACGGGCTCCTCGACGACCTGCTGGACGTCGCCCTGGACGCGGCCCGGAAGGCCGGCGCCCTGCTGCGCGACGGCCGCCCCGCCGACCTCGGCGTGGCCGGCACCAAGAGCAGCCCGGTCGACGTGGTCACCGAGATGGACCTCGCCTCCGAGAAGCTCATCGTGGAGCTGATCGCCGACCGCCGCCCCGAGGACGGCTATCTCGGCGAGGAGGGCGCCGAGCGCCCCGGCACCAGCGGGGTGCGCTGGGTCGTCGACCCGCTCGACGGCACGGTCAACTACCTCTACGGGCTGCCCTCCTGGGCGGTCAGCGTGGCCGCCGAGGTGGACGGCCGGGCCGCCGTCGGGGTGGTGTACGCCCCGGCGCGCGGCGAGCTGTTCCACGCGGTGCTGGGCCGCGGCGCCCGCCTCGACGGCCGCCCGGTCTCGGCCCGCCCGGCCCCGCCCTGGGGCCAGGCGTTGATCGCCACCGGCTTCAACTACGTCCAGCCGGTGCGGGTGCGCCAGGCAGAGGTGCTGCTGGCACTGATGCCCGAGGTGCGGGACGTCCGCCGGGGCGGGGCGGCCGCGGTGGACCTGTGCGACGTCGCCGCCGGGCGACTGGACGGCTACTACGAGCGCGGCCTCGCCCCCTGGGACCGGGCGGCCGGCTGCCTGATCGCCACCGAGGCCGGCGCCCTGGTCGGCGGCCGCCCTGGCCACGGCCCGGACGGCGATCTGACCGTGGCCGCCGCCCCGGGCGTGTACGAGCCGCTGCAGGAGCGACTGGCCGCGCTGCGCGCCTGGGCGGACTGAGGCCCCACCGTAAAGGGGCCCGTGTGCCAGGACCCTCCGGACAAGCGAAGAGCCCTGGCACACGGGGGATGCCAGGGCCTGGGGTTTCGCACGGCCCCCGCAGGGCCGCTGGTGCCGGAGTACCGGCGTCGGGTCAGGCGGCGGTGCGGTGGCGGTCCAGCACGGTGTCCACACCGTGCTCGGCGGCGAGACGACGGAGGTCGTCCAGCTCGGACTGCTCCACCTCGGCGAGGAACTCGTCCCCGGCCTCGATCGCGCGGTGCAGGTCCTGCTCGGCGTTGGCTATGCGCTGCAGGATTCCGGCCTTGAAGGCGTCCATACGGGCCCCCTTACTGTGTCGGACGTGCACGGTCGTGCGCTCTCCGCCCTGAGGAGGGTCCAGCCGGTGAATGCTCCCGAGCCGGCAGGTGGTGGATCTCCGGTCGGACGCGGACGACGGCCTTCGGCCGCTCCCGGTGACGCCCCAGCCCCAGGGCCGGCGCGGATGAACGCACGGCGGGTGGGTGCGATCGGCCAACAGCCAGATCGCGGGTGTGCAGCTGTCCTCCCCACCCCGGGGGCCGGGAAACCTCGCCGCGGAAGAAAGTTGCCCCTGTCACAGTCCAACCGGAGCGTTCTCGGCACGAACGGTCACCGCCGCGGGCCCCGGTTCCCTGCCAGGGGGGCAGCTTATCGCTGCTTTACCGCAGGACCAGGCAGGATGGAGGCACCGTCGGAGCCGCGCGTCCGCTTCCGGGGCCGGCCTGGAGAAGGGACAACGACCGTGCGGGTTCTCGTCGTCGAGGACGAGCAGCTGCTCGCCGAGGCCGTCGCGACCGGCCTGCGCCGCGAGGCGATGGCCGTCGACGTGGTGTACGACGGGGAGGCCGCGCTCCAGCGCATCGCGGTCAACGACTACGACGTGGTGGTCCTGGACCGCGACCTCCCGCTGGTGCACGGCGACGACGTGTGCCGCAAGGTGGTCGAGCAGGGCCTGGCCACCCGGGTGATCATGCTGACCGCCTCCGGCGACATCAGCGACCGGGTCGAGGGCCTGGAGATCGGCGCCGACGACTACCTTCCGAAGCCGTTCGCCTTCAGCGAACTCGTCGCCCGGGTCAGGGCGCTGGGCCGTCGCGCGACCATCCCGCTGCCCCCCGTGCTGGAGCGGGCCGGCATCTCGCTCGACCCTGGCCGGCGCGAGGTGATCCGCGAGGGGCGAACCGTCCAGCTCGCCCCCAAGGAGTTCGCCGTCCTGGAGGTGTTGATGCGGGCCGGCGGCGCCGTCGTCTCCGCCGAACAGCTCCTGGAGAAGGCCTGGGACGAGCACACCGACCCGTTCACCAACGTCGTGCGCGTCACCGTGATGACGCTGCGCCGCAAGCTCGGCGACCCACCGGTGATCGTCACCGTGCCCGGTTCCGGCTACCGGATCTGACCGGAACCCGACACCCACGGCCCGACCGCTGCGGTCCGGGCCACCGAGCCCGCCCCCGAGGATTCCCCGCTGTACCAGCGCCCGCCCTGGCGGACGCCCGAGAGGACCATCATGACCACCCCGCCGCGCCCGGCCGGCGGGCCCTCCGGCGCGCCCGCCGGCGGCCCGCGTGCCGTCCCGCCCAAGCCCGTGCACCCGCCGCGCCAGGCCCGGGGGCACCAGCCGGAGACCTACGTCCCCGGCGACGGCCTGCTCGCCTGGCTGCCCTTCCGGCCCACCATCCGGATGCGGCTCACCCTGCTGTACGGCGGGATGTTCCTGATGGCCGGCGTGGTGCTGCTGCTGGTGATGTACTTCTTCGTCCAGCAGGCGCTCCAGCAGGTCGGCCAGCCGCACCTGCTGTTCAGCGGCATCCCCTTCCGGACGCAGGACAACCAGATCATCACCAGCCAGTCCGCGCTCGACCAGTGGTTGAGCGACCAGAGGAGCTTCCAGGCCAGCCAGGCGCTCAACACCCTGCTGCGCAAGCTGCTCACCGTGCTCGTCTGCCTCGCCGTGATCGCCTTCGCGGCCGGCTACGCGATGGCGGGCCGGGTGCTGCGCCCGCTCGGCCGGATCACCCGAACGGCTCGTGACGTCGCCTCCTCCGACCTGCACCGCCGGATCGAGCTGGACGGGCCGGACGACGAGTTCAAGGAGCTCGCCGACACCTTCGACGACATGCTGGACCGGCTGGACCGCTCCTTCGACTCCCAGCGCCGCTTCGTCGCCAACGCCTCGCACGAGCTGCGCACCCCACTGGCGATCAACCGCACCCTGC
Organism: Kitasatospora sp. NPDC017646; assembly: GCF_044329365.1. NCBI lineage: Bacteria > Bacillati > Actinomycetota > Actinomycetes > Kitasatosporales > Streptomycetaceae > Kitasatospora > Kitasatospora sp. NPDC017646. The sequence goes on along the minus strand of NZ_JBIRJC010000006.1, from coordinate 5,539 downwards.
TGGAGGTCCAGCTCTCCGACCCGGCCGCCTCGCCCGACCTCCAGCAGCTCGGCAGGACCCTGCTGGCCACCAACGAGCGCAGCGAGCAGCTGGTCGAGGGCCTGCTGCTGCTCGCCCGCAGCGAGAACGAGCTGACCGACCGCCGCTCGGTGGAGCTGTCCGAGGTGGCCACCCGGGCGTTGGAGCAGACCCGCAGCGAGGCCGACAAGCGCGAGGTCGAGCTGCGCTCGAAGCTCGACCCGGCCGCGGTCGCCGGCAACGGCGTGCTGCTGGAGCGGCTCGCCCTGAACCTGCTGCAGAACGCCGTCCGGTACAACACCCCGGGCGGCTGGGTCGAGCTGGCCACCACGACGGTGCCGGGCGGCGGCGAGCTGGTGGTCTCCAACACCGGCCCGGTGGTGCCCGGTTACGAACTGGAGCACATCTTCGAGCCGTTCCGCCGGATCAAGGGCGCCGACCGCACCCGCAGCGACAAGGGGGTCGGGCTGGGCCTGTCCATCGTCCGCTCGGTGGTGCGCGCCCACGGCGGCACCATCGAGGCCACTCCGCGCGCCGGGGGAGGCCTCACCATGCGGGTGCGGATTCCCTCGCCGTAGGAGCCTCCTGCGCCGTTCTGCGCGATGTCGGCCCCGGACGCCGGTGCGTTCCGTGGGCGACCGTTCCCAGCCGCCCCCGGCAGGCCTGTCAAGACGACATAAGGCCTGGCGGGGGCGGCTTGTCATTCCGGCCCGGGCAACTTACGGTGTCGTAACCTACGCAACCGTAAGTGTGTCTGTCGGTCTGCCCGCCGACGGCCCCCGTACGACGCTTGCCCGCCCAACGCGCCCGTCCCGCGCGTATCCGTCCCCCAGGAGCCCGACCGTGACCATCGCCCCTGTGCAGAGCCCCTCGCTCGGATCGAGCGGCTGGACCGACACGCGACTGATCCTGGCCCTGGAGGAGGTCGTGGAGAAGGAGCTCAACCGCCACTTGGGCGTGGCCAAGGAGTGGATGCCGCACGAGTTCGTCCCGTGGAGCCAGGGCCGTGACTTCGACGGCGTGCTGGGCGGCGAGGCGTGGAACGTCGAGCAGTCGCAGGTGACCGCGCTCGGCCGGGTCTCCCTGGTCGTCAACCTGCTGACCGAGGACAACCTCCCCAGCTACCACCACGAGATCGCGACCATGTTCGGCCGCGAGGGCGCCTGGGGCACCTGGGTGCACCGCTGGACCGCCGAGGAGGGCCGGCACGGGATAGCCATCCGTGACTTCCTGCTCGCCACCCGGGCCGTCGACCCGGTCGAGCTGGAGCGGGCCCGGATGTCGCACATGTCCGAGGGCTTCGAGTCCGACAACGCGCACAGCATGCTGCACTCGGTCGCGTACGTGGCCTTCCAGGAGCTCGCCACCCGCATCTCGCACCGCAACACCGGCAAGCACGCCGGCGACCCGCTGTGCGACCAGCTGCTGGCGAAGATCGCCAACGACGAGAACCTGCACATGGTCTTCTACCGGAACCTGCTGAAGGCCGCCCTGGAGATCGCCCCGGACCAGGCCATGCGCGCCATCGCCGACGTGGTCACCAACTTCCGGATGCCCGGCCACGGCATCCCCGGTTTCGAGCGCGCCGCCGCGCAGATCGCCCTCGGCGGGGTGTACAACCTGCGCATCCACCACGACGACGTGCTGCAGCCGGTGCTGCGCCACCTGCGGGTGATGGAGTTCGGCGGCCTCGGCCCGGAGGGCCTGGTGGCGCAGAACGAGCTGGGCGTCTTCCTGGACGGCCTGGACACGCAGGCGCGCAAGTTCGAGGAGCGCCAGGCCGCGCTGCTGGCACGCCGGGAGGCCCGCCGCAACGCCGGCTAGAACCCCCGCGGGGCGCCCCCCGTCGACGGTCGCGCCCCCGGCCGAGGGGGGCGGAGTGGGTGGATTTTCCGGGTTTTGCCCCGGAAGATTCTGAACGTGACCAAGCTCACACCGTGTCGCTCCATGATGTCGGTCGACCCCGGAGAGTGATCACTTCGTCGGAGGTGCTGATCGCCGTCCGTGACCGGAATCCGGCCTGCTACCGGATCGCGGGATCGGTCGGCGCCCCTGGTGGGCAAGGGATTCCGCGCACACCAGTACGGCTCCCGCTCACTGTGAGTCGCTGGAAAGACAGGCGCGCGACGGGTCGGCGATGGCCCAGCGTGAGGCCTTCCGCGCCCCGGAGGATCACCCCAACGGAGCCCTGGCTGAGTGTCGATTGAGTAACGGGGCTTGAAGTAAGGCAAAATCTCCGCCTCGGGTCGGGCACAAGACCGACCCCCCATGCGTTACGTGCGCTGGAGATACCGCACACACCGCACAACCCGGAGGGGGAGAGCGAAAAATGGCAACCGACTACGACACCCCACGCAAGACCGACGACGAGCTCAACGAGGACAGCATCGAGGAGCTCAAGGCGCGTCGGAACGACAAGGGCGGCAGCTCGGTGGACGTCGACGAGTTCGACGCCGCCGAGGGCATGGAGCTTCCCGGCGCCGACCTCTCGAACGAGGAGCTCGCGGTTCGGGTGCTGCCCAAGCAGGCCGACGAGTTCACCTGCATGAGCTGCTTCCTGGTCCACCACCGCAGCCAGCTGTACAGCGAGAAGAACGGCAACCCGATCTGCCGGGACTGCGGCGCCTGAGCACCGCAGCGGACAGCGCCAGGCACCCGTGGCTCCCGCGGGACCGGCACAACGCTCCTTCCGGCCCCGGGCAGCGGGGCCGGACGGCAGGTCCGCGGACCGTCCGGAAGGACGGACCCGGGAGGACGGAGTCGGTCGGCCGTGCGCCGGCCAGGACGAAGTCGTAGGGACGGTCCCGCAGCAGCGGAACCGTCCCTCTCGGTCTTTCGGGGCCCTCGTGGTGCACGGGCTACGTGCGGGCGCCGCGCCGGGCCTCCTCCAGCGCCTCGGCCAGCTTCATCGGCGAGCGGGTCGACAGATAGAGGTAGGGCGTCGGGTCGGCCGGGTCGCTCACCTCGACCCGCAGCGCGGTCGGGACGTAGCTGCGCAGCAGCATGAAGGCGCGGGGGTCGGCCTTCGGACCGCGCCAGGCCGCGGCCTCGGCGGGGCTCAGCGCCTGCGCGGCGCCCAGCGCGTCCACCGGGATGCGGGCCGGCCCGGCCACCAGCGAGCCCTGCACCACCCGGATCCGAGCCGAGCCGTAGCTGCTGATCGCCACCGCGCCGGCGGCGATGCCGACAACCAGGCCGACCAGGGCGGCCAGACCGCTGACCCGGATCAGGATCAGCGCGAGGGTCAGACCGACTGCGACGGGGAGCAGCCACCAGGAGCGCGGCACCGTGAGGCGTTCGTCGTACATGCCCTCCATTGTGGGCGTCCTGATGCCCGGCACGGGACGCCACCCCCACCGGAGGCCTTGCTACCCCTGGGTAGGCTGCGATCCGTGACCGGTACGACCACCCCCACCACAATCCCCACCGACCGGTCGGCGCCCGCGTTGCCGCCGACCCCGACCACGCCGCCGCCGGACGCCGTGATTCCGGAGCGCCACCCCAAGGCGCCCGCCCCCGGCACCCGCCTCGGCTCCCACTACGAGCACTGCTTCGGCTGCGGCCCGCAACACCCCGGCGGCCTGCGGATCGACGCGGTCGCGGGAGAGGGCCTGGACGTCACGGCCGAGCTCACCGTCCGGGACGTCCACCAGGGCGGCCCCGGGCTGGCCCACGGCGGGCTTCTCACGACGGCGATGGACGAGACCCTCGGCACGCTCAACTGGCTGCTGCACGCGCCCGCCGTGACCGGCCGGCTGGAGACCGACTTCCTCAGCCCGGTGCCCGTCGACTCGGTGCTGCACCTGCGCGCCTGGATCACCGGTGTGCACGGCCGCAAGATCTACAGCGCCGCCGAGGCGCGGATCGGCGGCCCGGACGGACCGGTCGCCGTGCGCGCACAGGCGCTCTTCATCCAGGTGAAGCTGGAACACTTCACCACGCACGGTCGTCCCGAGGACATCGAGAAGGTCCTCGACGACCCTGATCTGATGAAGCGCGCACGAGCCTTTGAGGTGAACCCTTGAGCGAGACCCCCCGCCCGCAGCTGGACGTCCTGATCAGGCGTATCGATCCCGAGCTGCCGCTGCCCGAGTACGCGCAGCCCGGGGACGCCGGTGCCGACCTGCGGACCACCGTCGACGCCGAGCTGGCACCCGGAGAGCGGGCGGTGCTCCCCACCGGCGTCGCCATCGCGCTCCCGGACGGCTACGCGGCCTTCGTCCACCCGCGCTCCGGGCTGGCAGCTCGTTGCGGAGTTGCCCTCGTGAACGCCCCGGGGACGGTCGATGCCGGGTACCGTGGAGAGATCAAGGTGATCGTCGTCAATCTGGACCCGCGCGAGGGGGTCAGCTTCCGCCGAGGGGACCGGATCGCTCAGCTGGTCATCCAGCAGGTCGAGAAGGCCCGCTTCCACGAGGTGGCCGAGCTGCCGGGGTCGGCACGCGCCGAGGGCGGGTTCGGGTCGACCGGTGGCCACGCCGCGGTCTAGCATTCCCGCGGCCTCGCAGGAAGCCGAGCAGGTATTCGCATCGGTCTTGGACCGGGAAGGACAGTGACCGTGTTCCGTCGTCGCCAGAAGAGCGAGGACGCTGTCGAGCAGCTCGCCGACGACGCCATCAGCGCCGACGAGACGGCCGATGACGTCGAAGGTTCCGCCGAGAGCGAGAACGTGACCGAGCTGGACCCGGCCGACAAGGTCGGCCTGCCGCCGGCCCCGCGGCCGGACGGCCCGTGGGACCACACCGAGCTCGAGTCCCCGGAGGAGGGACGAGTCGACCTCGGGGGTCTGCTGGTCCCCGGTGTCGAGGGCATGGAGCTGCGCGTCGAGGTCGCGGGTGACGCGATCGTCGCGGCGACCCTCGTGCTCGGCAACAGCGCCATCCAGCTCCAGGCCTTCGCGGCCCCGAAGTCCGAGGGCATCTGGGGGGAGGTCCGCGAGGAGATCGCCAACGGCATCACCTCGCAGGGCGGCCTGGTCGAGGAGGAGGAGGGCCCGCTCGGCTGGCACCTCCGCGCCCAGGTCCCGGTGCAGCTCCCGGACGGCACCCAGGGGGTGCAGCTGGTGCGCTTCGTCGGATGCGACGGCCCGCGCTGGTTCCTGCGCGGTGTGATCTCGGGCCAGGCCGCCGTGCAGCCCGAGATGGCCGGCATCCTCGAGCAGGTCTTCCGCCAGACCGTCGTCGTCCGCGGCGAGAGCCCGATGGCTCCCCGCGACCCGATCGTGCTGAAGCTTCCCGAGGACGCCCAGATGGTCGCCGACGGTGGCGGGGCTGCTGCCGCGGCCGGCGAGGGAGAGGGCCGCTACGGCTCGCTCGACCCGTTCGCCCGAGGCCCGGAGATCACCGAGGTCCGCTGACCCCGGGCCGACGGGCTCTGTGTCTGCATCACGTCGCATCGCACGCGTCACACGCGTCGCACCGCGTCGCATCGCCTCCGTCCGGAGTCCCGGGCGGAGGCGATTTGCATGTGGCGGGTCGGTGCCCGTACAGTTCCGGAGTCGCCGCGGGAGACCGGGGAGACA